>CAZWXR010000009.1:8750-27144 GCA_964637985.1 uncultured Candidatus Poseidoniales archaeon
GGAAATTCCACCAACATCACCCTCACCATCGCAAATAATGGCTCGGTCATTGATGATTACAACCTAAGTATCGACTCGAGTTCTTTGGACGATGTGTGGCAGGTGAATTTGACGCAGTCCAATGTAACGAACGTTGTACCAACAACATCAACATCAACAACAATCGTGATTCGATTGTCAAATTCTGCAAGTTCAGTGAATTCTTCTTCATTTATCCTGAACGTCGAGGAAACAGACACCGGAGATTCATCGTCCATCGAAATTTTTGTGAGTGTCTTGCCATCATATCTTCCTGAAATTCGACACCAATCACCCGATACGTCACTCAAAAATATGTCGAGCGGCACCACACAAACATTCACCCTTGATGTCATGAATCTAGGTTCTGTCGAAGACTCTATCCTCCTCGATATCGGTCAAGAACCAGATTTGTCAGGTTGGTGGGCTAATTATTCGACCAACACAACAGGTAATTCATCCGGCAACGGCAGCGGTAATGCTTCCTCGGTCACAATGCCTTCACCATCTGGGCGCTCGTACACGAGCCCACCATATCCTATACCAGCGGGTTGGTCACTTCATTTCGACACCGATTTTTTGTCAAACATGTCGAGTCTGGCGACTCGCGAAGTGAATCTCACCATTACTGTTCCATCGGATGCTACCCCTGAATTCTACGGGTTTCGGATGTACGCAGGTTCTTTGAATGGTAACATTTCGACGTCCACCCTCATTGTTGTTGAAGTTGATGAACATCCTGATGTTGTACCAGAATTTCTTCGCCATGACGATGATTTCTTTGCAGGTCAGACGACATCGACATCGATTCAGGTGACAAATACTGGAAACGTTCAATTGAACATGACTTGGTATTTCGACCACATCGGTGATGGTCCTTGTGACGCAAGTCTACCAAATCAACAGACGAATGGATTTGCAGCAGCCGACGTCATCAATGTCACTGTGAATGTTACAGTTGACCAAGATGCTTCCAAGGATGATTCATGCGAATTTATGTTCTATGGAATTAGAATAGGTGGTAGTTATTTTCTTTCACCTGTGTATTTTGATATCGAGATCGATGAATTTGTACATTTCTCGCTCGTCTCGCCCTCACAAGCAATAGAAGTTTTACCGGGCACGTCCGAAACATTTGATCTTCGATTATACAACAACGGAAGTGATGCTGCAGATTACTACCTCGATTTTAGTGACATCGATGGTGTGACGAACACTATCATTTCATCGTCATCATCAACTTCTCAACCTCGTCAACTATCAATAGAGCCCGGCTCGTTTGGAGTATGGCAAGTGTCAATTGATGCTGATGCATCAATCTCAGGCGAAGTACAACAATTGTTTGAGGTCACATATGGAGGGCAGACATCCCAAGCCATGGTCGACCTCGATATTTTGGAGGTTCCGTTGTTAACGATGAATGGTCCTTCTGAAAATCGAATCCTCATATCACCCGGAACAAACTCCTCGGTCATCTTTGAACTGGAAAACATTGGAAGTCAAGACTTGACCTTAGATGCTTCAATTTCTGGTCTTCCATCGGGCTTAAACTCTGCATTTTCATTTGGAGAAAATCCGTTTGAACTCCTCGTGGATGCAAGTGATGAAATCGGTTTGAATTTGGTCGCAGCACCGTCGACGAATCCGGGAACATATTCGGTGACAGTGACGCTCTCCCACGGAGCTTTCAGTGTTTCACAAACTCTCGATTTGATTGTGGAGCAACGATATGGCGTGCAAGTATCAAGTCTCGATAGCAGTGTTTCACCATCGCCACTTTACACGGTGAATGTCACTGTTGAAGTGACAAATGTGGGCACAATTTCCGATACGTATCTCATCGAGTTGGATACATCTGCATCCTCGGCCTACTACTCAACAACACTCTCGCGAACAACTGTTACGATTTCTCCTGGTAGCACTCAACTCGTGACAATTGGCGTCCGAGAAGGAAATAACGGAGCACCTGCATCAAACATAAATTTGGAAATTTATGCCACTTCCACGACTGACACTTCGGTTGCAGATCAACATGTATTGATGATTGAGCCACTCAGCGTGTCGAGTGAACTTGTCATCTACAACGATAATGATGTCGTTGCACCGGGAGATTCCATTTATGGTAGCGTGATTTTAACCAACAGCGGTACCTCGACTGATGCATTGTACATCACGACTGTTGGCATTGATTGTGGCCTCGGACAAACAGTAGAACTTGGACCCGGAGGGACTTCTTCGCCTTTGCAGTGGGCTTGTGATGTCCCTCAATCCTCAAGTGCAGGTTCCCAAGAATTGACCTTCCGCGTGACGAGTGCAGCGAGAAGTAATGTCGTCATGGAACAATCAACAATTTACACTGTCTTACCTACATGGTCGAGCGAAAAGGCTGTCTCAATTTCAATCGATGATGAGTTCATCACGATGCCGTTTGAAGGTGGTTCATCTTTCATCGCTCGATTGACCAATGATGCAAACGCAGATGCAGTAGGCTCAGTCGAATTGTATGGCGAAGGTGAGGCTAATTTTGAAGTCTCATGGTTGCGACTTTCAGACAACTCGGCGACAAATGAATTCTCTCTCCAACAAGGTCAATCCATCGAGTTCAAGGTGACTTTGAATTCTCTCGTATCAAATTCAGCGAAGGCAAACCTTCAACTGAGGGCGACAAGTGAAATATCGAGTATCGTGGTTCAAGATGAATCATCGGTGATCGAGGTGAACATTCAAGGTCCTGATTTGCCACCGAACGGCCTTTCCTTGCCCCTTGATATCGATGTGACACAATCACAAGCCATTGCATTCTCCTCAGCCGGTTGGATGATTGCCCTCCTGTTATTCCTCTTGCTTCGAAGAAAGTCAAATTCAATTCTCGAAGCACGTGATGATGACGGTGTTATCGATGATGTTGATGATGACGTAAAAGACGATGTCCTTGGTTTCAATGAATGCCGAATCGGTGATGACAACAAAGTCCGATGTCCTTCCTGCGATACAAAACTAGGTGTGCCTCGTAATTCAACGCCACCGTTCAAATTCACATGTCCAAAGTGTGATTCAATGATTCGAGTTGTTGGGCCGCCTTCTCAGAAATTCTAACGTTTGACAGCGACGAGGAGAAAGGCAGTGTGGCCAAAAGGGCCATTCACTGGTCGCATACCACCTTTTGATGCTCTTCCCCATTGTCGGTCGATAAGTTCCCCAGCCCATTCGATGTCGAGGTTATTTTCTTCACATGCAATCCAAGCCTGTTCAAGTTGATTCGATACAGGGCAGTAACAAGCAAGACGCCCACCTGTTTTGAGTAAACACGCCGTAGCATGGACGGCGGGAGGGTGATTTGGTAAATCGAGGATGACTGCATCGGCTTTGAATTCTTCATGTTCAAGACGTGGTGCTACCTCCTCAACAGTTCCCGAATGGTGAGTGTGAAGGGGGAATCCGGGCCAAAGTTGTCTGGCCCGCTCAAGATTTTCCAAGCCGACCTCAGCGTGTTCATCTCGTGCTTCGATTGTCACGATTGTTCCGTGCCTACCCAGAACTCTTGCGAGGTGAAGCGATAATCCGCCACTTCCAAGACCGGCCTCAACAACGGTATCTCCGTCACCTATGCCGAGTTTTGCAATAAGAATTCCAGCATCCTTGTCGGAGATTGTTTGTGCTCTCCGTTTCATAGATCGTATGAGGGTAGGTAGCCGAGGTGGAATTCTACGAAGTTGTTTTCCACAAACCTCTTTGAACTGACCGAGAGCAAGGTGCTGAAATTCATTGAGAGGATTAACGATTCCAAGTCCCTTTATTTTCATCGATTCATCAACCAATTGTACGCAATATATCTTTCCTGACTCTTCCTCAAGCAAGACAAATTCGTCCACCATGATTTTGCGAAAAAATCATTGTTTAAGGAGGATTCTCATGAAAAATAGGTGGACTTGGAGTCGCTTTGTTCTTAAACTATGGATGACCTCGGTAGAATATGAAGAGTAGCCCAGCCTATATCTCAGTTCTCCTTGTGAGCCTATTTCTTGTGAGTCTATTTGCAAGTATACCATCCGGCACGCAAGTTGAACTTGAAAATGAACAAGAAAATGTTGAACAAGCATCATCTGCAACAAGTCCCGGACACGTGGTCTTTGCACAATATATCTCATCTGATAATTGTGGCCACTGTTCCAAGCAAGGTGGTGGGTCTGACACCCATCATTTGTTGAAGGGTAACTTCCCCGATGAATATGTCTATGTCACATACATGTCCCAATCCTATGGTGACACAGACACAGCTCGTGCTGGAAATGTTGCACCTTACAACTGGGCGTGGTCTACCGGTGGTGCTCCGGACGCATACTTTGGTGACCGAACCGACAAGCGTCAATCAGGTGCAAGTGCAAACTACGACACTTATGACCAACTCTTCTCAAGCGGCGGTGGCATGCATTCAACCGTCAATGACTATTCGATGTCAGCTGCAGTTAGCCAAAACGGCAACAACTACGACATCAGCATCGGCTACCGATATATCGGTTCAAGTTCACCAGCAACGAACATGAAGTTGTACGCAGCTCTCGTCGACAAAGACTGTACTGGATACTCCTACTCTTCTGGTATCCCACACGGTTACAACTGCTGGATGGCATGGTTGACATCTGGCGACACCTACAAATCAAAGTCTGCTGGAAGCGGTACATCATTCCATAGTGTCACAGTTTCTGCAACAGAACAATTCGAAACGTGGACCTCTGTACCGACAAGCGTTGTGCCAGGCGGAATCAACAAAGCAGTTGTCGTTGCTGTGCTCATGTCAGGCAATCAAGTCTCCGTTGGAGGCTCAAGTGCACACGTCTATCACGCCATTGATTCAACAATGGGTCCAAAAATGGATGTCGCTGTCACTGACTTCAGCATCACAAACCCATCAGCAGTCGGTTCTTATGTGCCAGGGGACATTCTTACCCTTGAAGCAGAATTGAGTAACACTGGCGACCTTGACTATTCCGATGGTGGTAGTGTTGAATTTTATTACAGAAACGGTGTAACTGAAGTGGTCATCGACTCATCAAATTCAGTACCATCCCTCATCAGTGGCTCAAGCGGCACGCCTGCTACATTCTCAACGACTTTTGATACATCCAACCTCCCACTCAACTCATGGACAACACAAATCGGTGTTCGAATGAAGAATCTCGTGGGAGATATTCGTGCAACAAACAACTTCGCTACAATCGATTTCGATCATGACCGAGCACCACAATCAATGACCCCAACGGTCACTGGTCCAAACGTCATCGAGCGAGGCGAGTCAATCACAGTTCTTGCACGAGGTGATGCTAACGACAATGTTGACACTATCGAAACAATGACATTTGAAGTCGAAATATCACCTTCCGGTCTTGACCAATGGGATGGCTCGCTCACAACAGGTGGCGAAACAATCGTCTATCAAGGAACAATCAACGAAGGCCGAGAATACAACATCAGACCTACTGCTGACATGGCTTCAGGCAATTACGACATTCGGTCACGTGCAGTCGATAGCCGAGGGCAAACCAGTGATTGGAGCATTGCGTCAGATTCGAACGGTTTTGAACTTGCAAATGGACGACCTGCAGTTATCCCCGAACCTGTCCCTTCAGTCATGTGTGATATTCCAACACGACTCGATATGACAGGCCACATCGTCGACCCCGAAACACCACTGAATGAGCTGATTGTCGAATCGACACATGATGCATTCCTTGGCTGGTACCCAGCAACCACTGAAATCGAAGTTTTGTTCGAATGGGATGAAATCCAAGGTTGCCCAATTGGTCAACAGGGCATAGAAGTGACCGTCGATGATGGCGGAGATTACTCTGACACAGGCCTTCTCCCGTACGGGACACTCCTCTTCAACGTCATTGAAAATGGACAGCCACGCTGGCAAGGACTACCAACTCAACTCGTTGACGAGGGTGGCAGTGGTCTTCTCACAGTTCTCAACTATCTCTCAGACACCGATGATGAGGGTCAACCAGTAAGTGTTGATGGCCTATCCCTACAAATCATGGAGAACACCAACCCCGAAGTCATTAAGGTTGAACTCAAAAACAACATCCTTGGTTTCGAGACCGTTGATGATGATGTTAATGGAGAATCTACAGTGACGATTCGTGCAAGCGATGGCGAACAATATGCTGACCAAACTGTCCGCATACAAGTTAGCCCAAAGAATGACGCTCCAAGAATCGACATGACGGATATCGAAAATTTCGACCTCAAGCGAGGCAAGCAAATGGTCATCAATCTCAACAATCGTTTGACTGATGTCGACGACCCTGCAAATGAAGCATTCATTACCGTTACACCATCCGAGCCAGGTGCTGCAAGGTACAATTTGCTCGATGGTAGTTTGACCCTCTTGTTTGATTCATCAGGTATGCAGACGGTAACCATCAGTGCTTCGGACAAGTACGATACAAACACATACACAATGAATGTCAATGTCTTCGATGCATACCCATTCTACATCTCGACTCAAGACGACGGAAGCGGCCATCTTTACATTTCTCTTGAAGACACATACATCTCTCAAACACCTAATGCAAATATTTTCCTCGTTGATGACGAGACGACTTTTGTTCTCATTGAAATCACTTGGAGTCTTTGTAACGACATTAGCGGTACATGTGACGGCTTTTGGACACAAGAACTTGAGATGTCGAAATCCAATCTTGGTTGGACCCAAGAGATGATGATTCCATCGGCATACGATGGTGGAGAAACATATGCACGACCAAACGGCGTACGTTACATGGATTACATCACAGCATCAGCAATGGCCGTCGATACAAACGGCGACGAATACAAACTTCTCGGTAACCCTATCAAGTGGCAATTCACTGAAGAACTCCCGCCAGTAACTGATATGGATGACGTTTTGCTTGGTAAGTATCTCGAAGATCTCAATGAGAAGAAAACCTCCTATGAAGCCCAAATCGCTGAAAGTGATGGCGACACTTCTCTGCTGGAAGACGAACTTGCTGAGATTATCTCTCAACTATCAGTTGCTTGTGATGACCCTCGTGCTGATTGTCCAGCAGACGAAGTCCAAGGCACAACAGATAACGATGATTCATCCAGTTCTCTCGACATGAACATGGTGTACCTCGTGATTGGTATTCTTGTTATCGCAACGCTCCTTGGTGTGATGATGATGAGAAGAGGTGGCGACCAACCCGAAGTTCAAGTTTGGGATGATTCGACATTGCCTGCCTATGACCAAACAGCGAATTCAATGTATGGAGGTGCAGCAGATATCTTCCAGAAACCACTCGTTCAAATTCCACAGCCGGCAGCTCCTTTGCCTCCTGCTCCTGCACAAGTTGCAGCAGGCCCTCCACTTCCACCAGGTGGTCTACCCGCAGGATGGACAATGGAACAGTGGCAATACTATGGTCAACAATACTTGGATAGTTTGAATCAGTTCTAAACTGAGTCTAAATTTATCTATGGTTGAAACCATAGCAATAAATGGGAGCAACACCGAGGGTATACCGTGGCTGATGATAATGAGGACGTGAGCACTGCTCACGAGGACAATCTCGACAAGGAGATTTCCGATGAACAATCCGATGATGTCAGCGATAGCACACCAGTAACTGTTTGGTCCCCTGACAATCAACAGGACGGCGATGAGGTCCTCTCTGAAAGTGTCGAAGAATGGATAGCAAGTGTCGAATTTGAATCAACAGCTGATGTTCCAATTCCAGAACGACTCGTCGACCAAGTCATCGGGCAAGAAGCAGGTTCAGTTGTCATTCGGAAAGCAGCAGAACAACGACGTCACATGCTGATGATTGGAGATCCGGGCACAGGGAAGTCAATGCTCGCTCGCTCGATGACAGATTTACTACCACGAGATGCGATGGAAGACGTGCTCGTTTACCCCAATGAAGGTGACGAAAATGAACCCCGTGTTCGAACAGTTCCTGCAGGACGTGGCGACCGAATCGTCAAAATACAAAAAGAGGCTATTCGTATTCAAAGAGAAAAATCTCAGAAAGTACTCCTTGTAGCTTTTGCTGCAATCGGTTTCCTCCTTCTAATCGCCGCCTTACAGAGCGGTGATTTCTTCACACTTCTTTTTGGTGGGTTCCTCCTTGCCTTTGGCTACATGTTTATTCGAAGCCGATTAGGGGCAGCAGATGAGAGTCGAATTCCAAAAGTTCTCGTTAAACACGACCCAAACGATTTGCCTCCATTTGTCGATGCCACAGCAACACTCTCTGGTTCACTCCTAGGCGATGTCCGACATGACCCGTTTCAATCGGGTGGTATGGAAACTCCGGCCCATGATAGAGTTGAACCAGGGGCAATACACAGAGCACACAAAGGTGTACTCTACATCGATGAAATCAATCTCTTAAGATTAGAAGAGCAGCAAGCATTGCTCACAGCAATGCAAGAGCGTGCTTTCCCGATATCTGGTCGCTCAGAGCGTTCGAGTGGTGCTCTGACGAAGACTGAACCAGTTCCTTGTGACTTCATCCTCATTGCAGCAGGAAACCTCGATGCAATTCAAGGCATGCATCCTGCTCTACGAAGTCGTATTCGAGGGTATGGATACGAAGTTTATGTGAACTCTGAGATGCCAGATACTGCACGCAACCGTCGACGATTGATTCGATTCATCGCTCAAGAAGTCCGCAGAGACCTCGACACTGTCCGAGAAATTCCTCATTTCGACAAATCTGCAGTTGCAATGATTCTTAGGGAGGCGCAACGACGTGCTGGTCGCCGAGGAAAACTTTCCCTTCGATTGAGAGAACTAGGTGGTCTCGTGCGTATTGCTGGAGATTTGGCCATTGAAGAGGGCGCGCAATTCACCACCTCAGCCCATGTCATAGGTGCACGAAATATCGCCAAACCACTCGAGCAACAAGTGGCAGATCGAATGATTGAACGACGTCTTGATTATTCACTTCTCGTCAATTCAGGTGAACGAGTAGGCCGAGTCAATGGACTTGCAGTTCTCGGTGCCAACTCAGGGCTTTCAGACTTTAGTGGTATTATGTTACCAGTTGAAGCACTTGTCACACCTTCGCAAGGTGGAGGTGGTAAAATCCACGCAACCGGTGGTCTGTCCGACCTTGCAAAGGAGAGTGTAACCAACGTCAGTGCAGTGATCAAGAAACTCACTGGAAAAGATATCTCAGATTATGACATCCACATTCAATTCGTCGATACACATGGCGTGGATGGTGATTCTGCTTCAATTACGATTGCAACTGCCGTGATTTCTGCACTAGAAAACATCCCTATTCGCCAAGACCTCGCAATGACTGGATCACTTTCTGTCCGTGGTGAAGTCCTCCCTATTGGAGGTGTAACGGCCAAAATTGAAGCAGCCGCACGCTCAGGTGTCAAAACAATTGTTGTACCAAGGGCGAACATGCAAGATGTCCTGCTTGATGACGCATTTGAGAAAATGGTTGAAGTTGTTGCCGTGGATACACTTGATGAAGTGATGGAATATGCACTTATCAAGCACGAACAGAAAGAAGGCCTCGTCGAACGCTTATCAGCGGTTATCGACCGACTTACTCCGGATGTTTCGACCAACATAACATCGGCTTAATCAAAGACATTCGTCGCAGAATCTCGGTCAAATTGAAAGGTAACATTTTCTCCCGTAGGTTATGGAGCAGACGATTGTTGAGCGTAATGCTTCAAAATCCGCTCTCACTGTCTTGTTTCTCGTGACCATGATCGATATGATTGGGTTCGGCATTATCATCCCATTTCTTACATACCTCGTCATTGATTTAGCACAGAAAGATGGTATTGTCGAAGTCGGTTTATGGGTCGGTTTGTTGATGACCTCATATTCAGCCGCACAATTTCTGTTTTCTCCGTTTTGGGGATCGCTGTCCGACCGCATTGGACGCCGTCCTGTTCTGATGGTTGGACTCGTCGGTAACACTGTGTTCTACACCATGTTTGGATTTGCCAACACACTCCTGATGGCCTTTTTTGCTCGATTCATGGCGGGTGTATTCAACGGAAATATTGCCGTAGCAAGAGCCTACATTGGCGATGTGAGTACACCACAACAACTTGCATCAAGGATGGGTCTCATTGGAGCAGCATTTGGTTTAGGATTTACATTTGGTCCATTTATTGGCGGTGAATTTTCAAGTCCAGCCGAACGTTGGGAGATATTCGAGAACACAATTTTTGAAACATACCCATATCTCTTACCCTGCGTCATTGCAAGTGCCTTGTCGACGTTCGCATTCCTTCTCGCTTGGAAATATCTTGAGGAATCAAAACCAGCCACTACTCAAACGGTTGAAAATAGAAGTTGGGTTGGTCAGTTTACCGATATGGGTAAGAATGCGTGGAAGATGTTGCGTCATCCAACCGTTGGAGCAATGATTGTCGTTGCTATGTTGTTTACATATGGGTTTACGATTATGCACGCTGTATTCATTTTATTTACTGAAATGAGTACCGATAATGGTGGTTTATCATTCACTGAAGCCCAAAATGGACGAATTTTTGCTTTCATAGGAATCGTTGGCATCATCACTCAAGGTTTCCTCATCGGTCCACTCACCAAACGCTTTGGGTCAAGACGCCTCATCCCAATCTCAGCATTATTGACCGGCACCGGTCTTGCACTTATTCCTTATACGCCACATGAATACACTTGGTTTGTTCTTCTGCCTATTGTTCTGCTTATGGCCTTAGGTAGCGGTATTTTTCAACCATCGTCTTCGAGTTTCCTTACCGAGTTAGCAAAAGCAGAAAAGTTTCCATTGGGTCAAGTTATGGGTGCTTCTGAATCCATGGGTGCATTTGCACGAATATTTGGCCCTTTAACAGGGGGAATCATTTGGGTGGCAACAGTAGATGGGATGGCACCGTTTGATTACCATACAGCGTTTCATCTGTGTGCACTAATTCTCCTCCTCTCCGCAACATTCACACTTCGATTACCTAAGGTTTTGAATGACGAGATTGACGAGTGATTTTGTCAAATGACTCATATAGCACAAGATGGACCAAACTCCATGGAAGAGGATGAACCCATTTGGGATTCGGGAGATTTTCGTGCACGAGTTGCTACGCTATCACACGCTCTTCTCATCATGACCGTCATAACGGTGTGGTTGATTTATCTGCAAGACGTGTTCCAACCACTTTTCATTGCTCTAGCAATATATTTCGTCCTCAAACCAGGTTCTGAATATTTATCAAAGAATGGTTTTCCTATCTTTCTTTCATATTTTACTATGCTTCTTCTTGCCTTTCTTGTCGTATCTTCTGCGGGCTTTTTCGCTTACCAACAAGCACAATCAGTTCTTGACGATGAGGACAAAATGGATGATTATTCAGACCAACTCAACGATAAATGGCAGAATTTGAAATCCTATCCGTTCATTGGCGATTTTATTTCATCAGACGGTAATGCACAAAACACTACACTCACAGAAGACCTAGAACACTTAGGTCTGCTCGACTCAAGTTCAGCTTCAACAAGTATTTTCCTTGAAACGATATCAAATGCGGGTTCCTTCCTCGTTGATGGATTGACAGTTTCGTTCTTCCTTATTTTCGTCATATTTGAGGCAAGTCTTCTACCAGGTCGAATCGAACGTGCTTGGCCAGGCGGTGTGAGTGAACAAGTGCAAATAATCCGTGACCAAATTGAAGCAAGCATCAACACCTATGTTATTGTAAAGACTGGAGTCGGTTTGGGTACTGCATTTTTTGCTGGTATCGTCATGATGATTTTTGGTATTGATTTGTGGTTTACTTGGGCACTACTGACATTCTTATTCAATTATGTTCCGTATATTGGTTCATTGATTGCGACGATTCCACCGATTATCCTCGGTTTTGTATTGCTCGATCCGTCGATGGTCATTCTCCTTACAATTCTCTTGCTCGTGAACCAACAGGTTTGGGGAAATATCATCGAGACAAAGTGGGCTGGCCGAGCACTCGATATTTCTCCTGTGCTTCTTCTCGTTGTCACTGCATTTTCATTCTGGCTATGGGGTATCATCGGCATGATTCTATCGATTCCTCTTGTTGTAATTTTGAAGATTGTTTTAGAAAACATAGAGGAAACACGACCACTTGCAATTCTTCTCTCTGAACGAGCTCCAACAATTGAGGAAGCGTGGCGAGATGCAATTAAAGACGGAAGGATTACAGAATATGAAGAGAAAATGCTGCTTGAATTAAAACAAAAACTCGGCGTTTCAGACGATTATGTCAAGCTTATGTCGGCACGAATTTCGGCTCAATTCGCTTTACGTCGTGGACGAATAACGTCAGACCAAATTGACCTCATATCCTCCTGTAGATCTGTTTATGCCCAAGAGAAGTGGTTTGGAGAATTTGTGAACAACTTGAGCGAGGGAAAATTAACCCCTGCTATGAAAGGAAAACTCGCTGAATTTATTCATCACGCAAGCGAAGATGAAGAAGAATAAAATTTCACAGAAGTTCTGTGAGCAACCGCTCAAGTTCTGTATTGATTTGTAGAATCAGCGTTCCGAATTCAGGAGGAATGTTTGGATCTTCATACAATTCTTCTAACTTTGACTGAGACATTGCAATGCGAACATCGAGTTTTTTGGATTTGTTGAGCAACCACTGTTCGCAGGTTTCCTTTGCTTGCCGTCGTATATTTCGAGGAACTTTTGGGTCATCAATTTCATTGATGACAGTTGCTACTTGGAGGAGGCGTTCTTCTATGGACATACTACCACCGTGTAATCCTCTAGGGCTGCCGTCTTTAAATCCATGTTCCTAAATTGCTCATCATGGCTGAGGTTGAGCAGTTGGTCCTCACCACTTCGCGAGCCCTTCTCGTCTTTATCGGGTTGGGTCTTGCTGCTTGGATGGACCATAAGGAACGCCGGGTGCCAAATGAGCACTGGGTTCGATGGGGCAAACCAGCAATATTCATCTGGGCATTTGAAATACTTCTCAACGATGGAAATATTGCTATTCTTTTGACGGCTTCAGCCGTGGTGGCGTACGCAAGTGGTTCAGTATTTGGTCGTCCGACAATTCAAGATGTCAAGAGCGGTTCGAAAGTCGATGCTTTTGTTTTTCTATGGTACATCGCATCATTTGCTGGTGTTGTTTGGGGGGCAATACTCTATCAGAGTACAAACATCATTGATGTATTAACCGGCCAAGCAGAAGAATTAGCAGCGATGTGGTGGCAAACGCTGGGATTGTTGTTTGTGATGATTCTCATTGACTTTGCATGGCGGTTCCGATTGCTTCACGGAGGGGCTGATGCAAAGGCACTGATGTGGGTGTCGTTGATGTATCCAACATGGGCTTCAATCGAATTGTTTCAAATCATCGATGAATCATCGACTTCTCTGACACTTCCTCCATCGTTTTCGCTGCTCATGTGGGGGGCAATGGTGTTTTTATTGATTCCAGTCTATATGTTGATTCGAAATTTTTCTCAAAAAAACATCGCTTCGTTTTCAGATCTTCGACTTGCATGGCACTCAACCATGATTCCAATTGATGAGGTAGAGAATCGACATGTCTGGATGCTCACGAAAATTATTGTTGGTGGAGACGGTGAAAAGAAGATTCATCATGCATCTCGGGCTCCAAAATTCACACCCAGTGTTGATGAAGTGAAATCACAAGTTGCAGAATTACGTGAAATGGGTGTTGACAGCGTATGGATAAGTTTCAAAATTCCGCTTCTCGTATTTTTGTTTCCTGCACTCATCCCGCTCATGTTGTTTGGGGACCCGACAGGGTTGGTATTGAGTAAACTGCTATAATCAGTTTCCTTTACGCTCAATGTTCTTTGGTCGAAGACCTTTGTAGAGGCATTTTCGACATCGTGATGCACGAACAGCGTTCCTAGCATTGCATCGCATGCAGATTTTTCTGTGAAGCATTCGAGCTTCAGCTTCAGGGAAACGTGCCATGGCTCTCCGACCTCCTCCCCCTATTTAATCGCAACCGAAAAGGATTGGATGACACAAATTCATACGACGGTATGTTCAAGAGATTTTTCTCATTGGAAAAAGTGTGAAGATTGTTCGCTTGCCAGCCATCCATCACGATTCAAACGCTGTATTCATTTCTGGCACAAACAAATCCATCCTCATCGATACAGGCACGGCATGGTATCAATCTCTTCAAGTTGAGCGAATCAAGTCTCATTTAGACGGGAAAAAATTGGACATGATCCTCCTATCATCTCGTCGATATCCTTGCTGTGGTGCTGCAAAATTCATTCAAGAGCATTGTAGTTCAGATGAGATATTCATGCATCCTGAAGGTGTATCTGCTTTGGAGACTGGTGATTTTTTTACCACATGGGCAAACCGTTACGATTCTGATATGCCCCCAACGCAAACATCTGCAATTGAAAACAGCGAAGTCCTTGACCTCGGTGGATGTTCTGTGGAAATCGTCTACACGCCTGGCCATTCACTTGATGGGATTTCATTTCACATTCAAGAGAACGACACATGGATTCTCGGTACATTATTGCCGCGGGCTGACCGACCAACGCGATGGGATTTACCGGGGGGGTCTCTCGTTGATGTTATTGACAGTTTATCGGTTGTTAAATCACAACATCCATCGCTCATCATACCGTTCCACGGTCCATCAATTCAGGGTAAAGAACATGTTCAAGAGGTTCTTCAGCGACATATCGATTTCTTCGTCGAATGCAAAGAGAGGGGTGGACATCCTCCAAGCCATTGGCAACGACCGAGTGGTACCTCGCTTTGGCATTCTCCCGCTTCGGCTTGGCCGCTTCTCGAAATTGAAGACGTTCAATCATCAACCTGAGTTCAAGCAAGGGCCAGTTTTGGTCTCACATGTTCACCGTCAAGATGATGTGTGCTTTGATACCATCCAGATTGGACATGAACAAGGTCGCGTTCGACTTGAAGCGAGGTGATTGGCTGAAAAATATCAAATAATTTTAGCACTGAATTTGGAACTTTTACTCCCGCTAACCAAATTTCTCCAGATTGTGTACCAACGACAACACTTCGAGATGTTCCATTGAGTCTTGCCATGCTGCGGATACTGGATGTTCCCAAGGAAAATGATTCTAAGAGCACAAGGTTTGGTATCGAAAGATGGAGAACTTCACCATTTTCACATCCAACAAATATCGATTGTATCTCATGATGAGGGCCTTTTATGCCGAGCAATACAGTCGGTAATGCTTGAATTCGTAGCGTAAACAAATTGTTGCTCGTTGTTGCCCATTCAATCGTATGGTCATTGTATGCTCTGCATATTCCAGTTGTGGAAAGAAGTGTTCTCACGGGTACTCGTTTCGTCATAGTTGCAAGGTGAGCACTGGACCTACATTCATTTCGATAAGAGGAAAGTGAAACTGAAAGTGAACTTCAGTACATTTCGTCTTCCTTCGATTCTTTCTTCCATTTTCTGTAGCAGGACTTGCAAACCCTCACTCGGCCCTTGCGTTCTGTGAACGAACCATCACCCCACATGTCTGCAGCATTATCCACAGAAAGTGACCTTCCTCCAAATTGTTTGTCTGCGAAATTATCACATGAAGTTACACCACAGGTGATTTCGCCTTCTGTGTTTTTGGAACTCTTCTTTTCAGTGTCTTCACCTAAATCTTGGCGATGTTTACGGGCTCTAGCCTTGAATCCCATGAATAACCCTCACCGACGATGATTCATCAAGATATTGGAGTCTATTTTTACTCAATTTCAATGCCTAAGAGGCCGAACAATTCATCGATTGTACGAAGCAATCCTCGTAAGGTGACTTCTGAAACATTGGCAACATGGCAAACCTCTGATTGTGTTCTTGAACTTCCCGAGGCGGCAGCAGCTTTGTAAATGAGGGCAGCAGCTATACCTGTTGGCTTCTTGCCTTGCCAAAATTCTTCGTGAGGTTCAATGGATTTCCACAGTCGTTCGAGAGTGAGCAACACAGATGGCTCAAGGGAAAGATCGGAAACAAATTTGTCGAAATACTGGTCTGGTGAAGAAATCTTGTGCATATTGAGTTTTCTTGACACTTGTCGAATCAGCCTTGAGAGGTCTTTTTCTGGAATGTCAAATGACGTTGCTACATCCGGTATTTGCCTTGGTAGTTCTTCTTGTCGTGCAACGAGGTAGGTACATGCAGCAGTCACACCGGCAATCGATCTGCCTGTGACGAACCCTTCGCTTGAGAGCATACGGTACAAGCGTGCGGCTTCTTCCTGCAAGGCGGGCGGGAGACCTGAATGGTCGCGAATGAACTGATTTGCTTTGACGAGGTTTCGTTCTCTGCTTTTTCGAGTTTTGGAACGTTCATCAATGACTCTTCGCCTTCTCCAATCTCGTCGAGCCCTTGATGACATTCCATGTCTTCCGGATACCCCACTGTTCAAGTCACGAACATCAATAGTTGTGTTCAACCCCTTGTCTGCAAGGGTGTACGTCATCGGGCGTCCGACACGGGAACGGTCATCACCTCGGTCTCTGTTGGTCCATTCTGCACCTGGGTCGATGATGTTGTCTTCTGCAACATAGCCACAGGAATTACATGTGACTTCACCACGACCTTGGTCGAGGTCCCAGTCAAACACGCCACACTCGCTGCATGGTCGAGTATGCCCGTCGATCATTCGTCGAGATGGGCGTTCTGCTCCGAACCCAGGGCGGTCTTTTCGGTTTGGTTTTTTTGGCGAGCCGGTGTTTCTATCAATCTTTGACATCTTTACAACCTCTTGTTAACTAATCCTAACTCAGAGTATTTAAATTGTTGGTTTTTTTGCTGATACGAAAATAAAGTCTTGAACGCTATTTTGTGAATTTTTTGTCTAAATATTCTATCACAAAGTTAAGCAATTTTTCGGGCTGTTTTTCATACATTTCCAACATTGGATTCATTGATTTGAGCCATAGAGTTCAAAGACGGACTCGTATGCCTTTCGTTTGGGAATCATGCCAGCAACAGTCATCTTGGGAGCCCAATGGGGTGATGAAGGAAAAGGAAAAATCGTCGATCGATTAGCAGAATCCGCAACTTGGGTCGCACGTTTCCAAGGAGGAAACAACGCAGGCCACACCGTCGTTCTTGGTGAGCAGACCCTAAAATTCCATCTTCTTCCATCAGGCATCACCCGAAAAGAATGCCATCTCGTATTGGGTGATGGCATGGTGATTGACCCTTGGGTTTTGGATAAGGAACTCAACGATTGGCATGAAAGTTCTGGCGAAGACCCTCGTGGGCAGCGTCTTTTCATAAGTGAACGGGCTCATATTATCCTACCATACCATCGATACCTCGATAGTTTAGACAAGAAAATCGGGACGACTGGACGCGGTATTGGGCCTACCTATGCTGATAAAATCAACCGCATCGGTTTACGTTTTGGTGATATTGCTGAAATTCAAGGTCAGGATGAGTGGATAGAAGCCACCGCAAATCGCATGAACTCCTCTCTCGAATCCGCTGGCTCAACTGAAACCTACTCCGCTTCCCAACTCAAATTAGACATCGATTGGATATCGAAGACATACGAGGGTTGCATCGCAAACACCGGCCTTATGCTTGACAATGCACTCAAACTTGGCGAACACGTTATTCTCGAAGGTGCTCAAGGGTGTCTTCTCGATATTGACCAAGGAACCTATCCGTTTGTCACATCATCGGTAACAAGTCGTGGCAATGCAAGCCATGGTGCTGGAATACACCCAGGCCATGTCAACGAAGTCACTGGTATCACAAAAGCATACATCACAAGGGTTGGAAATGGAGCCATGCCGACAGAACTATTGGACGATGTCGGCAACCACCTTGGAACAGTGGGTCACGAATTTGGTACCACGACTGGAAGGAAACGTCGATGTGGCTGGTTCGATGCAGTCGTCATGCGACATGCACAACGTATCAACGGATTCACCGGTCTTGCACTTACAAAACTCGATGTTCTTGGGGGGCTTGACGAGATTAAGATTTGTGTTGCGTACGAACTCGACGGTAAGGAGATTCATGAAATGCCGTCAACAGCAACGGCTCTTGAACGATGTAAACCAATTTACATCGCCGTACCGGGATTCCCTTCACTTTCTTTAGCTGAGTGGCTCGATCTCGCTCGCGAGGCAAATTCGAGTGGCAAAGGCATCGAAGTCCTACCATCCGCTGCTCAACATTACATCAAGCAAATTGAAGCAATTGTGGGTGTGAAATGCACGAGTGTTGGTGTTGGTCCAGACCGAGAAGCGACCATCGATTGTGCATAAACTTCGTTGCAATTAGGGTGAAGGCTCAAAAAGAGAAGGCTCACCGCAGGGATTACAAGGGCGCTTAGCTCAGTTGGAAGAGCGTCTGGTTTGCAACCAGAAGGCCG
>CAZWXR010000010.1:0-26951 GCA_964637985.1 uncultured Candidatus Poseidoniales archaeon
GACATAATCATGAGAGCAACATCGTTTGCTGGAGCTGCTCCAAGGTGAGTTGTCTCAATGTTGAACAGATTTGCCTCATCAATGACCGCTGTCGAATCCACAAGCAACTCACTTGGGTTGAGTGTGTGTCCGATAGATGTCACTTGGGAATTGCTTCCAGCATCGATTTGGTAAGTTGTTGAACTTCCAAAGGTCATGTTCTCAATCGAACCAGTTGAGTCTTCAGTCTTCAAAGCAGTTGTTGCATCTGAAACACCGGTACCGAGGTTGTCCCATCGGAACACGGAGTTGTTAGCGAACACACCAACATCACCTTCAACATCAAGTGGGTAAATCCATGAGTCATCACTGTTGAGCAGGTAGAGACCAACACCGTCTGTGGTGTCAGCAGCAACACTTGCTCCAAGTGAGTAGACTTCAACGTCGTCAGCGAAGATACCGTAAGCGTCACCGGTAATGTCGGCATCGCCTAGGAGGCTGAGTACACCGAGTTCCTTGTACACACCAATGTCGTATCCTGAGATTGTCGTGCCGTTGAGGGTGAGGCCATTGAAGGCTGAATCAGAGAAAACACCAGTAGTGCCACTCGCCCCAACACCCGTGAATGTTGAACCTACATCGCTGACATCACAATCGTCAATGACCATAGCATTATCTTCAAGCGTAACAGTGTTTGAACTCGAAGAGATACCGATGGCATCACAATCTGCGTAAGTCACACCGACTGCAGAAGGTGATGTTCGGCCTACGGACAATCCTATGGTGTTGCCAGAGACAACTGCATCGGATGATGTTGTCGAACCTGTTGAAGTTTCAGTCACTTCAATGGTTGCACCACCGTCACCGTATGAGTCGTTCACATACAACTTGTAGTAACCAGGTGTGGTATACGTTGCAAGTGGGTGGTAACCAGCGTTACTGTTGAAGGTGTATGTTGACCAAGAATTGACAGTCGTGGTGTTGTTGAGAACAACAGCGATGCTGATCTCATAGCCCCAACTGTCTGTGTCAAGGTCAAGTGTAGCCTTCTTTCCACTTCCAAGAGTCCAATCACATGTGTCGCTATATCGGTAATCCGTACGGCCGATTGAACAGAGTGAGTTTCCACTTGCTGGTGGCGTGGTGATTTGCTCCATGTAAATACCAGAGTATTCAGTGTCAGTAATTGTGTTATCAGTGATTGAACCGCTACCTTGGTATGTGTAGATACCTGTGGTATCAGCCTGTTGTGTCACACCAGTAATGTCGTTTCCGCTGATGTTGAAATTGTGGGTCTGATAGATGAAGAGGAGGTCCTCGTCACCACCGTAAATTTCGTTGTTTGTGATATCAACATCTTTTGTGTTGCCTGGATAAATAGCGACTGCGGAACCACCAGCGGATGTGTGGAACACGTTGTTGTCAATTTCGGCACCTTGAATTTCGTTCGTGTTGTACAACCAAATGTCTGCAATTTCTCCACCATCGTTGAAGGTGTTTCTATTCACTGTGAGGTTATCCGATCCAATTTCACTTGAAGTGTGCGTGTAGTAGTAGCCTGAACGTTGTGAGAACACACCAACACCACAGTTGTTGAATGTGTTATCGTTGATATCAGTTCCTTCAACACCGTTCAAGATAATACACATGTCACTCATTTGGATAGCATTGTTCAATGGTGTGTAACCCTTGAAGTGAGTTATCGTACTGTTTGTGACATCGAAGAAGTCAGGCATGTAATCAGTGTAAGAACCATAACCAACACCTGAACTCAATGATTGAATTCCATCGAAGGTTGTGTTGTTTGCTTGGAAATTCCATGCATAGTACATGTATCCAAGGCTAGCACCGTTCAACTCTCCTTCATCGCTAACTGCTGCTGCAGTTACTGATGCATCGTTCATGTAGACGTCAATTTCACCGTAATAGTAGTAAGGATACATGTAATTTGCCATGTTACCGGCATAGGATGCGGTAAAGATGAAATCAGTGCCATTCCAGTCGTGTTCTCCACCTTCAAGATACCAGTAAGGTGTGTCCATCATGACGGTTTTACCAGCCAAATCACTTCCATCGTGAGATCGATAGTAACTCCATTCTTTGAATCCAGATGGCGAACTGTACGTTGTGCTGCCGTATGAACTGATGTACGAACGACAAGAGGCAACCTGAATGTAGGAAGAACTCTGTGAGTTGTAACAAATTCGAGTATCGAATTGGTTGACCAAATCTACTGATTCCTCATTGTTGTATGAATCATCGACGAGGGAAAGCGTTTCCTTCGTGTATCTGAAGTCGGCAGTTGACGATGTGTATTCGACTTGTGCAACTGTTGATGCAGTGTAACCATTCAATGATGGAGTGACAGTACCAGTACTTGATACAACATCAGTGATGAATGTGATACCTGATGCTTTTCCATTGGAATCGGTAGTCTCAACACCTTGTATGTTGCCATCTCCATCTCGAACAACGACAGACGTTCCTGTCACGAACGAGGAATCAGCAGTCACCGTGATATTTGCAATACGCATTCTGTTTAGCTTACCCGAACCTGTCACATCAACTGTTGATAATCCAAGGTCACCTTCAATGAAGTCGATGACAGATGAACCTGAGATGACAAAATCATTGTTGGTGTTGCTGAATGTAGAATCTTTCAAAGTGATTTTACCTGAACCCGCAGTTTCGATACCTACATCGTTACTCGTGATGGTAAGATCGGAGAATTCGACATCAGCTGAGGTCGAAGCACCATATTCTATGGCTGGACCAGCAATGTTCGTAAACGAACCTGTGAGTTCACCCGAGATGTCTTTGGCATAGTATACACCAGCTTTTGCTTGTCCATCGAGGTCGAGGTTCTTCAAATCTAATGAACCTGAACCTGAAGTTGAGACGAGAACTCCATAATCACCATTTGTGACGTTGAGAGATTCTGCAGAACCTGTGCTTTGACCAGTGACTATCAACCCAGCATTTGTTGGACTTGTGACATCGATGTTAAGGAAGTCTGCTGCTGCAAAGTTTCCACCGATATCAATACCATTGTCTGCACCGGTAATCTCACCGTTCTTGAACATTGGAGTACCTGATTCGCGAACATAGGCTTCATCGACAAGGTCTGATGCAGACGAGGACGCACGAGCAACGAAATCCATTCGGTCTTGATAGTTGTCAGCACCGTCGTGGAGGAAGTCCATGTAAATGGTCACCTTTGACAAGTTGCTTGCTGAGATATCAACAACCGGGAAGGTCATTCGAGCTCCTTGACCACTGCTCATGTAATACGTGTATGCATATGCCATACAGAGACCATAATTGGTTGGATATCCATTTGCAGCATAGCTTGGTGGGTTACCAACGTTGCCTGGCCATGAGCCTTGTCCGTTCGAGCCTTCAGGAGGTGTGTTCACACCACTGAACATGAATGAAGGTGAGTAGTAACCCCACCACATGTAAGGATAGTAAGCATATGTACCTGTGGGTGTCACACCTGGGATGTTTTCCCAGTCAAATCCGAATTGATTAGGAGCCTCGTAATATCCTGGGTAACTTACACCTTGTCCAAGCCAATAGTAGTACATGTAGTAGAAATATCCGTCATAATAGTTGTAGTTTGGACCATAATTGTATCCGTAGTAGTTACAATGCCAAGACGGAGCACCACCGTTTCCACCGTCGTAGTTGCCGACGTGGGAGTATGTGTTGATCGCTGGGTCAGAACTGCTGTATGGATAATATCCAAGATGCGAAGGGTTCGTGACGTTCCATTTGTTACCTGCATTGTCAGTTAACTCGATGTTGAGTCGGTCAAAAATGAGGTAATACTTTGTTGTGGAGTAGGAATAGTATGGATGTGCATCCCCGCCACCGTATATTGCGTTGGCACCGATTTGGAGATAGTTGTTGCCACCGCCAAGGAATGTCGAGGCATCAATTGCATAGGTCTTCCATCCAGCATTTTGTCCTGAAAGCAATGTGCTACGGTACACCGTAGGTAAGGACATACCACCGTAAACACCGATACCAACATCGTTGTCACTTAGAGTGAATCCATCGACTTGAGGAGCACCGTTGTACGATTGAATACCAACGGCAGCGTTCTTTACAACAATATTGTCGATTGAACCACCTGATGCTTCAACCCAAAGAGCCGTACCTGTTTGACCTGTGTTTTGAATGGTTGATGAATCAATATCAATTGTACCACCGTTTACTTTGACAGTAGCCATATCATCAGATGATGCTTGTGCTCCGAAAATGGTAGCACTGTTGCTCATCTTTAATGTGGAGCCATCACCGACAAGCAAAGCACTGTCAGTTGTACCGTCCTGATACAGATCTTTGATTTGTGAGCCGTTCATAACATTGATTGTACCGCCTTGAAGGTCGAATCGCAATGGGTTCGCCGAGGATGATGCTCGAACAATTGTTCCATCAAGACCTGTAATATCTGGTGAATCTGTCAATCGGAGTTCGCCACCTTGTGAGATAGTGATGACAGGTTGTGTGGTTGAAGTACTTGTCACTCGTAGCACACCACCTTCGATGACGATGGTACAACCATCAATCTCGAATGAATCAAGGACCGAAATTGTAGTTTCTTGGAAACGGAAGGTGTTCGTGTTTGAATCATAGTTCGGTGCAAGTGTTACATTTGATGCAAGCGAGGCACAGTCGAGCGTTGGGTCTTCAAATGTAAGAGGGGCAGGGTACAATCGAAGTGCAGCACTGTCTCCAACGCCGAACGAGCCGGAGTTGGTCGTTGCAGAATACCATGAATCACCTACGAATGTCTCGTTGATACCGGCTGGTCCTGAAGCACGCAAATTATGCTTGGTGTATGGTGTTCCATCGCCATCTTCGGTGATGACCCAAACTTGTGCAGAACCGTTGTTCGTGTCGGTGACCTTTTGGTAAAGGTTCACTGACATTTCGTTGTTATTGCCATCAACAAGTGTTGCAGATACAGTGTGACCCGACTTGTTCGATTCACTCGAACCTACAATCTTGTATGCTCTAATCCAAGCGAGTCCACCGTAGTAAATCTGGGAAGGATTACTTGAGGAACCGCTGATGGATACTGGACAGTTGCCAGTCGCTCCACTGGAGTCGGAACAATCATTGGAGTTCAAACTTGCTTCAACGAGCACGAAATCAGTTCCAGTTCTTGCTTCAACAACGTATGGACCACTGCTTGAAACAGTCGTACTGGAAATCGAAACTTCACCGACGCTGAAATCAGTGTATCGGCCATCGAAGACAGATTGCGATGAACTGCTGTGAGCGAATGTTCCTCCGTCGACAACAAACGTGTTGCGGCTTCCTGAGGATGCACTTGACTTGATGCTTGCTGCAGAAACGGCTTCGAAGATGATGTTCCAACCGCCACCTTGCAGGTTAAAGGCGTCAATGTCAGTGTTGGTAATCTTCACTGGTTTCCCGGTGATATCATTCGCAGCCCAATCAACATCGCCACCAGTGACATCGTCGAATACGCCTGGATGAACTCTTCGCAGGGTGATTTTATCGGTTGTTATACCATCAAACACCATGTTGTCTCCAGATGGACCGTTGCCTGTCTGTGACGAGCCGCCAGGAATAACCGAAAGGTCGGCGGACCCGAGGTCTACATCGATCATCTTTAGACTGCCCATAGCCTGAATTTGTGAACTGGCGTATGAGTCAGCGTCAACGTTGAAGATGTACACATCAGAGTTTGCACCATGCATCGAATCAATGGCCGCACCAGTCTGAGCAGACGGGTTTGTCACTGTGATGTTTGAAAGAGTGATTTCTTTCAAATCAACATCGATGAAGTTCACATACGAGTTCGTCACTGTCAAGTTCTCTGCATGAAGCGAACCAGAGGTTGAACCTGGATAGTTCACGATTGCTCCGCCTGAGGCAATTCCGTCGGTGTTACAGTCTTCAAGTGTACCCTCCATCAAAACGACATTAGCGTCTTCTGGGAAATTCAAACATGCTTTATCTGCTCCATCAATGGAGAAATCTGTCATGTACACACCAGTGCCACCACCACTACCGTGACTGATAGCGGTTTCAACATTTGAGAATGTCACATCACTCAAGGTGAAGTTACCAGCGTTGTTGTTTGTGTAACAGGAACGAGATGAACCAGTTGATGTGTCGATACAAGTAACTGAGTGGTCACCGTGTCGGCTACCTGCTGAAATTGCAGCACTTGATGTGTTTGCAATGTCAACAAATGAGAACTGATGTCGGTCATCGGTTGAGGAACAGTCGTCTGTAAAGGAAAGACCCTTCCATTCAGCACCGCCTAAGCCTTCAAATCGGATGTGATTGCTTGAGTTACCAATGAACTTGACTTTCGAACATTGTCCGTCAATGGAGATACCCTTGCCACTGTCGACTTGAACAACGACACCTGGGTTGATCGTGAAGTCAGAGCTTATCGATACGTAGTCAGATGTTGGGTGTAGTCGAACAGGGCTATCGGTAATATCCCATTGTGGATCAGTTGTAATTGTGTTTGCATAGATGTCTGTACCCTTGCCTTCGTATGGCATGACTCTGTAATACACACCACAGTCGAGGCTTGATGTTTGGAAACAGTAGTAACTCGAGTAGATGGACGACCACGGGGAAATCAAACCTGGTCGAGCATATGTGGAGCCACTGTACGGCCACGATGGGTAGTGCCATGTCCATTGGCTTCGAAGTGCACTGGTGCCTGATGTGGCAAACCACATGTGGCCTTGACGTGCAACATTCACTCGGTGGTTCGTGTTGTTTCCGTCGTAGGTTGTACCAAAGTAATCAAACTCGAAACCGTTTGGCATGTCGAAGTTTTTGTTACAATACGAGGAGTAAGAACTCCAGTAGTAGAAACAATAGTACGAGTATGGGAATCCATTGGATGAACCTTGAAGAGCAGTATCATAGTTCACAATTTCAACAAGACCCTTGTCGAATTCTTCCCAGCCGTGTGAAGTTGAGTTCGTGTGAATTCGGTAGTTGCTTGTCGTTGGGATGTGCCCAGGGTTCGCATAAGATGTGGACGATGATGAAGATATGTCCGCACCCTTGTTACGTGCTTGGTTCATGTAACCGATTGACCAAGAGTTGTACGTTGCTCGGCAACCGTTGTTGTACTTGAATTCAATTTCATTGGTTACGTCATAGAAGACTGCTTGGACAGTACATTGGTCGTATGTGTAATATCCAATGTCACGCCATTCGACGATAAACATCTTGCTTGGATCGCCTCGACTAAATGAGTAAGTACTCGAGTTGTTGTAGTTGATACCCGTTGAAGCAGTGCTTGTGTCTTGAGAACTGAATTTGTATTCGACTTCGTCGTTGACTTCAAGGTCTTCAATGTCAGCTGACCATGTACATGATGCCGAAGCACATGTTGTCCTGCTCTGGCCGGACGGAGGACTCAATAGTTTCGAGGTCCAAGAGCCAGTGCCGCTTGAATTGGTGATTCTGTAGTAAAGCGTTGGTCCAACACCTGTTGTGGCGGTTGTGTTCACACCTGATGGTGGGTCACCACCGTCGCTGATAGTAACAGAAACTCGTCGGTCCTTTGCATGTGAATTAGCCATAGGTGTGTGATCCATTTCAGGAGCGGTTTGGTCTGGAAGTGGCTTGATGCTGGACACCTTGTAGGTAATGTCACCAGTGCTTGCCATTCGTCCGTAGTAGCCTGCAGCGAGTGCGAATCCTGACCAGCGGTAGGTCGAACTTGATGCTGGATTGTTGTAGATGTAGTAGTATGCTGGTGTACAGCGAGTACCTGCACCTGAGCCTGTGTATCGAACAAAGTAGTAGAATCCATTGGTTCCAACACAGAGTTGGTTCGCTTGTCCTGAACCACCTGATGCATTAAATTCCCATGTTGCGAAGTCACCTGTGATGTCGCCAGGAATCATGATTCGGTATCCAGCGGAGTATCCGTATCCGTAGGAGTAAGTTGCAGAAGAACCACCCGAGAGTTTCTGGTCAATGTCTGGAGATGTTCCAATTCCAACCATTGCCCAATCGTTTGCGGTTGAATCGTAAACCATCATGATGTTCATGCCTGGTCCATTCACAGCGTTGAGACCTGGGAGATATCCTCCGTCGTAGGAATGGAGTGCTGTTGTTCCTCGAGCACCGGTAGTTCCCCAGCTACCGCCTGTACCGTAACCGGTAGAGGATGAAGAGCTGTATGGAACAGTGTTCCATCGGACATACCAGTTGTTGTAGAAGTAGTTTGAACTAGCCGTACTTGTATACCAGCAGGTTTGACTGCCAGTTCCACAGTTGGAGACATCAAACTCAAAGTAGTATTCCGCGTTGCCTTCATAGTATGTCATTTGTCGGTCGAGGAAACCTTGAGGCGTGTAATAACTTCCTGCGTGAACATCGGTTGTCAAAACAGTTAGTTTGGTGTCGCCTACAGGTGCGTTATCTGGGTCGATGACCCAGTAATCGTATGCACCAGATGAACCTGCGGATGGTGTGTTAGCGGAGTTAGGACCGTTGCTACCTTGGTTTAAGTCTTGATAACTCCAATAGTATTCCATGTAGTCGCCGTATGATGCATCTGCAGTTGTAGCTTTGAATTTACAACTGTTGGATGTTGACGAACAAGTGCCAATGGTTGTAGCACTTGTTGATGTCCAACTTGAAGCGTTGTTCTTTCGGTAGTTGAGTTTCACACCGTTAGTTGACGTTGTGTCAATGCCGCTCAAGTCAGTCAAGGTGATGAAGAAGGTACGCTCACCTTCAACATATGATGCTTGTCCGTCATACTTCGGGAAGTCTGCTGTTGGAGCGTCTGCATCGGTACCACCTGTGTAGGTGATGGCGAGGTATGAGTTGGTTGAGCCTGAAGCATATGCGTATGTGTACACATATGAACTCGAGTTATATCTTTCACCGATACCGACGGTTGCAGTGTTCGATTGTGCACTTGTAATGTGACTCACACCGCCAGATGTAGCGGAACAAGTCGATGCAGAATTACAGAATGTAACGGTCTTCCAACCGGTTCCGGAGCTGCTGACTGTTCCAGCCGATGGTGAGTTACCGATCGATGAAACCATACTTCTTGAAGCAGTACCACCATAGTTGCTCGTGAGATAACTTGCACTGAGTGGGTTTCCATTACAAGAGTTTGTAGAAATGGCATAATTGTATCTTGCATCAAGTCCACAGCCTTCAAGGACGCTCACGGTGAATGTAACTGAGGATCCATAAGCATAGGACATGTATTTCTTCCACTGGATTTGGGAAACTGTAGCTCCAGATGGAAGAGCATTGGACGATGTAAATGTGTACTTGTGCCATGGCACGTAGTAGTAGGTGGAGTAATACCGGTAGTGGTACCTGTATGTACTTGAATAACAGTACACATAGTAGATGTAACAATATCCACCTGCAGCACTTGAAACTTGGATTGTTGGATCAATACCAAGTGGGAAAACTCTGTCATCACTGAGAATCCAATCTGCTTCAACCATTGTTTGAAGGATGACGTGGTTTCCATGTACTTGCACGAAGAATGTTGCAATGTATGCCTCGGTTGAGTGAGGTTCGATAATTGTCGGCACTGGAATCTCAACAAAGAGTTCGCCAGTTTCGATGTTTCGAACTTGGAGAGCATCTTGAGTTTGGTAGACTTCAGTTCCAATTTCGACATCACCTGAGAACAGAGCGTAGCCTGCAGGTAGTCGGAGACCTTCTGCAAGTCCGAACCACTCTTGGCCTTCAAGGAGGTCAGGTCGCTCTCGAACAACGAGGATTTGCTTGACCTGAGTTTGCTCTACGAGGTAGTCGAGGTCGAACCCTTGGCCGATGGGGTATCGAATTGAATTTCCGCTCACTGTTACTCCGCCGGTAGCTTCACCCGCATCGTAGGGGGTTGGAGCGATTCCAGCTTCATCGAGTGTGATGAGCATAGGTGCGATACCAGTGACGATTGGGTCAACGAATTCGTTCGGTTGAACGATGACGCCACCACCGGCCTCTGGTGCGAAGGCCGTGAAGAAAGTGTTTTCTGACACTTCGTATCCATTCGCAGTTGCCTTCACGTTTGTGTCGATGTCGTGCCAAACACCGTAGCTGTCCATGTAGTGGACCGGTTCATTGGCAATTAATTGCACAATTTCGCCATCCTCTGTCAAAAACGCCTTTGTGTTAGCGTCACGGAAACCTTTCAGTTCCATGTCGGCATCGTATTCATATTCTAAATCCTGAATAGTTTCAGGGAGTTTGAAGTAATCGTTCTCGTTTTCGCTTGGTTCAGCAGCAACGAGCCCAGATTCTTCGGTGTTGTTCTGCACGTAGCTGCTCATTGGCATTAAAACCATGATCAAGCACAGAAACAGTGCCACTCCGATTCCACTCAGGACGGTTGTTTTCTTATTTTTCTTTATTGTTCCCAACATTGTCATTCACCTCATACATACTGTATGCAGAGCATAGGAGGATTTATGCTACTTATATGCATTGGGGTACAAAATCTTTGAAACCATGAATGGTAATCAACAAACCTCGCTTAAGATTTTCAATATTGTGATATGAATTACAAACGAAAAATCTCAAAAAAAATATCAAAACAAATCTGATAGTATAACATCGAAGATGCAATGTATTGTTAGAAATGAATTCTTCCTGAATGCATTGAATGAAGGATGCACTCGGCTCGCATTGATCACAAACATCCTTAATTCATACCAGATAATCAACCTTATTTGTTGCATTCCGCAACAAAAACAAGTCTTGGCAACTAAAATCTTCGAAAAGGCAAATCACAACATCTTCCAAGTTTATCATGAAAACACTTGAACGTATGTCAAAGTCAACGGATTCATTTTCGTATTCAATCGATATCGTTTACACAATAAATCACTGAATAATTGGTTGAATCCAATTATGCTGTGGTGGGTTTGAAGCGTTCGCATTCCTTCAGCGAGTCTGCCTCTGGCCTCGTTCAGGCCAGTGGTTGCGGGGGTAAATCAGTAATCCCAGTCTTTGCCTTCGTCGCCGCCACCCTCGCCACGGGAGAGGATGAATCCACCAGCAACGAGTGCAATCAAGACGATACCGCCGATGACACCCCAAGTCCAACCTGGTACACCAGAAGCGGTTTCATCGGTTTCTCCGACGGTGTTGTTGGTGTCAGTTCCACCATCTTCGCCTTCACGGAAGTAATCGATGCTGTTGAGTGAATCACCGGTTTGGATGTTTCCAAGTTCGTCAACTGGTACGACAGCGAAGTAGTATGTAGCAGAGCCCACAGTTGTTGGCTTTGTCCACATGTATTCTGTCGAATCAGCAGATGTTGTTTGGCAGTTCTCAAGAGGCATGTTGATTGCATTGAAATTCGAGCGATCGGAACAAATCATCCATTGCGCTACATCTGAGGTGTTTCCGGCTGGTGTCCAAGTGATTTGCCACTGTTCACCGATTTCGACGATTTGAACACCAGAAACGCTTGCGTCACCGCCAACTTTGCTGTCTGCGACGACATCTGCGGTCTCACCTGGTGAACATACCGTCTTGTCAGATTGCTGACACACTGCGAGAGAAACTGTGTATGTTGTTCCGTGTGTTGTTTCACCGTTTGCTCCAAAGGTTGCAGAACGCTCTGCACTGGTTGGTTGTGAAACAATCATTTCGTTGCACTCAGTTCCAACGACTTCGCAGATTTCTAAGACAAATAATTCGCCTTCATTAGGAGGAACGTCAACATCCCAAATGATTCGAATTTGACCACCTTGAGCTGCGGTTGCGTTGAATCCTGTAAGTGTGGAGGCAGGTGGTTCCAATTTCACGGCCTCGTTACCAAAGAAGACGAGTTGGCCGGATGGTAGGATGCCTTGTGTTGGGTCAAATGTGTATGTAAACACATCAACGGTTGCATCTGTATCATCATCTGAAGGTGCATCATCGAACATGATGTATCGACCTTGTGCGTCATAGTACCACATATTCTTGGCTCCAACAGTCTTTGGAACTTGTACAGTGAGGGTTTGTGAAAGGATATCTCCCGAACTAAATGTTGCACTTGGCGAGTATTGTAGGACGGCTACTGCATCAAATGTGCCACTGAGTTCATCGCCATCCATGTCTGTCAAATCGGATGCCCCTTGGTGTGCTTCAGTAGAACCGTCTGTTGCGGTCACTTCAAATGTGCTTGCAAGGAAGTATGTGACATTGTAGAACACATTAACTCCGGCTGTTGTTGTTGCAGTACCAGTTTGAGAATTCCAGATTTCAAGAACAATTTCTTGGCTGTCTTGTCCGCCGAATTCGTCTTCGACAACAATGCTCACAGCAAGTGTTGGTACATATTCTTGGATGATTGGAACGTTACACTCATTTGATGTACACCCAGGGAGTGTACCACCTGGTGTGCTCCACACATATGTGAGCGATGTACCAGTTGGGTCATCGACATCGAATGCTTGTGCACTCATTTGTAGAAGATTTGCTTGACCGATAATCAAGTCACCATCGTTGAGCAGTTCGAGGGACGTGATGAACGGTTCATTGTTCTGAACACGAACATCGTACGATACATCGTTGTTTGACTGTCGCATATCATCACCATTTGCATCGGTGTATTTGCTGTCAGTCAGAGATAGGCTCAAACTGAATTCCCAGTCACCTGGTGTAAGTTCGAGTTGGACACACACGGATGCTGGTTGAGCACCGGAGACCGGCATGTACATTGGTGAACCTGGCTCTACAGCCAAACAGGTGTTCGCTGTACCACTTGTGACTTGAACACCATCAACGGATACCGTATATGCTAGTTCCCATTCGTACGAAGTCGCTGGGTCTGTACCCCTGTGTTCAACTTCCGCATAGAGTTGAGAACATCCGACATTGAGAGAACCGACGTCTCCTACGCCCAAAAAGGATGTTGCAGTTCCTGAACAATCAGAACTGTATCCTTGATAAACGCCGACTCGGTTGAGTCGGATATCGTGAACATTGGTTGCACTTCCTACAATTTCGTCATAGTTGGTGCGAGAGTATCCATCCGTTGTTTCCTCGATTTCACAGAAGTCTTGGAAAACGGTGACATTTTCAGAGTCACCGGTAGCGTTCCAAGTACGTTCGCAATCTGGGAACTGCCCATAGATGGTATAACTTACGAGTTCTGCTGACAACATCCACATGGCATCGCTCGCTGCTGTGGAAGCGGTGACAACACCTGTAATCGATGCATCGTTACCGAGTGAAATGACATTTCGTGTTCCGTTCATGTAATCCGTAGCATTGCTCCCATTCTCCCAGGTACGAACAGTACTCGAAGAACCACTTGATGCAAGAGTTACTGTTTTACCTGCACTTGTGAGGTCGTTGGTTGTGTCTGCACCAACAATCCATCCAGCGTCGTCGAGAACTGCGGAATCCACATCACCGCCTGCTGTGAGAAGAATCACAACATCGCGAATTTCAGCACCTGTTTGGCTTCCGTCGAGGCCAACAGTGAGAGTAAACGATGCAGGGCTTGAGGTGGTAGAATCGCTTGGCTCACCTTGGGAAGGTGTCCATGCAAGGTCAACTTGGACGTCGACCCAATCGACGACCTTCACATAGGTTTGGAAGGCGTTGTTACCAGGGTCATCGTCTGTTGGGGAATATACTGTGACATCAATGATATATTCTCCGACAGTTGGAGACCAAACGATGTCGCTTCCACCTTGTGCTTGCATGATGTGCTTACCGCCTCCGAGGAATTGGCCAACTGCGAGAGAGCCACCGTTTGCGGAGTCAAATGGACAAATTGTTCCATCGTCGCAAATCACATCTGGATTGTCCCATTGCAAATCTGATCCTGATGCATCCTTAGCGATGAGACCAGGGTTACCGCTTGCGTCTGTGAGGTAAATTGTGGTTGTGTAACCAAGCTCATCAATGACACCAGTACCATCGTTTTTGATGAATGCTTCAATTTTGACTGACTCTCCAGCAAGAAGTTCATCACGGCAGCCTAAATCATTGCACGAAGATTCCTTCGGCGAAGAGATTGCTGAAACAGTTGGATCACCAACTGTTCGGCCATTTGCTTCTGAAACCTCTTGACCTAGGTTCATTTCTGTTAAATCCATACTGGCTAGAAAACTAGTCAAAAATAGTAGCACTAGCGTTAATGATGTTACTTTCTTCATTTCAATTCCTCCGACGTCTCGGTAGCCCTGTCCACGTCATGAATGATATTTATACTCTAAGGAGCGTTAAATTTCAACCACTTTATAAGCGATGTGCATTGTTGTTACTATAAATCGATGAGTGGTCATGTGAAATTAACATTATTAACGACGGAAAGTACATTGTAACTCGAAATTCAACTGTTTTGAGCCTCAATTGGGGATATTTTTGTTGCATTTCGAATGGGTATCAGCGTCGTCAAAATTACAAGAATCCATGAACTTGCGAGAATAAAGAGTGACTTCACATGTGGAAATGCGAATTCGACACCTTGATCGGACCAAATCGAATCGTAGAGAGAAGAGTGAAAGAGATAAGCAATGACAAAACCATTGAGTAGTCCTAGAACTGCAATCCAAGATACTTCGACAATGAATAACAAACCAACTTCATTCCTTCGCAAACCTAATGCCCTCATCATTCCAATCGAGGACCTCCTTTCGCTTACGTTTCGATATGTCACAACACCAATGCCAGTAATGCCAACAAATAATCCAATGCTGAGGTATCCTTCGAAAAGGCCAAGCAGTGACTGGACAAGTTGTTGCAAGATTTGAATATCCTCATAGATGAGCGTGACCTGTACACCTTCAGAAGAGAATCTTTGATTGATTTCATCAGAGAGTATCTCAGCTCGTTCTCGCTCCGTCTGGGACTTCCCTTGGAGGATTCTATCATCAGTTGGTTCATTAGGAACGCTGATGTACATTCTCGTTACTTTTGCATCAAACTGTTCGACAGCGACATCTGAACTCATCCAAATTCCAGCAGAATAGAGATACGAAGATTGAGCGAGAAATCCTCCAACACGGACAAAACGGCGATTTTCAGGATTAGAAAAATCAATTAGAGAAATTAAATCTCCAATTGATAATTTTAATGTATTTAGACCTGTTCCATCTGTTGCTAGTTCAAGGCCAAAGGAAGCGTCGACGAAAACAATATCGTCGTATTTTTCAATTGAAATCCATGCCTCTTCTGCAGTCTCTCCCAATTGCTCATCCCAAATGTGCAATGGTAAGCCTCCGTGGTTGGAAAAATTCTCATCAAACCCTCGAACAATGTATGGCATTCGTTGCCCTGAATCATCCTCAATGTGTACGGGAGCACGATAAATCCGAGCAACTGAATCTATGGACTCGCCTGAGGTTTGCGTTAAGTTCCACTCGCTGACATCGTGCGGTAGGTCGAGTGGTCTCGCTCGCGATGAAGTCAAAAGAATCTCAAAATCACCTTCAGCCTCTTCGACAAATTGTGTTGAAAAGTTATCAAATTGTGAAGTGTATCCTGCGAGTACGATGACTGAAAACATCGTTAATGAAAACATACCAACGACGGCAGCAGTACGCACGGGGTGTGCAAGTGGATGTGAAAGTGCTACCTTCGTCAAAAGTCTCTTCCTAGGAGATAAAGGGGCAAATCGCAGAAGAGCATTCAATGCAAGAGGTGCCAAACTTGAGAGTAACAACACACCTGCAATGACCTGAATCAATCCACGTAGAATTAATGCTAACTCATCTGAGTCAGCGCCACTCGACAGATTCAGATGCACATAGAACGTAGCCCACAGCAAGTAGGCAAGGCCAAGTCCACCAACGGTATTTCTCGAAGCATTTCTGTACAATTTTTTCCAAACGTGTTTCGAGCGAAACCAAATTGGTAGTTCCCAAGTAAATATCGGCATGAGGAATGTGAAACATGAAATGCCTAACAGGAGGACAAGGGAACTCGCTATACTCGAATCTACCCCAAGTAAAATGAATGCAACACCAAAGAGAATAAGTCCACCAAGTGCAGCACCTTGAATCAGATAGAGATACCATGGAACTTGATGAATGACGAATTGATGGAGATCTCGCAGAGTTTTGACAATATTCAATCTCGCATTCCACCAACTGAGGCCCCATAAAACAACAAAAGAGAGAATAGACCCTCCGCACCAACCGAGGACGATTGAATCTAAACTCCAGTCATATCTGAAACCAATTGCTCCGACCGATGCAAACATTTGAGCAAACCCAGCTCCAACAAACCATGCAAGAACACCGCCAAAAATTGCCCCTATGGCTCCACCTACTGTTGCAAGCACTATGCCCTCAAAGAAAAATAAGGCTCGTGCATCTGCTTGTCGAAGCCCCAAGGCACGTAATGTTGCAACCTCATTTTTTCGAACCTCAAACAATAGCAGGAGAATGGTGACGGTAAGCAAAATGCCTGCGGCAATGGTAAACGAACCAAAAACAACAAACATCCCTGACAATAACGCGGAAGATTCCTTGGCTGCATCAATCGAATCAATTTTGACCGCAGAAACCTGTAGAAACATGTCGTTCATTTTGCTTTGTTCGTTGAGTATGCTAAAGACTCGGTCTTTGTTCTCCTCTGTCAGAGCAGGTTCACTGGATGAGAGCATGAGAAGCGTTCGCTCACCTTTTTGTGCTAAGGCAAGGGTCTCGACATCATCTATTGATGCAAGACCAAAAAACACTTCTTCGATACTCGTCAGGTTTTCAAATCCGGGTGTAGCTTGCATTAAGCCTTCAATTTCGAAAACAAGTGGTGTTGCATTCCCAAATGCAAACGGAATGGCTCCGTTTATGGCGAGGGAAGATGAATTTGATGCGTCCATCAAATCTGAAACGGGCTGTGTCGTGCGAAGAGCTCCTGGTTGCAGCGTGTACCGCTCATCGCCATCAAAGGCAAGAATCAGTTGTGGCAGTGTACCTGCCCCCGTAATTTCTGAGAGAACAGGTAAACGAATTGAGTTCAATTTTTGATTTGAGAGATTCCATTTTGCAAGGCCGAAGTCGGTGCTACACCATCCATTATTCTGTTCTTGTACGTAATGGATACCATCACATACATCATGCATTAGGACATTGGTACTATCCTGGTCATCCAATACAGGCTGAACTGCCAATGGTTGAATTTGGAGGGTTGGTTCGAGTTCAACCCGATACCATTCTGTTTCTATCAGTGTTTCTATCTTCAAGTACACATTGGCATTCAAATGCAACGATGCATCCAGAACCGAGGAACCTGCCAAATCAGAAAGAGAGAGTTTACGTTCGACTGACCCATCTCCGTTCATCTCATACAGCGTGTAGTCCCCATCGAATTCTGCAAGACCGTAAAACAAGGACATATGGTAAAGAATTGAGATGGCATCTCCTACATCGTCGATCATCATCGGGATTGATTCATTTGGCAGAACTTCATTGCCAAAAACAAAACCAGCCGAAGAGGCAGCAACGGCTACACCATTGTTATCGAGGGCAACATTATGAACAACATCGTTTTCTGATGACATCCATAACCAAACATCATCGCCTTCAAAGGATTCAAATCCAAAGCCTTTGTTTGACCAGTGCCATATTGAATTGGCTGAAGACTCAAGTCCGAGGAGGGCTGCATTTGATAGCGACAAAATTTCATCTCCTTCATGTTCGACTGAAATAATTGGAGCAAGAATTGCCTCAAGCATTGAAACATTCGAGATATTGTCTCGAATCTCATCTCTCAAACGCTCAACAATTGTTGCATTGATTCGGCCAAAATCACGTTCTGATGAGATGGTCATCCCCCCGCTTGCATCGTCTTCGTTGACAAGAAGACCTATATCACCAAACAACACACTTTGGTCAAATTGATATTCCATGGCGTTGGCAAAATTAGAAATCGTAGATGATTCAGTGTCTTTGGCAAATGTATACTCAACACGTGTGAGTTGGCCAGGCATATTCAACCACTCTTGTGCGGTTGGTAAATCGATAAAAACCGAAGGTTGCATTGTACCACCTCGTTGAGCATAGCCATCCATCGAAGCGACATTGTACACAACTGCATCCCTGTAAATGCGTTCTCGTCCTCCGCCATCGGCATCGTCCCGGAAAATGGTGAGGGTTATGACTTCATTTTCTCCGACACCAAGTTCATCTGCAAAGACTTCATTCACAACGATGAAAGGCATACCTTGCTTGTTAAGATTAAGAAGTTCGAGTGTACCAAATTGAATGCCATCGTCATTTCCTCCGATGCTTGGCCAATGACCCTCTTCTTCAAGTGTGGCATTATTTGCAAACAAACTCGCACTTGCAATTCCAAGTCCCGATGGTCCAAGAGCACTTACTGTTGAGGTTATTCCATGTATCCGCCCCTCAAGAGATGCTGAAAAAGTAGGCTCATTCATGCTCTGCTGCCAAAATCGGTCTGCTAACGATTCAGAAAAAGCAACACTTGTTCCCGTGGTCGGATTAAATCCACTGATGAGGATATCTGTATTCGTCCATGTTGACTCTACTTCATGAGCAATCGTTGCATCCAATGAATCGCCGATGATAAAAGATGACGAAAGGATGGCTGAGGAGATGATAAACCCGGCAACGAGAAGTGTAGCCTGCCGTTTTCGGCGACGAATATTTTCGAAAGCAACTCGCCACACCATTTGGCGTTGTGGGATAAGTATCGCTTGAAACCCAGTTAAACTCACAAGACCTAACACGATGCCGGCGAGCGTGAGAGACACATTTGAGATCGGTAAGAATGACAAGAGCAGAACACTCAGAGCAGCATCAAGAACAGAAAAAACAACGACCATGGCTTGATGTTTGAAGGAAATTGTTGTACCACTTCGAAACAAGTCAACAGCAACAATGCCACAAAGGAAAACAACCAATGTAGCAATGGCCATTGGAACAAGCACTTACTCTTCCTCCTCACCTTCGCCTTGTTTTTGATGTAAAATGACACCATCGCTCATCGAGATGATTCGATTGCATTGTCGAGCAATACTGTCATCGTGCGTGACAATCAAAAATGTCATGTTGTGTTCTTGGTTCATTTTTTTGAGGAGTTTCATGATTTCGTTCGATGTTGCTGAATCTAAATTTCCAGTAGGCTCATCGCATAGGACGATTGCAGGCCGATGGACGATGGCTCTAGCAATTGCGACCCGTTGTTGTTGACCACCAGATAATTCCGCAGGACGGTGCGAGATGCGTTCCGTAAGACCAACTGCACCAAGGGCTTCAACGCTTCGACGTCGTGCTTCAAAAGGTGAAACACCATTGATAAGAAGAGGCATTTCGACATTTTCGACCGCGGTAAGAACCGGAAGAAGATTGAAGTTTTGATAAATGAATCCAAAGTGTTTTGCTCTCAAGTCAGTACGTTGATTTTCAGTTCCTTGATACAACGAGACATCGTTGACCAAGACATCTCCGGCAGAAGGGTCGTCAATCCCTGATAAGACATTGAGCAACGTCGTTTTACCACAACCTGATGGACCCATAATTCCAATGATTTCACCCTCGTCGATGTGAAGGTCAACCCCTCGAACCGCTTCAACAGTTGACTCATGGGTGTAGTAGACTTTCCAAAGTGATTCTGCTCGCAGCACATTGCCCATGTCAAGAGCAGGAAGAATTGCGTTCATAAACTCCGTTGTGTTGGTCAAAATGAACAACATGGTCGACAAGAACATCTCGTTCCAAATTTTATCGTTTGGCCCGCTCGTTGAAACATTTGGTCAACGTCAAACAGCACACCACATCAATGAAGGTACAACTATTCGGGAATTTATTCTCTCTGTAGGCTTGGAAAAATGGATTGGTTTTGGTCTATCTGTTGCAAAAAATGGCGAGAGATGCTCGATTGATGACATCATTCGTGAAGGTGATGAAATTGCTTTGTTACCGCCGATGAGTGGTGGCTAAGGGCTTTCGAAGCGAAAGCCTTGAACACTACGACAATGTCGGCGCTCTAGGGTCAGTTATGTTCGGAGGCATCGGGACACCTGAAATTTTGATTTTGCTTTTTCTAGGTTTCATTCTTTTTGGTGCAAATCGGCTACCTGAACTTGCGAATGCACTTGGTCGCTCAAAAGGTGAGTTCCAAAAAGGTTTGACCGAAGCAACGAAAATAAACACTGAGCAACAAACGATTGCAGACCTCGAAGCCGGTGGAAGAACACCTGACCAAGTTCTCATTGGCCGTGCAAAAAAAGTCGGCATCGATCACACCGGAATGACCGTTGATGAACTAAAAAAGAAGGTTCAAGCACTCGAAGCAATGGAAGAAAGTGAGTGAAAATCAATTCTTTCGTTTCAATTCCATTTGTGCACCGCACCTATCACATTCAATTGTGTTGCCTCTCTTTGAAAGGTCAAATTCGTGTGGTACAGGGGAGGTTGTTCGACAACCCTTGCACTTTAGATGCCATGACCAAACTTGTTTTGATTTTCTCACCACAACACTCTCAACGTTCATTTGAAAGAACGAGGCAACATTCTGCAGCCGATAGTCATCAGTAAACAAGGTTGGCTCATCTGCTGAGAGTGCTATGGCTAAAACATCGAGATCAACATTCGATAGGCCTGCTAAATCACCGCTTTTTGCAGCACATTCTCTTGCATACGATAGCATATGATGTGTTGGTTCAATCCATTGAATATCCAACGTTTCAAGCAACATCATCTTCGATGAACTCAATCGTTCGACTTCTTCCTTCTGAGACGATGCACAGAACCCACCAGAGATTTTTTCTGGCGGCCAATTGAGAAGAGCCGATGTATCGAGTACTCGCATTCATCGTGCTGTACAAAAACACCCTCTTCAAGACACCGTTACCACCTACATTGATGAAGTCAAAACTTTAGCCCGACGCATGGGCTGGAAAGAGACCGTCATCGACTGGTTTGACATTTTCGGACCTGCAGCTCTTACTATGCTCTCGTTTTCGGAAGCCATTATCCAACCTGTTCCTCCAGACCTTCTTTACATCCCGATGCTGCTGGATGCATTGGGAAACGGTCCGTTGATGCTATGGCTCTGGATTGTCGTCACATTGTCTTCAGTAGCAGGAGCCCTTATCGGCTACTTTTTGGGCAGGAAATACGGTGTGCATCTCATTTCATATTTCGGCTATGAACGCCACATTCAAACATTAGAGAATCTTTCCGAGAGGTACGGTGGATTGGGTATTTTCATCGCAGCATGCTCTCCATTACCCTACAAAGTGTTTGGATGGGTTGCGGGTATGGCTTCAATGAACAAGAAGGTGTTTGTTATTGCAGGACTTCTTGGTAGAGGATTTCGCTTTGGTGTAGAGGCCTTGTTGATTTGGTATTATGGAGACAAAGTTCTTGATGCCATCATGTGGTTTTTGAACAATGAATTGTTGCTCGGTGCTGCCATTATTGCCCTCACTGGTGTCATTGGATACATGATTTTTAGAACCAATTCGTCGAATACACCCTCGGGAAATGGAATCGATGAACATGTATAAGATGTATCCTAACCCAAAGGAAGCATTATGAAGAGGATGTTCTAGGCCAAGTCGCCGCTCGTGTGGTGTAGCCAGGTCCATCATTGCGGGTTTTCATCCCGTCGACCCGGGTTCGAATCCCGGCACGAGCACTCCAATGAAATCGATGCATTACGCTTCAATTTCCCCAATTTTTCAAACATAATTGTTGAAAATGGAGACAGATTATTTCATCGATTTCTGGTTTTTTTTTGAATGATATCAACTCACTAGATTGATAAACTATGCATAGATTGAGGAATCGATGAACTCCAAGGTTTTGGTACTTCTCCTTATGATGGTGTATGCTGCTCCTTTGGCGAACAATGCCTCATTTCTCGATGTTGAACATGTCTCAAATGCAACATCTTCAACTCCCCCTGCCTCTGACTATGTCGAAGCCTTAAGTTATCAAATTGGAAATGGTGCCGTGGTTTTAGATATCATCGAACATAATTCGAGTTATGCTTTGCTGATCTCTCACTCTGGCAATGGCCAAATTGGCTCACAAAGTTGGAGTGGTCAATCTGGCACGCATGCAATCTTGCTTCTCCACGAAAACGGTACATTGACCTCTCCATATCACTTCACGCCCTACGCTCAACCTCAAATATTTTCCACAAACCAAGGTATCCTTATCGCGAGTAATGACTCGGGGATTGTGAACTTGAGCCTTCATGACCTACCATCACAACAAGTCACTTCGCTCGACATCGGTTCAAGTTCGACCGGCCCGTTCAATCTCCTTGCAATTGATGCTAAGGGTGACAATGTTGCCCTCGTGGTTCGATGTTATGTTCAAGATTCAAGCAGCACAACACTCGATGGGGACGAGTGTGCAACCTCATCCGGGCGATACAACCTCACCACGTATAGTATCGATTTACCTTCACAATCAGTGACACACAGGGCTTCTGTAGGTTGGCTGAATATGTCGACATCGTCTGTACAATATGGCACAAAGACTGGGACGCTCAATAACATCATCTCCCCTTCGCCTGATTGTGAGCAGTTCCTGTATTTGCATCCAAACGGTGCAATGGATAGTCTAGCGACAACTGATTGTGCAACATCAGGGGACTGGAACACATTTCAGAATGTTGACACATCTGTCTCTTTGTTTGGTGGCACATCAGACTGGTCACCTGATGATTTCTCCGATTGGGGTATTGCTATGACTGCGTCAACAATGGACAATGGAGGTACTGAATATTACGATGGATGGAAATTTGGTGCGTCTGAATGTTCATATGACAATCTCATGAAGCTCGTGCCCTATCATTTTGGACATAGCATGGTGTTCAAGGTCATTGGGTGGACAACTGGTTCACCCGGTCAACAATGTTCCATCGACACACATGATGAAAACGATGGGTCATCGACAAATGAACTGCTCAAACAGCGTTGGTTGAACAGCGAAGCATTAGTGATTGGTGACCGAAGACTGAATGGTTCAACGACAGATGTTCTTTCCACAACAAAAGATTTGCTCGGCGTCGCTGTAGGGTCAACTTCTATCGTTGATTTCATTTCTATTTGCCACACTGGTTCCTTGACAAATGATGTAACCACAGTGGCATCTGGGTCCACCAATGAACGAAATTCAATTCTTGCCTGGCGGCCTTCAGGTATACTCAATGTCACAGTCCTCTCGGCAACGGCAGGCTGTGTTTCACACCTTGCAGCGAGTTCCATGACCATTCTTGCACTTCATGATGATGCCTCATTACAAGAATTGACACTTCTTGCAGCAGATACGGATGGGGACACCTACGCAGACATTAACGATGCATTCCCCCTTGATAGCAATCAATGGTCGGATGGTGACGGTGACGGCTATGGCGACAATCCAGGTTTTGCTTCCTCCGATGATTGTCCGCTCGCCTTTGGAAATTCATCACAGGGCAAGCGAGGATGCACAGATTCAGATGGGGATACTTGGGCAGATGTGGATGATAAATTCGTTCTGGACCCTACACAATGGGCTGACAGCGATAACGATGGTTATGGTGACAACACCAGCGGTAGTTATGGCGATGATTGCCCATCTCAGTCTGGAACCTCAACCCAAGACAGGTTAGGATGTCCTGACCTAGATTTTGATGGGTTCAGCGATGTCAACGATGATTATCCAAACAATCCAGCCCAATGGAAAGACAGCGATGGTGATGGATTTGGCGATAATTCAGCAGGTGCTGGTGGTGATGATTGTCCAGAAATCTATGGTACAAGCACCATTGAATTGCAAGGGTGCCCGGATACAGATGGTGACAATTATGCAGATATTATTGATGCTTTACCATACGACCCCTCACAACAGAAGGACCTCGATGGCGACGGGTATGGTGACAATCCAAATGGTTCAAATCCCGACCAATTCAGATTTGACCCTACACAACACAACGATACAGATGGCGACGGGTACGGCGATAATATCGGAGGTACGCGAGGGGATGCATGTCCAAACACGTTTGGTAATTCGACAATCGACCGATATGGTTGTGTCGATACGGATGGTGACGGGTATTCCGACGAAGGGGATGGATTTCCAAACGACCCACTTCGATACATCGATACTGATGGCGACCAAATTGAGGATAGTTTCGATGTATTCCCATACGACCCAACCCAATCAGCAGATTCAGATGGCGACTCATACGGCGACAATCCTGCTGGAAATCGAGGCGACTCATGTCCTACAGTGTATGGAAACAGTACGGCTGACCGCTACGGATGCATCGATTCTGATGGCGACGGTTTTTCTGATGAAGGCGATGGTTTTCCAAACGACCCACTTCGTTGGATAGATAACGATCGAGATGGTGTTGAAGACCAATTTGACGACTTCCCATATGACCCCACGCAATCTGCAGACTCCGATGGAGACGGATACGGCGACAATCGAGCTGGTAACCGTGGTGATGCATGTCCAGATGAATTTGGAAACAGCACTTCCGACAGGTATGGTTGTGTAGATACCGACGGCGATGGTGTCTCCGACAAAGGCGACGGTTTTCCTCTCGACCCAACAAGATACATCGATACAGATGGGGATAGTTACGAAGACAGTGAAGATGATTTTCCATTTGACCCGACACAATGGCTCGATTCTGACAAAGACGGTTTTGGGGACAATAAATTTGGGTCGAATGGCGATAAGTTTCCCAGTGACCCCACGCAATGGTCTGATATCGATAGCGACGGGTATGGCGACAATCCAAATGGGTCAGATGCAGACGCATTCATCGCCGAACCCAGTCAATGGTCTGATATTGACATGGATGGTTGCGGGGATAATCCACTAGGTCGATTTGCCGACAAGTTCCCGAGTGACCCCACACAATGTATCGATGAGGATGGGGATGGTTTTGGCGATAATCTAAGTGGAAACAATCCTGACCCGTTTCTCTTTGACCAAGACAACGATGGCTACAATGACAGTATCGACATTCTACCACTCCTCCCTTCCCCAGGAGATTTGGATAACGACGGCGTTCCGGATGCAGAGGACAAATTCCCGTCTGACCCGCGAGAATCAAGCGACTACGATAACGATGGCATCGGCGATGAGGCAGACCCTGATGACGATAACGATGGGTTCCTCGACCTCGCTGAAATCAATGCTGGAACTGACCCCTTTAATTCAAAATCCAAACCGATTGATACCTTTGAAATTGTCTTACCCGGCACTTCAATCGGGCTAGGTGCATGGGACTTGATCGGGATTTTCCTTGGGGTTCCTTTGACAACGTGGATTCTCATCGGACTTGTAACGAGGGGTGGACGTGCACAGAAGTATGAACATCGACTCCGAGAAGCCACACGAAGAGAAGACCTCGAAGATATTGCCATGGGCTATGAACGAGCCGTCATGCTGAGAATGTTAGGTCCACATCAAGCACTTCGATTAGAACGACTTCGCACTGAACTTGATGACGTCCTTGAGAATCAGTTGCACCAAGACTTGTATGAGATCCCATCACCTGCCCCAACCTCAAACCCAGAGACATACGCAGAGCAAGAAGCAGCCTACGAGGCGGTGGAACAAGAAGGAAAGAAAGTTCCAAAGATTTGATTCAATGGTCATCGTGTGAACCTAGGAAGTATTCACCGATTTCCGGGTCATTGAGGATAAAGTTGGCATCACCAGTGTGAACAACTTTACCACCTGCGAAGATATAACCACGGTCAGAGCGAGCAAGACTTAGACGAGCATTCTGCTCGACGATAAGCACTGTGATTCCTTCTGAACGCAAATTATCGATTCGCTCTATGATTTGTTGCTGGTACAATGGCGAAAGAGCCGCAGTCGGTTCATCGAGCAAGAGAAACTGAGGGTCGGAAATAAGAGCACGAGAGATTGCAAGCATTTGTCTCTCACCGCCTGAGAGCGAGGCGGCAAGATCATGTTCTCTCGACCTCAAATCTGGAAACATGTTGAGTGCTCGTTCAATGCGTTCTTTGAGGAGGGCATTGGGAAGTGAGTTGCCTCCCATCTGTAGATTCTCTTCAACCGACAATGTAGGGAATACATTGTTCACTTGAGGTACATAAGCAATGCCTTGCCGAACAAGTTGGTCGGTTCGCATTTTCTCGATGGGCTGGCCTTTGTAAGTTGACTTACCTCCATAATATGTTGCAATACCGAACAAGGTCTTGATGAAGGTTGATTTTCCGCAACCATTGGGTCCTATGATGGTAACAAATTCTCCTTCATCGACATAGAGGTCGATATCATAGAGAATTTGAACGCTGCCATATCCTCCACTGAGGGCTTGAACATCAAGAAGTCGTGTCATTCTTCTTCGCCTCCATCACCTGCAGAACCGAGATATGCTTCGATGACTGCCCGATTCGATTTGACTTCATCTGGCGAACCTTCCATCAAGACGTTGCCTTCATTCATCACGATGATGCGGTCGACGCCTTGACGAAGGATAAAGTCCATGTTGTGTTCAATCACAAGGATTGAAATGCCTGTCGTATCGACAAGATTGCGTAAATTGTTGAATATTTTCATTGCAAGTGGTCCTGCCACACCTGCCACTGGTTCATCGAGCAACAGGAGTTGTGGGTCGCCCATCATGGAACGGCCAATATCGACCAGTTTACTTTGACCGCCTGAAAGTTCTCCGGCGAGGTTATGTGCCATATGAGGTACTTCGAGTTGGTCAAGTACTGCAAACGCCTTGGAAAGCCGTTCTTTTTCTTCCTTTCTTGAACGGCCTCTAAGCAAAGTGAGCAGTGGGTTTGGTGCAAATTGCTTTCGTGGTGGAACCAATAAATTCTCGATTACCGTCATGTCCTTCCAAAGTTGGGTGTGTTGAAACGTTCTTGTCATACCCAATTTTTGGATTTGGTCAGGTCGGAGATTGGACGCATCTGTGCCAAAAACCTCTACGGTTCCACTCGTTTTTTGTAACAAACCACTAATGCAGTTGAATGTGGTTGATTTACCACACCCGTT
>CAZWXR010000011.1:0-25859 GCA_964637985.1 uncultured Candidatus Poseidoniales archaeon
CCACCAGTTGATGCACTTTCTGCTCCGCTTGAGCCTGTTTCAGCAGACCCACTCGCTACGCTTGATGTACCATCAACAGATGCTTTAGAAGTCGACTTGAGTGATTCACAAGCAGGTGCAAAGATTCGTTCAGTTGATGAAGTCGACGATGTTGACGGCGATAAACTGGAAGGTAACCTCCATGAAGTCGAAGTTTCGAAACTCAATGTTGATGGAGAGATTATGAAGCAATCAGTGAAAGGTACGCTCACAATCAACAACCCTTCGAAGGATGATCGAATCTTCGATATCGATGTCCTCTTGGACGATACAGATGCAACAGACGTTGCTGGAGACCATGTTTCCGTGGATGAACTTGAGCCAGGTAAAAATTACACCATGCAGTACAAGGTAAACGGAAAGACCATGCTTCTCTGCCGAGAACGTTTGGATACAAACCCGGCTCGTTCTCAAGAGCGCTCATACTCTGTAGCAATGGGTGAAGAGCCCGGTGCAATTTCTTTGGAACTCGAAGTACAAAATGTTTCGAATGTCATTCTCAATGAGGTGACGCTGACAAGAGTCATTCCGGATTCAATGAATTTCCCCACCCCTGGTGCATCTTCTATAGAAGATGGCCTCCTTACATGGAGCGTTGGTCGCCTTGCAGCTGGTGATACTCAGACCCTCCATATCGAGGGAACAATCAACGTTTCCGATGTGAATTCAATCAATGCTGGTGAAGTCAATGTCACATACAAATCTGACGCAACGCTCTCTGGCATGTCCTTTAGGGAACTTGATGCATTTTGTCGTGGTTTCACTTACATGAAAGTGAGAGAAGATGAGCGACCAGATAACTGGATATGCCAGGCGATTTTCGAAAATCGCTCTACATTCGCTGTTGACCTTACCAAGTTGCAAGTGAGAATGAAAGGCAGTGAAGATTTGCTCTTTGACATTGATGATGTTTCTGAAGATGTTCTGCCAAACGGTAAATGGGAATCAAATGAGGCCGTCGTTGAACATCAATCTGAGCCTGATTTCACCTATGAGTTGTCATACACGGTGTTGCCACGGGCTAAGCGTTCAACTGAAGGAACAATCACACTTGATGAGAAGAAACTTGATGTTGTTGAAGGTTCGATTTCAAAGAAATATTCTTCATCGAGCATTCGCTCTTACAGAGAACAAAAAATCGATTCAACAATTTCAGTGAAGAATGAAGGAACTGCAACAATCAACCTCATGCGAATCACCGATGATATTCCAGGATTGTTCAATGCTCCTTCACCAAGTGATTTAACCATCAAATTGGATGGAAAAGTTCTCGATGAAGACCAATTTAAGGTCGAAGTTAGTGACGGCATAACGCTAGAGAAAGAACACAGGTCTCCTGATGGGAATGGTTACACAATGATGATCACCGTTGGTACACGTGGGCCGATAGGCATGAAGCCAGGTAAGAAACTTGAGATTCACTACCCACTCGTCACCCCAGATCCATCACCAAGCAATGAGCGTGTGGATGCTCCTGTTCGTGCAGAATTTAGTGCTGAACGATTCGGACCAATTTGTCTACGAGAACCAAGTGAATCACCAAGCATCAAGGTTGTCCACAATCGAAGAAACATTAGTTCAGGAAAGCAAGCAATTCCACTTGGTGGCAAGGGGCGATATGAAGTTCTCATTCTCTTTGAAAACAATGGAGATACCGGCCTTGCTGATGTTCATATTAATGACGTGATTCCTACCTCCTTTGAAGTTAAAGAATGGACTGTAAAAGGTGCTGGCGGAAAGCGAGATGATGTTGAAATGTCCTCAACAGAAGGTGAGGGTGGCCTACACTGTGTCTGGAAACTTCCACTTGTCGGTAAAGGAGAGCGAATTGAAGTCTCTTTCGAAATCAAAGGAAGTGGTGAAGTCGACGCAGAAGCACTCAACAGATTCCACGGCGTTCACATCGGTGACGAAGTAGAATCCGACGACTTACCTGCAATTGAAGCCGAAGTCTCGGAAGAAGTTGCAGAAGAATCCTCTGAAGAATCTTCTGAAGACGAATCCTCTGAAAACGATGGTCAAGAACTAACTGTGACCTGGCGAGAAGATGTCCTTGTGAAAGTTATGGATGCACATGGTATATCGGACCGAGATGCTTTCATCGTGTTCGCTGCAGATTATGACCATGATGATAATGGGTACCTCAAGAAAGCAGAATTAGAAGATGCTGCTAAAGCTTGGAATGCAAACTCCTCAGAGAGTGCAGAAGAAGAGGCCGCTGAACCTGCAGAAGAGGAAGCCACCTCTGAAGCACCTGCCGAAGAAGTTGCTGAACTTGAATCGAGCTCAGGCGACCTCACTTGTACAGTCTGTGAAAGTTTGAACCCTGAAGGTAGTGCGACATGTGCAGCCTGTGGCTTTGAATTCACTGCTTGACACTAAGGTAAAACCCACCTCGGAAAATCTGGGTGGTCCTCGGAGTTGTTGACGAGAACAAGTGAACATCGCCCCAATTCAGCAAGGACATCCTCAAGAGGTTTCGGAACGGATGGTGGAATAACGCCATCTCGAAGGTCGACTGCTAACCACGCTTTTGGATATTGCTTCTTCCACGCCTGAAGTTCAGCAAAGATACCTTCTGGAGGTACACCTTGACGTACACTCGGTAAAAATTGCCAATCTTTTGGCACTCTTCTTGCCTCATCAGTCCATAGGAAAATCGCTGGATGATTGCCTAATCGCTTTAATTGCTCAATGGCCTCAGTTTCGTTAACACATACAGGTTGACCTGGCATTGGCATCGGAAGCGGATACAACCAGACATCACTGACTTCAAGCCTATCTTTTTGTCGCAACAGTATCTCCTCCGACATGGGCTATACCGTCTTTTATTACATCTTTTTCCTCTTAAAAAATGCAGGTTTCAATAGCATTCAATGCAAAATAATCAAAAAAATGATGGGTTTGAAAGCCAACCTTCATGCCCTATGGTTGAATCCCCACACTATGGCTAATGGTCCTAGTCCACCGCCACCCCCTCCTCCAAATGGGTCAATGTTCATGATGTTGCTCGTTATGATTTTCATGACGTTTCTCATTATGACGCCATCAATCCGAACAAGTGTAGGGGAAATGGCAGATCCGATTCTGACACCTATTTTGCCTGAGGAATCGTACTTTGTCATTACAGTGTTGATTCTCGGTATGTTCTCAATGACGCTCAATACAGTGATTCGAAATTTCTTTGTCGACCCTATTGATCAAGCACATATTGGCCATCGTCAAGGACAAGTTCGTCAAATGATGAATGAAGCACGTATCTCTCGAGACCCAATCTTACAAGAAAAGGCAATGATTCTCCAACAACAAATGATGCCAGAACAACTCAAAGTGCAAATGGGTGCTATGAAACCAATGATGTTCACAATGATCTTCATCATCGCCATATTTGCATGGTTAACGACCGCTGTAACAAATTTCCGTGTGGATTATGTCTCGCTTCCTTGGGCGACGGAATGGAATTTGCTGAACGATAAATTTCTTTTCTTCCCTGCATGGATTTGTTGTTATATCTGCATGAGTGCAGCCTACGGAAGAGTCCTCGACCGACACATCAAACTCTATCGATTCAAGAGCCATCCAATTGTTACATCGGGTGAAATTCTCAAAGAACCCCTGCTTCATCTTGTGACGCAAAAGTCTGGTGGAAAATCAAGTGCAGCAAAGATGCGCCAAGAAAAAGCCAAGAAACGACAACAGCAAAAGAAAAAGAAAGCAGCATCTGAAACAGCTACCGTAAACCAAGCATTCTTTTCAGGTATCCTTGAATGCCCAGAATGCCAAGGCGACGTGATTACGCATGATGGTCCACGCACCAAACGTTGCAATGTCTGTTTCCATGAATGGGTGTAGACATGGTCAAAATCACTATTTCGGGCCATCCAGGTAGTGGTACATCGACACTTGTTGAGCAACTTGAACAACAACTTGGCTGGACGAGTTTGAACGGTGGGCAAATTTTTCGAGAACAGGCTAAGGAACATGGTATGAGCCTCAAAGATTTTGGGCAAATGTGTACATCCAATCTCGAAATCGATAGAGGATTGGACGAGATTCTCAAAGAGCGCATGCTTTCTGGAAAATCTGAGATTGTTGAATCTCGATTGGCAGGATGGTGGGCATATCGATTGGATGTCGATTGTGTTCGAGTTTGGTTGAATGTCTCACCAGAAGAACGGGCCATACGCGTGACAAAGCGAGAGGGCATTTCGATTGAAGAAGCCCATGAAGCCAACGAATTGAGGCGAAAAGTAGACCTTTCTCGATTCGAAGAGTTGTATGGATTAAACCCTGAGGATACAACGCCCTATACGCATATTATCGAAGCTTCAAGCAAAACCATTGATGGTCTTGCCATAGAAGTTATTTCGATTTTGGAGGGTAAACAATGAGTCAACACATTTCAATTGAAACAAATTATTCGCACGATGAACAGTTAGGCTCATCGCCAGATGAGAGGTCATTGGAAGAATTGTTGCACTCTGGTTTCATCTTGCTTGATAAACCACCAGGACCGTCATCACATCAACTTGCATCGTGGGCTAGGGAATTGTTGGGTTTAGATAAACTGGGTCATGGTGGGACGCTCGACCCATTTGCTACCGGTGTGTTGACGCTTTTACTGGGTAAATCTGTTAAACTTACATCTTCAATTCTCAAGCACGATAAATCATACATTTGTGTAATGAGGAGTAAAGAGCCAATTGAGAGAGAAGACCTAACGACACTCCTCTCAAAGTTTGAGGGGAAAATCTACAATGTACCTCCAGAAATATCGGCTGTCAAAGTTCAAGTCCGAACGAGAACCATTGGTTCGGTGAAGTTGCTGGACCATGATCAACGAGATTTCATCGTTGAAATCCAATGTGAATCTGGAACATATATTCGTACTATTGCTCGTGACTTAGGGCTTCTTGCTGGAATGCCAGTCAACCTTAAAGAACTGAGGAGAAATCTTTCAGGACGTTTCAATCTTGACCAGTGCGTAACGATGGATGTTCTTGCAGATGCTGTTTGGTTGTGGAAAGAACAAGGTGATGAACGGGCATTGGTGAAAATAATCCACCCGATTGAAACACTGCTCGAGCATTATCCGCGATGTGTTGTCAAAGATGGGGCGGTCGCAGCGTTGTCAAATGGTGCACCCTTGCTTCGTCCGGGTATTGTTTCGTTGGATGAATCGATTGAGAAAGGTAGCGATGTTCTTGTAACAACAGCTCATGGTCAAGCGGTTGCACTTGTGAAATTCAAGCATCATGCTTCTGAAATTGAAGAACTTGACGAAGGAGAAATTGCACGTCCATCCATGGTGCTCATGGAACCCGACTTGTACCCACGACGGTGGGCACAGGACAAGGACGGTCAAGCTTCAACAAATTCTTCGTAAATGAATTCCTCAGTTTCAATGCGTATTTTCAATTCTGGCATATGTTCCCACATCCACTTTGTCAACGGTGTTGAACGGCCCCCACGACCTCAAAGTAACTCCCTCTGCCTCGGTCTGCTTATGAATATTGAGGTGGTTTTTACAATTATGCGACATCGGGTGCGGTCAAGGAATTCGAATGTAAGAGACCTGTGCAATTGCAACAATCTTACCTTCTTCGTTGGTGATTTCTGCCTCAGCGAGACTCAGTGTTCGACCTGCACGAATGACTCGCGCGGTGCAAGTAACATCGGTGTGGCATGGTCTCAAAAATCGAATGTTGAAATCGGTCGTAGCCACATTCGCGTCAGCCCCAAGTTTGGTGAGAATGGCAAAGCAGGTGATTGAATCAGCGATAGTCCCAAGAATGCCGCCATGGAATGTTTCAAAAATTCCATCCCACTTTGATTGTCTTGGAACTTTTGCAATACAGATTCCTTGCTCAAGTGATGTGATTGACATTGATAATGATTCCATGATAGGTACATTGTAGATCCGTTCAAGGAGCCTTTCGATTTCATTCTCAGTGAGTGTATCGGACTTCATATCCAAACCTCATTCAATTTTCTTGATTTTTGCAGGAGCTAGAATAATGAACAAAACTGTGAGGAGTATAAGAAACACTGCCGTAACGCTCAAACTTAATGTTGGGGTCAATGAAAATGATGAATCATCGTTACTTTCTCCTTCCACATCTTTTGTCTCTATGGTTAACAACGATGTCCATTCATTGTTTTCTTCATCACCTTCAACAATGTTAAGGCCACGGTCAAGGATGACCTCAAATTGAGTTTCAAGTTTTTCTTCTGGAACCACCCATTGACACGTTGCTACTGCAATTTGACCAGGTTGTAAGGTTGGTATTGTTTCAATGTCCACCAATTCACCGTCAGTTTGACATCGAACAGAAATCATTGTCGCTTCTGCTTGGCCTAAGTTTCGAACATAGACTTTCACATCTAAGACTTCACCTTGTCTTACATCTTTGTTAAATTCAACATCTTCAACAACGAGGTCGGCTAATGCTCGCACTTCGATATCAATCACACGTTCTGTACATTGTTGTTCATCGCACACGCTGAATAATATAGCGTCAAATCCGGGTGAAGGTGACAAAACAGTAAGTTCGGAATTTTCCATATCCACAGTAACCCAAGATTTGTTGGTGTTCCCAGTGAGGAGGCTTGAATCAACATCAATTGCGACAAATGGAATCACCATGGCTACATCCTTTTCGACAGGAATGATGCCAGGAAATTCATCAACTTCAGGTGCATCATTGACGCTTTCGACAAGGACATCGAAGGTATCTGTGTAGGTGTTTCCGGCTGGGTCTTGAACTTGGACTGTGACGACAGATTGACCAGATGCCTCTTGAAGCAAGTGAATTCGGATTTGCCCATCCACCAAGTCAACGTCGATGAGGTCAGCATTGGTGTTGGAAAACGTGATGCTCAAATCATCATTTAAATGTCGGTCATCGCTACACCGTTCAAGGAATGGAAGAATAATTCCACCTCCGTCTTCTGTGAGGTCAATGCGTCCGATATCTTCGCAAATGGGGTCTTCATCCCATTCTACAAAGAACGCTCCAGTCATGTCAATATTGGTAATTTCAAAACCAGTTGTGCTCTCATTGCCCGTTGAGTCCCATGTAAACCATGTTTTGATTTCGACATCAAAAGCCGAATTGTCATGAGGAAGATACGCACCTAGGGGAATCGAAATCGAAAATTGACCAATCTCAACCGGTTCATTTCGAACGAGTTCACCGTCGACAAACACCAACCACCGTGAGTATGTGGGGTCGATGCCGTCAATATCGCCATAGATTTGACCATTTAATTGCATCTTTGGGTCATTGATATCAACCCAAACTTTTGAGACGCAGCTCTCAGATACCTCGATCTTAATTTGCACATAATCAGCAAGTGGAATTTGCATTTTTTCAAGAATGGTCTCGTATTCCGTAAAGGAAATGCCATCATCTGAAACTCGGTACTTCATCACCACATCGTCAACAGATTCGTTATCGAGCGAGAAATGGATTCTGCCAAACATTTGTTCGGGGGGTGTCTGGAGTATATCGCTTTCCCAAGCACCTACGGTCATTGAGGAACTACTACGCTCTAAACCGCATGAGGAAAGTGTGATGCCGTCATACGTTCCGTTGGACAGGTTTGCAATCATAAGAGGAAGTTCGTTTGCTTGTACAGTTGTTTTTGCAGTTGCTACTTCACCACCATACCAGGGTAATCGAAGTTTTACTTCAAAACCCACGGCATCAACAACCAATCGAGCATCATCTATTCCACCTGCAGAAACATAGTCCCAAGTGAAAATACTCGATTCAAGAATTGACCAATTCCACTCAAACATCGAGGTAATGTTGATTTTCCAGGCAGAATTGTTGATGTAATCCAAGTTGCCTTGCGTGTGTGCAAAATTTTTGATGACATCAAAACCCTCTGAGGTTTCAATTGAGATTCGTACTGTGTCTTGTTGAAGAGTATCAGTAATCTGAAAGGAACTTGTAAAAGAGACTTCTAAAATTTCATATTGTGTATATCCGGAGGTTAAAAATGATTCAACCACGATTTCGGGTCCAGTTGTCCAAGTCGCTGCTCCATCTGGTGCTCCGATTGAGAGGTTAGACTCTGTTGGCGAATATTGACTCCAAAACAATACGCCATCGATATTTGTTGGTCTTTCATGCAAAAAAGTCAATCGATTATCAAGCACCATGGCTTCAGTGTATTCAGCAGGTTCGAGGGAGAAAGAAGTCGTGGCATCTGTCGTCCACAGGCTACTGTCTGTGAAATCCCCTTGTTCAAAAATATCAACTGGAGATGTGGAGTGTACGCTCCTCGCCTCGACTGATTGAAGCAAAGCAATCGTTGTCGAAAAAAACAGTAGAAAAGTCAGGAAAAGCGCTGTTCCCTTTCCTCGCATGCATCTTGTCAACACACAGTTGTTCTTGAATGAAGGGGTTGAATGTGTTGATAATAGTGTTGTTTGAAGTCAAGTCGCATGTTTGAAATAGTGAATTATTGACGCACGGTTACATCTCATGGCTGTGGTGGTGTAGAGGTTAGCACGAGGGATTGTGGTTCCCTCAGCCCGGGTTCAATTCCCGGCCACGGCCCCACTCAACTTCATTTCCAGATTGTTGAGTCGTCTTAACCTTCAAGGTCTGAGTTTGATATGTGATGCCCCATACGGTGACCCTTTGTTGAAAGATAATTTCGATTCTCTTTGGTAATACCGACAATAAGGGGTGTTCTTTCGACGACATCGATGCCAAATGATTGGAGTTGGCTTACCTTATCTGGATTATTTGTGAGAAGATTAACTCGTTCAATCCCCAAGAATTGTAACATGTCGGCAGCAATATCGTATTCACGTCCATCCGCTGGAAGTCCTAACATGAGGTTCGCATCGAGCGTATCTGCTCCTTCATCCTGTAATCTGTACGCTTGTATTTTCGCATGAAGTCCAATGCCTCGGCCTTCTTGACGTAAATAGAGCAGTGCACCCCACCCTTTGTCGACAATTGCGTCCAAAGCCGCGTGAAGTTGAGGCCCACAATCACATCGTTGACTTCCAAAGACATCTCCTGTGAGGCATTCTGAATGAACTCGAATAAGTACAGGGTCAGGGCCAAACATGTCACCAAGGGTTAATGCAACATGGTCATGTCCTGTTTTTTTATCATGAAAGACATGGATGTCAAATTGCCCTAGGTGAGTGGGTAAGATGGAGTGGCTGGGGACGTCTTGATTATTCTCGACCTTGTTGTTCATGATTTCACCTCGATCACAAAATAAAATTCTCCATGGTGCTCAATGAGTTGATGCAGTGTGTGGCCGGCTCGTTCAAGAAATGGCGGGATGTCATATTTTGTTTCGGGGTCATCCGCAATCAGTAAGAGTATGTCATGATTCTCCAAATCTGTAATTTGATTCTGAAGGGTTCGCAAAGGGACTGGGCAGTAGAATCCAAGGACATCGAGTTGATGTGTTGGCGTTGGCTCAAATGGTTCCACAATGACAACGATACGTTGGACCCATTTCAACATACCCCGAATTGAACTCAAAAAAAATCTTGAACTTTCAAGTGGTTTAATGTGTTCATGTGACCTCCGTTCATCAATGACGAAGGCGAAGCCTGAGCAGAAAGATGACCTCTCTTGGAGAGAGGTCGCTCAACTTGGCCAACGATACCTTCGAATTCCAGCAGCACTTCTTCTTGCGGAAGCATTGTATTGGTTTTTGACCATGCCATCGGATTCTCTAGCAATTATTCAAGTGACGGAAGCATGGATTTGGAATGGACTCACAAATGTTCTGTATGGTGAAGGAACAGCAACACTTTCCACACACAACGGGTGGCTCACTCGAATTGATTTTCATCATTCATCATTTCCAGGTCCTTTTGACTCAGTAGGTCTCTATGTGTCGGATGAGTGTGCTGGCGTGCATGAGATGGTTTTTCTATCAACATTGATTTGGATGACTGATGGCGTGCCTCAACGCCTCAAATTAAAGTCAATTCTCGTTGGGTGTTCAATCGTTTATGTCCTTAACATATTGAGGCTGGTGGTGTTTTATCCTATTGCCTTGGATAGCTGCCTTGCCATGCCAAATCAACAAGAATGTCTTCAACCCATGTGGGAGTTCCATGCTTTTGTCTATGAATTTGGATTTTTAGTCGTTCTCGTTTTCCTATGGCTCATATGGTTCACGAAGGTCGGAGGGCCATCAAGGACGAATGAGGCTGCATTCCAAGAAAAAGAACAGTCGACTTTTCGTCTGAGAAAGCAATGGGAAGGAAAACACATCGCCCTTTCCGTTGCGTTCGTTTTACTCATTTTCCTTTCTGTTCTATCGATTTACATGAACGATGACGCAACAGTTACTCGGGAAGTCCTTTCAAATTGTAATTTTTCAGAGTTGGTCACACCCGAGTGTGAAGATGCCCAAAGGTCATGGGATGACACGATTCAAACTGCTTGGTCAATAAGTATGATCGGTGGGATTGGATTATCAGTTGTTGGTGTGACCTATGGAAAAGAAGTAGAGCAAACACAGGTCCTTCCAAAAGAAATTGAGAGTGATGAATCGACGTCTCAACCAAGCGATTCAAAAGATGAAGAAGAAGAAGAATAATTATTCAACAATATGTGCAGGTTCAGTCGTTCCAAAAAATTCGGTCGCCTGGAACGCCTTCATTGCAGTACCGACAATAGATGAATGGACTTTCATTTGAATGGACTGCTTCGCAGTCGTAATATCGCCAATAAGCAATGGATCGCATTTCAATGTGCTTGTCAGCCATAGTTCCGCATCAAGGCCACTTATAGACTGGCGAATTGAACGTTCAAGTGTAATGTAACCAAAAACATCCGCGGATTCTGAGTAGTCTTCTTTTTTCTTGATTCTGTCTGGTTCACCTGAATTTGATGCTGGTGGTGTTGATTCGATAATATCGAGGCCATATGTTGCACAAATTCGTGGAAGTAAGGGTGCATCATCTTTGGAAACCAAACTCCATGCAACTCCATTTCGCCCGATTCGCCCTGTGCGCCCTATTCGATGAATAAAAGAATCAAAATCTGTAGGCAAATCATAATTTATGACAAGAGTCACACCATCGACGTCAATACCACGAGCCGCAACATCTGTGGCGACAATGATTGGTAACTTTCCATTTTTGAAACGGTTAAGCATGTCATTCCGTTGATTTTGGCTCATGTCTCCGTGTAATGCTCCAACATTGAAATTATATTTCTTTAATCGGTCTACAGCAAGGTCAACCATTCGTTTTGTGTTGCAGAAAACCATCGTTTGGTCTTCATCATCTTGTGCTGATAAAAGTCGTCCGAGTGCCCACATCTTATTCATCCGACTTACTCGAACAGAAAAGAGGTCAACCGGTGGCAATTCGAGTTGCTCTTCTTCAGTAAGAATGTGTTCAGCATCTTCAATGAATTGATTTGTAATATCGAGTATTTCCTGAGGGAATGTTGCAGAAAAGAGATATGTTTGCTCTCTGCTCTCCATTCGTTCAAGAATCCACATGATGTCAGGCAAGAATCCCATATCGAGCATTCTATCTGCTTCATCAAGGCAGAAGATGGCTGGGTCATTGAGATTCAAATGTCCACGTTTCGACATGTCCATGACTCGACCTGGCGTTCCGACAATAATGTCTACACCGCCATCCAATTTCTTTGCTTGTGTTTCCAAATCCTTCCCGCCATATACGGTGGCTATTTTGAAACCAATCTCTGATTGAAGAAGATTCAATTCATCGCTAACCTGTTGTGCAAGTTCTCTTGTTGGGGTTAGGATGAGTGCTTGGAGCGTTCCCGTAGATTGACAATTTTCAAGGATAGGGATGCCAAATGCACCTGTTTTTCCAGACCCGGTCCGGGCTTGTCCAATGACATTTTTTCCACGAAGGCCATAAGGAATTGAATCATTTTGAATTGGCGTTGAGTTTGTCCAACCTGCCTTTTTTATTCCTTTGAGAAGGTCTTTTGATAAATTGTAGTCGTCGAATGTTTTCTTTGTAAACAATGCCTCACCTCCAGTGTGTGTCTTGAGCTGCCGAGGTGTGGCAACTCTCGTTCAATCAGTATTCAGTGTTTTGAACTTCTTTTTGAAGTTCGCCCATCCAATATCGTCGTGCGTTTTCTTTTGTCAAAGGTCGACGCATTTGACGTACATGTTCGAGAATATACTGTTGAAACTTGAGAGATTTTGACCGGTTGATGCCTTTAGGTGTTTCACCATTCCAAAGTCGCTCAAATTGTTCTTCTTTTGTGTCGAACGGCTGGTCTTCACTCATTGAATCACTTCTCAAACAAAAGGTCCACTTAGCATCTCTTCTTAATTATGCCGCACTTTGTTATGGTCAGTATTTTCACCAAAGTATGATGCATCATCGGCCTCTGTACCTGTGCGAGGTTGTTCTTGCTGAATCTCCTTTGGCTCCTCGAGTTCGTGTTCAACATCTAATTGGCCACCATTTTCGAGGGCTGATAATTCACGGTCCAACTCCGGAATGGGCAGTGCGGGGGACAATGCGGCATTTTTCTCAGCCTCACTCCCCTCAAGTGCAGCGTCGTATTGCATCTCAGTAAGAGAAGATATGAGTTTGTCATCGGTTTCATGTTGTAACAAGTCTGTTGCAAGAATACGAAGTTGGTCCTCCCCCATGATTCTTGGCAAAAGATCGATACTTGCCCTGCGTATGCGGATATCGGCCGACCGTGCACCTTGTACAATGAGGTCTTTGACCCGTCCGGAGTCTCTGTTCAGAGATGTCATGGCCTTAATTCCGGCAAGTCGAACTTCTGCATTTGTATCGGTTAAAGTTCGTTCAGCGAACAACGTTGCCATTCGGTTATCATGTCTTGCAAGTGTAGGTAGTGTTTTCGCAGCAGAGAGTCGAACGCTATCATCATCGTCATTCAGACACCATGAGACCAAGTCCCAGGCAGCTGCAAAACTTTTGTTCAAAACCCTCTGAATTAATTTGGCAGCACGTTGTCGGAGGACTGCTTCATCTTCGAGCAATAATCCATCAATATGGTCTGCTGCAACTTCTGGCCAGTGATCTGCTAAAACTTCCAAAGCCTTCCAACCAGCATTTCTGCGTCTGGGTTCTGGGTGGCGTACTTCATTGAGTAATGAGGATTCAATGCCGCTTGGGAAATATGCAGCACATTCGATGAGTGCTTGGCTTGCAGCACGTTGGACAATGTCGTGACCATCATCAAGAAGAACCGATAACCAATCAAAGAGTTCATCGGATTTTCGTGGAGCAAAATCTGGAAGAACACGCAATGCTGCGGCACGGACATCGTACCTGTTTGACGCAAATCCCTCAAGTAATGCATCGTGTGCTGGGATGGTCAATTGGCGAGGAAGTATAGCAATCCCTTCGATTCCATCTTTTTGCGTTAGTTGACGCTCTTTTCCCTCCCATCGCACCTTTATTGTTTCAACTTGGCCTGTGGCAAGATCCATGATTTGATTTGGCCGGAGAACCATCCATGGTCCTTTACGAATGGATTGTTGTTTGCTCTTTCCTTTTTTCTTTCCGACGTTAATCGGTAAACCTGTTCTCGGGTCCCTCGCAATATATCGATTCATAGTGTGACCTTATTTTGCGCCAGTGTTGACACTACATGAAGGTAGTCATTTACTAAAAACGGAATTCGATGCATATACAAACATCAACACCATCGGAGTTCTATGACAGGGCAGAGGCAAAATCATAGCGTTGCCATCTTCATTGTTCTTGTCTTTTTGTCGTCTCTTCTTTCAGGAATGGATTTTCCAAGCGAAAATCAAAAACTCACTATGAATGAAGAAATCGATTTGACAACGATGAACCATACAACGTTTCCAAAATCAGCCGGTTACATTTACACAAATTTGACTTACGACGCTCAAACCGGAATAACCACAATTGAACAACCTCTATTCCAATGGTCGAGCACGAATGGAAATGGTTTGTCAATGCCGCGGACGGCGGGATGTTCATTTTACAACGATGCCACGAATGAAGTGTATTTCATGGGCGGAATGGTCGACCCGAATCCTCTACAAACCGGAGATGAAACAGCAACAACCTTGATTGAAATCTTCGATGTCACCAACGGCACATGGGCTCCAGCACCCATTACAATGCAATACACTCAGCAATATCATGACTGTGTGAAAATAGGTACTAAAGTCTACACTGTCGGTGATTATTTTCCTTTTGCAAATCCGGAGATAAAATCCTCTGGTCTAGTTCAAGTTCTTGATGTAACCACTGGAAATTGGACGAATGGAACAAATATGCCTAGTGGGAAAAGTGTAGGCCTCTCAGGAACCACTGAACATAATGGATACATGTATGTTGCAGGAGGAATTAGCAATCGAGCTCGAACGGATCCTACTGATAGATTGATGCGGTACGATCCTGTCAATGATGTCTGGGCTGAAATGGCGAATATGTCCCACAAGCGATTTGCGTTTGACCTTATTCCATTCAACGGAAAACTCATCGCACACGGAGGAATGGTGCAATACTACGATACGACAACCAACACAACTGTCATCGGAACAACAAATATTTCAGAAGCGTATGACCCGACAACAGACACCTGGTCACGTCTACCAAATTCCACAAATAATTATGCTTCGTACGCCTCTGCTGTCATCAATGATGAAATCATTATTTTTGGCGGGTACAGCGGTTCAGGATGGAATGTCAATGTGAATACCAAAACATATGGATACAATCCTTTTACTGACACATGGCGAGAACACAACACCCTCCAGATTGGTCTGTTTGAATCGACCCTTGTCAATGCGGGAGGTACACTCGTTTACGCTGGTGGGGAAGCAACTCAATACCCGTACAACTCGTGGTCTTTACAGTATCTGTCTGAGACGGGGATGTATGAAAACCCTGATTCAGTTGAAGGTTGGTTAACGAGTCAAGCCATTGACCTTCGCTGGGGCTCAGAAGGAAGTGCATCGGGACTTTGGCTTCATTTTGATGCATATGAACCAACTGGGACCGAGGCGTTGCTTCAATACCGTATGGCGACCTCTGCCTCGGGCATTCCTCAAGCTAATTGGATGCCTGCTTCCATCCCCGTTAATTCATTTTATCAACAATCGAACCTTTCCCTTCTTTCAAGTCTAGAAGATTTACCGTTTTTGCAGTATCGTGTCAAATTTACATCAACTGAACTTGACGATTGGAATATGCCTCGGGTTCGTTATGTCTCAATAGGAGCTGATGAAGCCTCACTGGGACCGATGATTCCGGATTCAATGCAACCTTCGAGTTCACCAATTCTTTTCCAAACCCATCACCATGCTGCAACAACTGACGGTGAATATTGGATTGCATTCAGAGAAAGTGACGAGAACGGCATTTACAAACAAGGCTCTTCTTGGACAACGCTCACCTATAATTCAACAACCCAGCAGATGTCGGTCGAAGACCAAGATCAAATGATGATTCTCGAACACTTGTCTGTATCTATCAATTCAAGTGATGACCAGGGCGACCTGTTAGATTGGAGAGTAACTCTTTCAAAGGATCTTCAATCAGATTACCTTGCTTATAAAATTGGGACACATGCACAACGTAACGTGTCATACCTCTCTCCAAGCGTCATATCTCTCGATAAAGATGTCAGGGTTGATGTTGTTGGTATCACATCCTCATTTTCGAGTATTGGGAATCAAAGCCTCGAGGTCAACGAAGTCATCCCTGCAACAAGTTCACTCAATATTGAAGTTGACAGAGTGTTCAAAAATTCAGGATTGCGAATGCTTGAGGGTGACATTGAAGGACGACTCCATATCGATGTTCATACATTTGAGGAGGACGAAGATAACGGCGATCGTTTATGGGATAATATCACAACTGAATGGTTCACTTTGCCGAAAGCACAATCATATGTGGCACAGATAAATCTCGCAGAGGGAATTTCAGGGGAAGCTCTCCTTTGGTTTGAAGCCCGAACCGACCAAGATTGGAATCTTGATGTCGATGGAGAATATCTCTCTTTTATCATCAACGCAGATGAACCGATGATTGTCAATAATTACCCTGAAATGAACGCATATTCAAATGAAAACGCAAATCGTAATGTTGGGATTGAATTTTACGATGTTGGAGGGTTTACCAACCAAACAATCGATGCTTTTGTATGGCTCGAAAGCATTCATGATGGAACCAACGGCGGCTCTTTAGATGCTTATCCCCAATCTGTCGAATTGATTGAAGTTAACTATACAATTGAAAATGAAGGAAATGCATGGTTCATTAATCTCACAGTCGATGATACGGTTAACGATGACCATCAATTTGTTCATGTTTTCTTCTCTGGATACGATGTAGCAGGACATCCTCTACCAAGTCCGACAAATGGTGTTAGTCATCTATCTTGGGAGACTCGAGAAGCAAGTTTGAGTGAATTGACTTCATTTGAAATCACATCTCAAAAAATTAATTCGGCAGCACTGATTGAACCTTCAAAACATTTCAATGTCTCTGTTGAAGTTCGTGATGCAAATGACCTCAGCGATATCACCGACGTTAAAATTGAACTTGGAGGCGATAACCAACTTGGATTACTCTACAAGCCTCAAAGCGGCTCTTGTTCCTCTCTTGATGGACGACTCCTTGTTACCCAACTCGACTGTAGTGTCGACATCCAAAACGGACGAATGTCGATTGACTTCCAATCGAAAGTTGCTTGGTCATTTTCAATGGCTGGGTTAATCAGTGGAAAATTAGATGTGGTTGTCGTCGATAACGATGGAGTAAACCGAACCAAATACGAAAATGCTTGGCTGCTACAAAAGGAAATGCAAATTGCAATTCAAGGCTTACGTGATGTTGATGGCCCTGTTCAGAAAAATATCACGGAGGGTGTCATCGTGATGGCAGAAGACAATTTGTTGTTCGAAGCTTCGTTAATCCATTCTACAAGTCTCACTGCTTACGAAGGAACTGTAAAACTACGTTGGGAAGGTAATATTCAACTGGACCGTTGGAGCGGTGGAGTTGATGTTTCAGTCCAAAATGGCTCCATCGAACAACTCATTCCAACACCCCTTCGGAGTGGACTTGTCAATCAAGTCAAAATCTCTGTATGGGACCCACTAGAAACAGTACAACTTGCAGTATATGAGGTTCCAGATTTCGTTGTCGATGCTACTCCGCCTGAAATCCTTCCTTCAAGTATGAGTTTTAGTGTCTCACGTTATAATCTTGAATCAGTTGAAGTTGGAGTGAACATCGACGAGCCTCAAGGGTGGTCAGGTCAGTTGGATCTTACATGTCAAATTCGTTCCAATAACATGTCATGGGATGAGATAACGCTCACTCAAAATTCGACGATGATTTTCGACGACAAGACCATGTTTACATTTATCTATAATTTTTCAAGCCAAGGAGATCCGTCGATGTTGTCAACGCAAGCCTCACTTGCATGTTGGGCAAATGGCTCAGATGATGCTGGATGGGGGCTGACATCCACGATGGGAAATACAAAAAACGACCCTTGGCTCTTAAAATCACTCTCAAACAAAGGTCCTAATTTATTGGTTGACGGTATCACATGGAAGGAAGACTTAGTTCCAGGGGAAAATTCGTTGTTGGAAATCCGCTTTTACAACAACGGAGAGAGTATTGACGTACCATTTGAAGTCACAATTTATACTGTCGTCGATGGTGAATACATTGTTGCAAAAAATTCCAATTTTGGCCAACTTTCGCCTGATGTCATCACCAAAATTAACGCATATGTCATGGTACCTGAAGGAGATTGGGATTTGCTTGTCGTTGTCGATTCCAATCAAACCATTTGGGAGCTCGATGAACAAGACAATAATTTTACAACATCGTATTCAACTGCTGCGTCGATGTTTGGAACAATCGTTGCAGGAGTAGGTGGAGGGCTTGTTGTTCTAATATTACTTGGCGTGCTCGTCATTCGTCGAAAGAATGGACTTGAAGGGGACTTGTCGGCACTCGATGTTGGCGATGGTCAGCCTCTGGAAACTGAGGTAAAAGAAGCACCTGAGTTATCATCTTCGGCCGTTGAACCAACACCAAAGGCAAAACGCGTTGGTCCTCCAAGAAAGGGACCTCCTCCCAAGAAAAAAGTTGAATCAACTCCCCAATCCGAAGCACAGAGTCACTTCTCCGCCCTTGATTCACTTCTTCCTTCGAATGAAAATGCGGTTATGGATGCGAGTAACTTTGCAAAGGATTACTCAGAATTACCGGGTGGGGGAGAATATGAATACACCGCTGAAGGCACATTTTATGTTGGCGAAACCTGCGGTCGATGGATTCTCAACGCTGATAATTCCTTTTCAAAGGTGGAATAGGTGGACGATTAATGTCAGACCAAGCACTCAATGACATCGAACATGTTTTGAGAATATTATTTCGAGAGTCTACTTCGATTGAACGTGACACGTTAGAACGAATGATTGCTTTTGATATGGAATGGTTAAGCCCATCTGAATCAGAACATGCTGTCGAACAATTCATCGCTAAAGGTTGGCTTGAACTTGAGGGAACAATATGTCACCTGAAACGATCGATTTCATCCACAGACATGCCGCTTGGTTGGTTTCCTAGGCCAACACATTTGCTCAATCCACCTTCCACCATAATGCAGGAAAAACATCAACCATCGACTCCTCAACGTTTGCAAAAACCAAAACCTGAATCGAAAGAAAAGGAATCTAAACAGCAGAATGACACTGAAATGAGTGCAAGAGAGCATCAAACGAAACGGCTGTTTTCATATTTAGCACGTTCATCGGGATTACCAAAAGACGAACTTCAACGTCGCTCAGAACGAAAACAACATGCACTCCGTTATCTTACAGAGTGGATGGCCCTTGCACTTATTGCTAAAGAATTGGGTCTTGCGATGGAAGATATTGTTGCAGTGTTTCAGTCGTAAATGAAGCTCAATCTGATGCGGCATGTTGGGCTTCTTTTGCTTCATCGCCACGAGCAGTTAGTTCAGCGAGAACAGGCAGAAGGAACAACGAGAGGATGAGTGAAAACAGCACCGTGACAGCAGTGACAAGTCCAAAGTCTTGAATCACCGGCATTGGCGATAGAAGCAATACGGCAAATCCAAACATCGTGGTAATTGCACTCAACATGAGTGCAACGCCTGTCGAATTTAATGATGCCCTCAACACTTCCCAATGGTCTTTATGTTTACCCATCTCGACTTCGATTCGCCGCCACATGTGGATGGAATAATCAATGCCAATTCCCAATGTAAGGGCCGTAACCATGACCGTCAGAACATTCCATTTTAAACCAAGAACGGCCATTGAACCAACAACCCAAAGCGATGCAACACCTACAGGGAAAAGAACAATGATTGCAGGCATGATTCTCCTTGTGATAATGAGGAGCACTGCAAATGAGAAAATGAGTGAAATGCCCGTTGAGCGGAGTTGTGATAAGGATAAGCCATCAAGAATTGTTTGTAGGTTCACCAAATCGCCTGCAATATGGATCTGAGCGTGGTTTGAAAGAGATGCTTTCAATGTTCCAGAATCATCTTCAGAACCCAATGCCTTCTGGAATTCAGAAACAACCCGACTCGATTGTGCTGATGTCGATGCTTCAACTCGGATTTCATGTCGCAAATACACAATATTTTCATTTTCAAGAGCAACGCTCGCCGAGACTCTTGCCTCCCATGATTTCCCGGTAAGTGGGTCAGCAATCGTCAGGTTGGATGCTAGGTCATCAAACGCTTTACCCAAGTCAATTGGATTTTCGGTATCAATAACGTACACATCACCTCCGAACACTTCCAAGTTGTGCTCTTCCCCAAAACTCTCATTGTATAATATCGCGTCCCTCAACACCGTATATGGCCCTTCATACGAAGGTGAGGGTAATCTGTAATCCGTTCCTACAACATCATGATTCGATTTAAGGTCGAAGTGAAAACCACGTAATTCTGCTAAAAGAATTTCATCGCCGGGAATTGACTCCTCTCCATTGCGGGGTTCCATAAAGACATAGATGATTTTCCAGCCAGCGCTATCGTAATTTTGTGCTAAGTCATCGCGAACTTCCATAATTTCGAGGTCTTGGTCGACGAAATCAGCGAGATCAAAATTCGTTTCGAGTGATGCTGCTCCGTAGATTGATAGGCCAGAAATGAGGATGGCGATGAGCAAAACGAGAACTTGTTGTTTTTGTTGAATATTTACGAATGAATCTGTTACCTTAGGTATAGTAAGTTGGGGTGCTTTTGTTGGTGCTTCACCATCCTTTGAGAATAAAACATGTAACGAGCCGACGACAAAAATTGAGGTAATAAATGCATTGAAAACACCAAGTGAAAGGGCATACCCAAGCGTTGCGATTGGTGGCAGGGGGGACACAATGTTTGCCAAGAATGCGGCTATCGTGGTGACAACAGCAAGGGTAAGTGGTACAGAAAGGCGTGCGCAGGAACGCAACCATGCTTCAGCAGTATCGTCGGTGTCAACACTCGCATTTGCTTTTGCCCTCTGAAGGTGAATAGCGTAATCAATGCCTAAGCCAAGGACAAGTGGTGCAACGGTTGCTTCGAGAACGGTAAATCGTGCACCTGCTAAATTAAGAATCCCGTATGTCCAAATGAGTGCAAAGGATAAACCTACGAATGGAAATGCAATGTCCCTGATATTTCTGAAGGCGATATAAAGCATTGCAAGAACGACGACAACAGCGAGAACAATAAGAACAATCAGGTTATTGAAGGTGTTTGCATCGATATCATATGTAATGAGGTCATTTGAAATAACGTCGTAATTGAGGGTTGAATTCCCCGATTGTATTGCAAAAACTTCTCGCAATTGTGCTTGTAATTCCCTGCGCTGTTCTTCGTTCATATCTGGGTCGATGTTCAGTACCCAAAGGGTTGAACTTGCAAACGGTTCTGCACTTGTGGTCCCATCAGAGAGGTATTGGCATGTGCGGGACAATATCTCCAAATCTTTGTTCAAAAGGGCGGATGAGATGTATGTTGACATCGATAAGAATTGGTCGTTTGCTCCTAGCGTGCATCGTTGGTCTTCCTCGAGTGTGAGCTCGAGCAGTTCTTCCCACGATGTTATTGTTGAAAGTGGGGTCGAATTCGACTCTTCATCGAGTGCGGTTTGTAAAATTCCAGGTGTTGTTGTCCATTCAACCACCATCGAATTGCGTTTATCTGCTTCAATTTCGATGATATTCAAGTCCCGAAGCATAGTTTGAATATGGTTCATAGCAAGAACATTGCCGCCATCATCTGCTGTAACGTGGACAAATAATGGGCGAGATTCATTTGGAAAAACATTGGATAATCGTTCATACACTTCGTTCGATTCGTCATCTGGTGCAAAATCATTCAAATCTGTTTGAAATGATGGTGGGTGTGTTACCAGATGGGAGATCAAACCAATTGAAATGAGTGACGACACTATCAAGATGAGTGGAGCACTTTTTCTGAAGAGGTGGCTTTTTTCAGCCAACCAATTCTCAAAGTTTGTCGTATCCATCAACCATGCGATGTGGTGAAAGTAAAAAAACAAGAGGCTCTAAAATTCCTATGAATTCTCATTCAATTGTGTTTTACGTTATGAGAAGATTCAATAAACAGCGGTAGTTCGCAAAACCGATTGACATGCCCGTGAAGGTTTTGCAGAAGGATAAAAACGAGCTTCGACTACGAATTAGCGGCGAGAGCCACACCGCACTTCAAGTGTTGAGGGAACGCCTTAACACCCACAAAGATGTTGAATATGCAAACTATTTCCCGGGCCATCCTGAACTCGACGACCCAGAATTTTACATTCGCACAACATCCAAAGGGTCTGCAGACAAAGTTCTCCAAGATATCCTCAATAATGTGATTGATGATTTCAAACTTCAACTTTAAACGTGAGGAAAAATGCTCACTTCCGACCCAATCGCTGAAGCGATTGGCCTTTTAGGCTACGCATCAAATGCACCAGGGATTGGCGGTCTGCTCAAAGTGCGAACATCTGATTTTCGTGTCGAAGAAGTTGCAACGAGTATAGCATTCGACCCGAAGGGTCGGTTCACAGTCGCTCGAATCACACTCACAAATTGGGAAACGAATCGTTTTTGTCAACAATTAGCCAACAGATTACGAATACCAAGAAATCGAATATTTTTCGCTGGAACGAAAGATAAGCGTGCTATTACTTCACAAATTTTTGTGATCGATGCACCACAATCCAAGGTTGCAGATATTGAAATGTCGGATGTTGATATCGAGATACTTGGTCGTACACATCAAAAAATTGGATTTGGCAACCATCGTGGCAATCGCTTCACCATTGTGGTTCGTGGTTGTGCAGATGAACATGGCAACCCTCTTTCAAATGAAGATGCGCTTGAACGTATTTCAAAAATCGTTGATGAAATGACTGCTGCAGTGGGTGCTGAAAAATTCCCAAATTGGATCGGCCCCCAACGATTCGGTTCAGGTCGACCAGTTACTGCGGCCACTGGCTATTTTGCCTTACAAGGTGATTGGGAAAATGCTGTGATGACCTACTTGACCATGCCCGGTGAAGAAGATGAAGATGCCGCAGTTGTTCGTAGGCGAATATTGCAAGAAGGAATTTCTGAGGAATTGATTGAAGACATGCCCAAATGGATGGGTTATGAACGCAGAATGATTGAGCATTTGCTCAAGAATGAAGACGATTTTTTGGGAGCTTTTTCAACATTGCCAAGCAATCTTCAGTTGATGACTATTCACTCGGTTCAATCAAAAATATTCAACACATCGATGAAGAATAGACTTTCATCGGGCATCTCCCTATCTGAACCTCAAGTAGGAGATTTGGTTGGACGAATTGATGAAAAAGGTCAACTCGAGGTTACTTCTTGCGTCAAGGTGAAACCAAAAACACAACCTCGCATTTCGAGGAATTGCTCAATGGGGCGGTTGGTGACCACGGGGCCGTTGCCTGGCTGTGAATTGTCTTATGCCTATGGAGAAATCGGATCGTTAGAACAAAGCGCAGCCGAAGAATTGGGACTGTCATCATTCGATTGGGTCATTTCAGACATTCCTGCATTAACAACAAATGGAACAAGACGAGCACTTGTTACGACATTTGAAGAGTTTCAATTTGAAACAGTGCCGATTGCTGAAAATGCGATTGATGAATCAAATAAGTCTGAAAAAACAAAAGAAAATCAGACTTGGCACGAAGAAGGAGCTTGCATCCGTTTCCGCTTTACATTACCACCTGGTAGTTATGCCACAATTCTTTTGAGAGAATTTATGAAATCACCTACAAATCATCTTTGAGATGACGTCGACTGATGTATTTTTCATTCAAAGAAGACCCATTGAGAGAACTTCGATTTCACCAACACCAGTTAGTTCACTCATCATTTCTTCAAATTTATCTGATAGACCTGGGCCATCGTCCATAACAACATGGACTTGAACGAATTGGAGACCAAATGCAAGTGGCTTGGTTTCGACACTTTGAACTTCGTAGACTTCGCTTGCGAAGGTTTTGATTGTCTCAACGATTTCCTCGATATTTGCTTCTACTTCAGAATCTGGATTTAACTTGTATGTCATCGCTACTCTTCCCATTCAATCACCTCAGGGTCCGACAAATCCACAATTAGGACAAGTGTATAAAACACCTTGATTTCGACAGCGAGGACTTCTTCCTATCGGTTCAGTACACCCTGGGCATGGGAAGGATGTGGAACCAGAATCCGCTAATGGTACGCCAGATGATGTGCAATTTGATGCTCGTGCGCTCATTTTGATTCCTCTGCGATGCTTTGCGCACACACTACCCTTCTTTATGGTTACGCGAGCATTCACCATCATCTATCGACGAGAACAATCTTTCCTGTGCGGCCGGTGCTGACGACAAGATGCCCATTTCTCTTCTTACACCAGCCAGATTGAATTCGAATAATATCCCCCACGCGAAATGCATCAATTTGTTCATTCCACAACACGATACCAACTAGACCTGTATGGTCTCGGGCACATCCTGCGGCAACGGGTCCTGTGTAGGAGGTTGATACAACCATTCGAGTTGGATAGATTCTCAAAAGCACCAACTCCAAATTATGAATTCGTTGATTTGCTTCAAGGTCAGCAACTGTGATTTGATTGGTTGTGTTCAGTTTGTATTCTGTTTGTTTCATAACCATTCCGAAGACCGTGAACGGTAATAAGGGTTTAATCAGATTTTTTCTTTCTTAATCGCATGGAGGTTTTGACAGGTTGAATCTCTCCAACTTCTGGATTCAATAAAGTGTTCATCTTGTTGTGGAACCTTTCAGTCATCGATGTATTTGGCGATTTCCACGGAGTGTGATGTTTGCAAATCAAATAGACTTCTGACGATGAATTTCTTGATGCATCAGGTGAGAATCGTCGAACGGATGCAAAATGTTTCTCTATTTCTGAAATAAGTTCATCGACACCAGTGCCTTGAAACAATTTAGTTACGAAACAACCCCCTTTGCCGAGATGTGGTATAGCAAAATCAAAAACCATGGCCACAAGTTCCAGTGCTACAGATTGGTCAATATCCCAGTTCCCAGTAATGTCTGGTGAGATATCCGAAAGAATTGCATTGAACTTTCGTTCGCCTAAAAATTCTAAAATTTGATGTTGAATCGGTTCATCACGAATATCGCCGGTCAGAAACGTGGCTCCTTCAAGACTTTGCGTTGCCTGTAAGTCGACACCGACGACATCGCCAGATGAACCAATCATTTCCAATGCGACTTGTGACCAGCCTCCGGGATGGCAGCCAACATCAAACACGACATCGCCAGTTCTCAAAATCGTATGTCGCTCTTGAATTTGTTTAAGTTTGAATGCAGAGCGAGCCCTGTATCCGCTCGACTTCGCTTGTCGTCGCCATGAATCACGTTTGTGATTTTCAACCCAATGGTCTGCCATGGCAATCATAGGATAGGCTGAGGACAGAGTTCAAGAATCCTTTCCTGCTGGCATCGATAAATCATGGGTTCTCTTAGGTGATGTGAAATGTCGAAGAATGTCTTAATTCTCATCGTTTCTATTGCATGTTTGCTTGCAGTGCAGCCTACTCATGGTATCGTTATCGATACGTCTGTGACATTTGATGAACCAATTTCAACAGGTGTTGGTGGCCGTAGCCTCGTCGTTGAAGAACTGACTGCAACTTGGTGCCCCTCATGTGCACAGATTGATCCATTTTTGGTTCAAGTTGCAGATGGTCATGGCTCCAGAATAGTCATGCTCGCCTTGCATCCAAGCGATGGAGAGGATGCATTTCAGCCCGAGGCAAGTCAACATCGAATCGATAGAAGAACAATCACGCATCCATCATTGGCATCAACACCAACATTCATTGTTGAAGGTGGTGAATTGCGCGTTGGTTACGATGCCTGGGGTGATGTTCAAAGTGACATCTTAGAAAAGGAACTTGAAAGAGTATCAACGAGCCAATTGGGCTTTGAGGTTGTGCGTGATGGCGAACAGCTTATCGCATCTGTACACGATGTTGCACTATCAGTTCCAGAAGGGCAACTCACCTTTCTTCTTCTAGAGCATGAAAAGGAGGTTCCTTCTTCAGCAATCAATCCGGGAGAATCCACTAGGGACCGAGTGGTTATTGGTACAGCTGAATGTGACCTTTCAACCTCAAATATTACCATGTCGATTGGACTTCATGCATCATCTGATGGCCGATGCGAAACATCATTTTCTATCGCCTTTGAACCTACAACGAGTTGGAGCATCGTTCTATTGCATGAACCAACGATTGAAGAATTGCAATCAGGC
>CAZWXR010000012.1:0-24630 GCA_964637985.1 uncultured Candidatus Poseidoniales archaeon
AAGAAATAACAGCGATTGAAGCAAACCCCGACACTTTCGAATTACTCGAAATCAATCTTCATTTGAACAAGGTTGGCAATATAATCCCGCACAATATTTTAGCAAATGATGCTCAGGAAAAAGTAGAATTTCTACTCAACACAGTTAACTCCGGTGGGAGTAAAAGGAAACCAAAGAAGAGCAGTTTTCTCTACGATTATGACAACCCGAAAATCATTGAATTAGAATCTTACAGACTTGATGATTATTTACCTCAACATGATTATGATCTCATTCTTTTGGACATAGAGGGGTCTGAATACTTCGCAATGAAAGGTATGGAAAAGATTCTATCGAATTGTAAAACATTAGTTGTCGAATTCCTTCCACACCACCTAAGGAATGTTGCAGACATCGACGTTGACACATTTCTCTCGGTTTTTCCTAACCATTTTACTCGGTTTGAATTGCCAGACCAAAAGCAGGAACACAACATATCAGATGTCAAAACAGTACTCCAGAAGATGTTTGACTCAAATATCGGCGAGGATGGAATTATTTTCACATCGAAATAGAAGTTCATTCTTCCCCAACGGCTCAACATTATAGCAACCACCCCTCTCACATAACACATGGCAAACCTCCAAAGAAAGCGCCTTTTAGTGGTAAAAGGCTCCTTTGAGCACTTTGGTGGAGGAGAAAGAGATTTGATAAATAATCTCGAATCTTGGACAAAATATTTCGACATAAGTTTTGCAACCTTGCACCCAAATGGAAACCTCATAGAGAAATTAAACGAATTGAACATACCGCTCTTTTCTCCAGTCAAACCTTGGTCATACTCGCGAGGAGTTTTTTCCGAAATCTTTGCTATATCATCACGAAACGCTTCCAAAAAATGGCACTCAATGCTATCTTCAACAGAACAGGGGGTTGGTCTAAACACATTATTTCCGAATATCGATGCGGTCAACATAACATCAGGGATGGCTTCCTTAGAAATCCTACCAATCATCCCTAGCAACATTCCTATTCACACACACATGCTTGAACCAAACCGAGGCCTACACAGCGACGACCTCCACTTTGATGTCGATGGAACGCCCAAACGAAATCTAAAATTAACTCGTTTCTTGCTGTCGAAACAGAAAAAAATAGATGAAAAATTAGTAACCCTTGCCTCAAAGAGAGGTGCAATTAGTGGCAACTCAAAAAACACATGCGACCGAATTAAACAAGTCTATGGGGTTGAATCCAACTGTCTTTACCCCAGCATCGATGCCAATCTTTGGCCCATCAAACCAACCAGAGACGAAGATTGGGAGTCTGTAAAGAAGGAATTCGACCTTGTTGAAAATAAATATGTCATCACCATTGGCCATGCTATTTATGCCAAAGGTCTATGGAACACTATCACGGAACTTCGTAATTCTGACTTGCAAATTGTCCAAATCGGCGGGGGCGTCAACGAAAAACACATGGGTCATGCAAAAATCAACGATGTAGAATTAAAAGCATTACCAAGAGTCTCACAGGCAACAATTCGAGCCTTGATGAGAAACGCCAAGGCCATGGTGAGCAATGCCATTAACGAACCATTTGGTTTAACTCCACCAGAAGCATATTTTGTCGATTGCCCCGTCATCGTCTTGAATCAAGGAGGATTTAGAGAAACAGTTGTTGATGGAAAAACAGGTCGGCTTATGGATGAGGGCGCTGATTGGATTTCTGCCATTGATGAAGGGGATAAAAACCGCAAGGAATGGTCGAAGGCTGGCCGAGAACACATCAAAAAATTAGACCTAACACCCGAGGCACAAGGAAAGAAATTATTCGAAATTTTAACTCCATTTTTTGAACAGGATTAATCACAAAGCAAAAGGTTGGAGCAGATACCACCGTAAAAAATTACGATGTTCAAAATCTATTCAAAATAATCAATGTCCCTTTGGTCGGTCATACTGTGGGGTGAGTCGTGCCATATCCCCAGAAAATCTTCCGCCCCTGTAAATAAACCAAACTGGACCCAAGATGGTTAGCAAGAGAATCAAGACGAGAAAGTATGTGCCCCAGGGTTTGATACCCGAGAGATAGACAATCCACAATGTCCAGAGCACCGGAATGTAAAGAAGAATACTGTATCTTCGTGCAACAATACCGAAACGGGCATTTGCTAGGTCCCCAGTGTACATATTAGGGGCATCGTCCTTGTTGACGATGCCGAGGTCGAGGGCACATCGCACGCATACCTGTGTTTTTGGACCATTTCCATGAATAAACTGTTCTCTTGGATAGGTACTCGCACAATGTCTGCATGTCGGCATAGTCTCCCCAACCTACCGGAAATGAACCTCATTCTTCAACAATGCGATGGAGGTTGAAGAAATTTGAGAATATAAGGTCGCCATGTTGTGAACCAACGGATTCTGGGTGAAATTGAATGCCAAAAACAGCATGTTTGTTGTGGCGGATCGACATAATTTCTCCATGAACATCATTTGATGTGATAATGAAGTCGTTTTCTTTTTTCGGTACAAGTACAAGAGAATTATATCGAGTAAATTTCCAAGGAGACTTGAGGTTATTGAATAAGCCTCCTTCTTCATGGCGTATATCAACTGGTCGACCATGTACTGGACCATATTCAGATTCGATGAGGTCGAATCCGCCTTGAAGACCTAATGCTTGATGGCCGAGGCACACTCCTAGAACGGATTGACGGAGTATTCCATCGATAGCAAGTTTAGCGAGATGGAAACTGAATGGAACATCTTCGGGCCTACCCGGGCCAGGTCCAATCACGACATAAGAGGACGAATGATTTGTCAACCAATCAAGAATTTCGTTTTCACCCATCGAACAAAATGGAGCAAACCGTGCATTGATAATTTGTACTTCGTAACCCGCTAAACTCAAAGAATGTACGATATTCATTGAAAACGAATCGAGGTTATCAATGAAGAGAACATCAGCATTCCTTTGACTTGAATCAGAACTCACGCTCCCTACTTTTGCATTGTTCTTAATCCAATTTCTCTCTTTTGGCAAACTAAAGATTTTGATCGATTGTTGCAAAGGCGACGCTTCATCTTTGACCCAACCTGCAGCGTGGAGTAATGGTTTTGCTTTTTGCAATGACTCTTGTACTTCAGCCTCAGGTTCTGAAGAAATTGTAATACCCCCTCCTGCTGAGATGCTGCCAATCCATTTTTTCCCTTCAATTTGGGATTCTATGGTACGAATGAGGATATTCCAACATGCATTGTTTGAATATGGGTCAAACCAACCAATTGAACCAGTCCAAAACGAGCGTGGGGCTTGCTCAATTTGGTTGATGATGTGACAAACCATCGTTCGAGGGCATCCAGTAATCGAACCTCCCGGGAAAATTGCATCAATCATTTCGGAGGGAGAAATACCTTGTTGTAATTTCCCTGAAATTCGGCTTACAAGATGCTGCACACTTGAATATTGTTCAATATCAAATCGCTCGACCCGTACACTACCAACGTCACAAACCTGACCTATGTCGTTTCTCATCAAATCAACCAACATCCTGTGCTCCGCTCGTTCTTTTTCATCATTGAGCAAAGTCATTCGAGCCATTTCATTTTCCAATTCATCTTTTCCAGTATGAATTGTACCCTTGATTGGCGATGTTTGGATGAAACCATCACTTGACTCAAGTAAACACTCAGGTGAGCTTGATATGAGGGCCATGCCTTCATCTTTCATTTCAAAGAATGCAGAATATGGGGCAGGATTTATTTCATCCAATAGACAAAATGTATCCCAAGGTTGATGTTGTAACTCACCATGCCATACCTGACCAATGTTGACTTGATACACATCACCTTTGATGATTCTTTGTTGCACATTTTCGATTCGTTGCAAATATTCACGATCATTTAATCTGGTCGTGAATGTCATTTGTTGATATGGCTCGTGAACAGCAGTGGTTTTTTCAACGGTGGTCAGGTCTGGAATCCAATCAGATGAAGGGATTTTGAAAATTGTAAAATTTTGTTCCAGACAATTGTAAACACAACCTTGCTCAACTAAATAGAAACATGCAAGAATTGTTTTTGCATCTGGTTTATGTTGGAATTCGATGGGTTGCGTCCATTGAACAAGGTCATATGATAGGGCTGATACCCAGAAAGGCTGTGTTGGAAGTTTTGAATGTGGAGTTGTATCAAATAATGTCGCTGGAGAATAATGTTTCAATTCAACCATTGCACTGCCAATTGAATCAAGTTGATGCTTCCTCAAGTGGTACCATGCTCCATGTTTCCACTCTTCAATATCTAGGAAAATTGGTGGGGCTTTTGCTTGAATGGAAAACCGTCCACTATTTTCAGGTTGTGGGTCCACTTCAATTTCGGGTTGCCGTATAATCGCTCGAATTCTCGATGGTCCGCATAGTAAGGAAAATGTTGAGAGATGGGTTGCGGGCCCACCTGAATGGAGAAGGACACAGTCTGGGCTACCGAATCGAGTTGCTCTCTCACCAAGCCAACCTTGCTGCTCCCAAAGTTGTTTAAGTTGTAAGAGGAGGTGCATGGTGATCACACTACTTTTGTCCACGATTGCGGGTCTTCTCGGTGCAATGCCAAACACGTTTGTAATTCATCAGCAATGCTTTGCGTCGTCCCGATTCGTATGCGATCAATTTCAGTAATTCGAGTGACGCCGACACCAGTTCCGAACACAACAAATTCTCTACATGTTCGAATCATTCGCTCGGTAAGTTTACCGTATCGTATGCTGAATCCATTTGCGACCATTTTGTTGAGCATTCCTCCTAACGTAATGCTCCTCACACAACCTAGTTGTTCAGAAGCGACCCAGAGTTCACCATCGTTGGTCATGAGTGCAGGAGTTGCCCTATCGGCATCAACGATTGCATTATCATACATGAACATAGAAATGTCTGTACCATGGGATTCTGCCAACCTTCTTGCGTCAATATACGGAAGCCAGTCAGCGTGTTTACAGCCAGTAATAATTTGATTCCATCGCGGGGCCTCAACGCTAATTGCCTTCATTTGTCTTTGAAGTATTGGAGGTGTCCGAAACGTCAATTCGCAATTTCCATTTTTTTGTACTTCAATCCGTAGCAATTGCTGAACACCATCGAGTTCACCTTGATGAATGAGAAAAGGTTCTAGTTTTTCAGAAATTTTTTGGTGCATGTCGGAGGGTAATTCAAACCCGAGGCGAATTGCATGTTCTTTTAATCGATTGAGATGCAATGGCCAATCCAAGACATGTCCACGACCGTCCCAAAGACAAGTGGTGAACACAGCATCTGTTGGTTTGTTACGAAGGTCATCCATCTAGTTAGCCCTCAAAGTAGGTCATCCAAAAATGATGTGTCAATCGATGATGGAGCATCTTGAGTTGGTGTTTGAGTTGGTTGGATAAATTGCTGTGGCTGTTGAACCGGTTGAAGCACAGGTTGTGATGCCTGGTAGACTTGTCTTCCGTATGTTCCAATTTGCTGTTCGGTCTGTGAAGGTGGTTGTTGGACCGGAGTTTCGAAGGTATCTCCACTCCAATTTGTACTGGTTTCAATTCCCCATGTTGATTCTTGTAATTCCCAATCCTTTGAAATCCGAGCCCCGCCTGCACGCTTTCGTCCACGAACGAGGGTGATGAGCGTGAACAAAAGTACGATGCCAAGTCCGAGTGCGAGAAGCATTTCCTGACTTAGGATTGCATTGATCGAGAATTCTGTTCCGTCTCCATTCTCCTCTCCACCAGTCTCTGAAGCATCCACATTGTTCAAAACGACAGGTACGACATCCTTCTCAACGCCGAGGGCATTAAATGGTGTTACAGCGATATACCACTTTGATGAATTCACCAATGCACTGTACACATCATTTGTAATGATAAACGAAGTCTCCCCCTTGACTTCACCAAGGAAATCGGCTTCATCAATCGTTGAAAACCCTTCATTTTTGATGTATAATCGCATTCCATCAACCCGTTCATCGGTTGGATTTTCCCATTGAATAAGGATGTCTCTCTCATCAATCCATGACACCTTTACATCCAATGCAGGAGATAATGGGTCATTCAAAGAGAATCCACCATTGTCTACTGCAGAGCCTTCTGCAACGATGAGTTCTGTCCGATGAGCATTTCCAGCCGCATCGACAGTTACAACAGCGACCCAGATGTCCAGTCCTGCAATAATTTGAGTCTCTCCTGCAAGAAGGTCAAGACGGATTGGTAATTCAGGCGTCCTACTCAATATAAAGAGTGGGTCAGTAGGGCCGTCTCCACCTATGTTGACTGAAGAAAACGCCCATGTGGCACCATAAATTTCGTATGATGAAATATCTGATGCATTTGATAATTCAAAATCTACAAAGACAGATGTACCGTCATCATTTGGGACATCGAGAATAGAAATGGTGTCAATTCGCTCCGGGGGATCATTATCGTTGAGGTTATCGATTGGCGTCACAGTGGCTTGAATTAAATCATCGACGTGGACATTTCCTTTTATGTCATGCACGGTGACGACAACATACAGTTTCACATCGGGTTGAATGAGTTGAGGTGTTGTTGCGAGGAGATCTTGTCCCCCATACAATGCTGTTGAAATCGTGAGTTCAATTGGATTCGTCCGTTCATCAATCCATTGTTTATTGAAGGAAAAACATCCGCAGTTTGCAGCATTTGTTCCCCTTGATGCATACAGCCATGAAATGTCTGTGAGAGGTTTATCGGCAACCCAAATCGTGTAAGAGGCAAAATCGTCAGCCTCGGATGGTTGCCATACAACATCGATTGCTTTACCATCGTCTTCAGGGTGATCAAATGCCATGATGTTTGTGACACGGTCAGGTATAGTTCCTGAACCTACGATATTTTGTAGAGGAGTGGCTGTTACCAACAAAACATCTTCTGTGTTTCCATTGAGCCACGCATCGTATGCAACCACACCAATGATGTATTCTTGTCCATCAATGAGTGGAACCCCATCGAGAGATGAAATGATGGTTTGATTTACATCACATGGGCTTATGATTGTAGCTTGTGAAAAATCGCTTATACTTCCTCGAGTTGTGATGTTCGTGTCATCGGCATTTGTGACTCCATCGCTCTGGGCCTGTTTCATGAATACAATGTACAATGAACAATCATCGTCGATGCTGACATTCCAATGTACTGAAATCCTACCTCCTTCATCGTTCGGAATATCGTCTGCGGTTGTTCCGTCAATGGGCAGTGGGGCTTGGTTGTCGTTCAATTCCCCAGTTGGAACAACCGGTCCGACGATGGTGACATCCGATTTGTTTTCTTGGCCGGCCTCATCTACACATGTGAATCCAATCCAGTAGGGGGTTTGGGGTGTGAGCGATATAATCGAAGTGTTCCCTTCCAACACGTTAATTGTGTCATGAAGTTTGATACCCACGACATCAGAGAATTGATTCTTCGAGACATAGACATTTGTTGATGCGAGGTCGAGGGCAGTACATCTTGCCCATTCTAGTTCAATTTCACCATCTTGGCCATTCGTGTGCGGTTCAGCAATAGCCCATTTCGGAGGTCGAGGAACTTCATCTGTAGGGGTCGCAGGACCAATCTGAAGAGGAATGTTCCCCCATCGACCATCGTTGTATTGAGTGACGACAATCGCATAATATTCACGCCCATCGACAAGAGCCACACCATTTGCTGTGGAAACGTCGGTAGAGGTGCGGCTGTGAAGTGAAATTGTTTTGTCAGGCGTGCGTTGTCGCAGTTCAAGTTCAGTTGGTGCATTTGTCCACGGACCATCATTCACAAAGACATGATATTGAGTGAAGTCGGGGTCATGAATTAACGACCATTCAACCATCAATGTAGAACCGCCGTCGTCTGGGCGGTCATAGATTGAGTTCAGTTGAATAGGCGTATCTCGGCGAATGTAATCATAACTTAAACGAACGAGAAGTGTACCATTCTGGGGCGACTGCAACGTCAGAGAGACATGTTGTGTGTTGTTGAGCAACATGCCAGAATCAATGGCATATTGGAGGTTCGAAACAAGATTTTCATCGTTGCTAAGGTTGATGATTGCATTGTATTTCAAATCAACGAGTTTTGTCCAAACCATGGCATTATCCACAGGTGATGTGAACATGAACGGCATTGTGGAGAAGGTGGTATTGTGTGGTCCAGCAACATCGCCTGCAAGGTTGAGGGAAAGCGGATTTGTCGGGTCTACAAGGGTAATTTCATCGCCGACATGAGTCTGTGATGTAACATTTCTTGAAATTGCACCCCCTGCTGTGGCAAACTGAAGAGGTTGAGCCCGTCGAAGGATGAAATCATCAACGACATTGTATTGTCCATTGTTCTCAAAGCCAATGAGACCTTGATCTGTTGTTAACCAAAAATGAGATGAGGTTACAACGCCTTGTCGCACCTCATTAATACCTTCAGGCGGGAGAGCGATATTCAGAATTGAATGAGCATTCGTTCTCGATTCAAGCATAGCAATACCATTGTTTGAACTTATGCTGACAATCTGATTTCCATTGCTCATGATGTCTCGAGCAGGCCACCACGAGTTGAGATTGACAAAGCCTTGACCTTCTTCAAAATCACCGCTTGAACTATTCCAGTGAATCATTTGTTGAGAATTGAGTGTTGAGATATGAACGCCCCACCAATCGCTTGAAAGTGAAAGAGCGATGTTGGATGGAAGTTGGTCAAATTTGTGAGTTGAATCTAATGTTGGTGGATTTGTTGAAAGGCTGAGTATACTAATTCCTGGTCGCTCATCACCTCTTCCGTCATGAGATATGAGAAGATTGGTTGCTCCACTTGGGCTTGTCGACTCTGCAAACATCCAAGCAGAATTACCTGCAAGTCCCTGTGCCTTTCCAATCGTTTGAAGTTGTGAAGTACCCTCATCATATTCAACCACACCGTTTGCTGTGGCGAAATATATCAATGAGCCTGAACCACTACTCGACGAGCCTCCAACAAAAATATCGTTTACAACCGAGGATGGCAATCCATCGGCGGATGTGATCGAATCTTCCCAATCATCGTTTGAATAGTTCCATACACCAATTCCGTTGTCGGTTGCGATGTACATGTGGGTCGAGCTTGTTCCAAATCCATTTACAATGTTTGATGGAAGACCTGCAATGAGCCTTCCCGAAGTGAACGTTTGCGTCGTGAGATTGAAGTTTTGTACACCAGGACTCGAACCCGACTCAGCTGCTAAACCAATGACCAGGTCACCACCGTATCGGACAATACCGTCGAGGTTCTGATGTAATCCACCGTTGATTTTTTGCAATTGGCCATTTGCACTCAGTTTGAATAAACCATTGCCAATGGTTGAGAAGTACATGTCAGTGTTGACCATCTCTGCATCGTAGGCAATCGCTCGCCCGGGGAACGTCCATCCGAAATCCCATTCAAGCGAACCATTTGCTAAGAAATGTCCCTTCAATACCCCAGTGGCTGCAAAGGAATTTCCAGTCCCCCCAGTCGTTGGTTTCGTTGTGACATACACACTGGTAGCATTGCCTGAGATGGTCCCGAGTTGTCCACTCACGATGCCGGGTAAGTCAAGAAGCACCTGCTCACCGAGAATTGAGATGTTTGAGACACGACTGTAACCAGACGAACCACCGGCTTGGCCCATGAGCCAAGATGCCCCTAACCACTGGAACGAGGTTGCTGATGAACCTCCGCCGCGTACGGTTGCTTGCCCTGTTGTTGCCCCGTTTGAGGTGAAGATGGAATATCCACCAGCAATGTCATTGCCTACACCATGGCCAACGATGAGACGACCATTTGACCAGTCAAGGCCATCGTACCAGACCAAATCGGAAGGCAAACCGTTTGCTGCAGTCGTGATTTGGTTCAACCATTGTTGCGTTGAATAACTGTATTTTGAGATGCCTTGGTTGTTGTTGTAGAACCCAACGTACAGTGTTTCTGATGAATCGCATGCAACGGAGGCCACACCAAATCCACCAAAGTCAGAACGTTGGAATGGGGAAACCGTCGTTGATTGATTGTTGAGAATATTGAATCGTGCAATAGAGCCTGTGCCTTGGTACATGGCCATGTGGAGATACCCTCCACACATGGTTGCAGAAATCGGGTAACCGTTCGGGATATTGTTTGATTGACTGCTTCGATGAAGCGTGGTGATGTTTGTGATACCGTTGATATGTGTGACTACGCCTTCTTGGAAGAAATCTCCACCGCCAAAATTGCCGTAAATTCCACCACCGATGATCAGGTGATTGCCATCGGTCCACAGTTCAAAGAAATGTGTACCAGCATTATTTGGCAGGCCATTTCCTTCGGTCCAAGTTGACAGCCATTGTGAATTCTGTTCATCATATCGAATGATGCCATCTTCAGTAGCAAAGAGTGTGGCTCCTTTCCATTCAACGATGCCTCGAATTGGGAAGTCAAATTGGTCCCAACTTCCTTGGAGCACATAGTTTGAGTCATAGAGTTCAAGTTTCGATTCACCCCAAGCAACCCACGTGTTTCCCAAACTGCTTTCGTATGCTGTGACACGGTCGACTTGACCCTCAGGGAAGACGCTTGTCCCCCATGAATTGTTTGAAGTGTTCCACAAAGCAAGGCCTCCAGAACCTTCAGCGTTCCACCACTGACTTGATGCTACGGAGGCGATGAGAATGTCACCAACAAGACCAAGGCCATAGATGACACCACCGTTTTCATTTACTCTTGGACCCGCATCAAGCAATGCAAGTTGATTGAAATTGACAAGGTCGATTCGGCCAATTGAATCGGAGTTGTCGCTTCGATAATACATCACATTGTTGTGAACAATCATTTGGTAGGGCTCAGATGTACCAGTGTACAAGGAACTTGAACGTTCAATGTCGTAGACTTCTTGACCAGATGTCACATTGATCAACTGAAATCCATCTGCCCCTCCAACCCACAAGTGGTATGGACGAATATCGGCAGCAAGACCAGAAACGTCTTCATTGCCATTATCGAGAACGTTATCGAGCGTGTATGGTGTCAACCACTGTTGTGTTGTAAGGTTGTAACGTAAGACACCAAAACCGTTAATGCCGATAAAGGCAACATCGCCAATGATTTCAACAACTGCATTTCCGGATTGGCCGAAATCATTTTCCCAGTTTTCCGACCATGTAAATGAGGATTTGTCGAGTAAACCAACTCCGCTTACAGTACCACCAAAGACCACTGTTGCGTTGGTGCCCACGCTGTAAACCGCCCAATTTGGCATACCATCTTGAGCGTTAACACAATCTTGAATTGCGAGTGTGCTCAGTGTGTACTTACACAATCCAATGTTCGTACCCGCATAGATAGCGTTCCCTTCGACCATCAAATCAAAGAATTGTGATGGGCGAGTACTCCAGCTGCTTCCTTGTCCAAAGGAAGAAGCAGTTTGTCCATTCCATTTCCTTGCTCCTTGTTGAGTTCCAATGAGGAGGTCGCCTCCATCAGAAGCAAGTGCATACACGTTTGCTGAAGGTAAAATTGCAAACCGATTACCACTATTTCCTTGGGCAGTGATAAGCGGTTCAATGATTTCGTTAAGTGCTAGATCTTTACGGGCAACACCAAAACCGGGCAGACCGAGATGAAGGATATCTCCAACGAGGGCAACTGGAGCAAAATCAACACCGTTGACTTCAGTTGATGACCAAGGTTGCAAAAACGAGTTTGAGCTTGTGTTATATCGAAGGACGCCTTCATCTTCAGAAGCGATGTAGATGACTTGATTGTGCATGGCAACATCGGTCAAAAATGAGGAATCAAGTCCATTTTGAGTGTTGAAGACATTCCAACCAGCGTTTGTTGTGGTATGGTCGATAAAGGCCATAACCCCAGACGCAATAATAACCAAGTTGGTTGAATCAACTGCACAACCTGCAAGCCTAGAACCAGTTTGTTGACTGCTTGTGTAATAATTTTGAACCTGGCCGGTAGCAGACACCTTTGCTACATCTCCGTTTTTGAAGCATGCAAAGATGGATTGTCCATCAGTGCGTAAAAATGCGATAGCGTTCTGATTTTGATTTCCTAAATTTGAGAATGGGGTTGCCCATTCTGCTGCTGAAACATCATATCGGTTGATGAGGTCTTTGGCCCCGACATAGATGATGCCATTGAGTTCAACCAAACCAGACATGTCTCCAGAACTAGGGCCACTTGCAAGAAGAATATCTGCATGGTTTCCCGTTGATTCATCATAGGCGATCAATCGCCCTGAACCATCGCCAACGATGACTGAAGTGTACGAAGGACCGAACACCCCTCCAACTGGCCATGCTGTAAGGCTTTGACCATCGCCAAGAAGCCCAAATTCCGATGAAAGACCAAAATTACCTCCGCTAACAAAGACCCCGCTGGTCGAGTTGTAGGTTTGCAAATTTTTCCCATTAAGGATGTAAATCGAATTTCCACTGAGAGCGAGTCCACCGATGTAATTTGATGTTAACCAGTTACCGCTGTTCCAAGTTGAAAGCCAAAATCCTGAATTCCAGTCATATCTTCCAATTCCGCTATCATGAGAAGCCATAAACAGTTGATTTCCAACAACAAGAAATTCAGTGACAAAGTCGGAGTGAAGGTTGTTTGCAGTCGACCATTGTGATACAACATTACCGTTTGAAATATCGATGGTTTGTACACCCAAATTCGCATGTGAAACATACAACAGACCATTCAAAACAAGCATGTCAAGCCCATCATTTGCTCCAGAACTTTGTTGACCGGCTGGCGTCCAGTTCCCCTGCACCAGAGACGCAACACCACCGGAATATGATGCCCACCATGTCTGGCCATCGTGAATGAATTTGTTGAACAAATAATTCGTGGGGGCATTTGGGAGTCCGTTTTGTATCGAATTATCATCGAGTGAAACTCCTGAGAATGTTCCATCTTCATGCAGAATTTGTAGAACTTGAGATTGACTATCAATTTCAATGTCGAGGATAGACTCTTTGTTGAGGTCTAACACATCTAGAATTGTTGATGATACACCATTGAACGATAACACGAGTATGTTTGAATCGACAGCGAGGTACATCTTGTGGTCGTTCGGGTCAATTTCCGAATCAATGATTTCGACTTTTACTTCCCGTAGAGAAACAGCAGGATCTGCAGGAGATAATGCTTCAATTATCATTGTTGTAATTTCAGCGTTCGTAGGGAGCGTAACCTGGGCTCCGGAGAAACTGTTCGGATTCAATTGTCCTGAAGCCGTTGAACTAGCAGGAGAGCCGTCGAAGATACTTGTTTGGCCAAGCGTACCCCAACCTCGCATATCAACAATGTTTGCATTATTTTGTTGGCCAACGAAAAGATGAGGTTCATCGATGATGATACCATCTTCACCCCTAACTTGAATTTCAAGATGAACATTGGATACTTCCGCTCCTGGTGCAAATGACAAGTTCCATGTCGCTGATGCTTTTGTATTCGTTGAGGAATTCGCCCCAGTTGTCGATAATTGAACCCATCCAGTATCGTTCGTTCCTTCAGTTGGCCATACAACATCGCCAGGGACGGAGTGTGCTTGTGCCGGGATAATCAAGCCCATAGGAACCGTTGTACTGAGAGCCATGATGATGACCAATGCGAATGCTGAAAATATTCGCCTTGACTCATGCCGTTGGTTCATAATGAATTTGGGTGTTTTATGGTATTTGAAGGCATTCCTTCACTGACTCTAATTTTGCATCACGAAATGCTGCTTTACGACGATGAATCGACTTACGCAACTTGTTTTATGAGCAATGCTCATACATGAAGTGGACACCGGTTTTGATGGTGATGACATGAATCGACGTCAAAAAGAGTCCAGACTCAAGAAGGAGGCGTTGGAGTATCACGAAGCCGAACCTCGTGGAAAAATCAAAGTGGTTCCAACGAAACCGCACTCGACCTCTCACGAGTTAAGCCTTGCATATTCGCCGGGTGTTGCTTATCCTTGCTTAGAAATAGAAAAAGTCCCAGAGAATGCATACAAGTACACATCGAAAGGAAATCTAGTCGCTGTGATAAGCAATGGAACTGCAGTGCTTGGACTTGGAAATATTGGACCTCTGGCCAGCAAACCTGTCATGGAAGGTAAGGGCCTTCTCCTCAAGACATTTGCTGGTATTGATGTTTTTGACATTGAAATAAATACTGAAGACCCAGATGAATTTGTGAAAACAGTTGTCAACATCTCCCAAACATTTGGTGGTATTAACCTTGAAGATATCAAAGCCCCAGAATGTTTTGAAATCGAGAAACGCATAGCTGAGGCAACTGATATTCCAGTTATGCACGATGACCAACATGGAACTGCCATCATTTCAGGTGCAGCTTTACTCAATGCATGTGAATTACAAGAAAAATCGTTATCCAAGGTCAATGTCGTTGTGATTGGTGCAGGTGCATCAGCCATCGCATGTGCCCGGCACTATGTCGCGTTAGGCGTGAAAATTGAAAACATCACAATGGTTGATAGTCAAGGTATTGTTACAACATCAAGAGTCGATAAGGGTGAAGTGAACGAATACAAGCAACCGTTTGCACAAGACCGTAAGGACGGAGATTTAGCAGATGCTCTGGCAGGTGCCGATGTTCTTCTTGGACTTTCGAAAGGCGGGCTTGTTTCAAAGGAAATGGTTGAAAAAATGGCCCCAAAACCTATCGTTTTCGCACTTGCAAACCCTACGCCTGAAATCACACCAGAGGAAGTCATGAAGGTTCGAAAAGATGCCATTGTTGCAACTGGCAGGTCTGATTATCCAAATCAAGTCAATAATGTTCTTGGGTTCCCCTACATCTTCAGGGGCGCCTTAGATGTGCGAGCAAGAGATATCACTCAAAATATGAAAATGGCTGCAACCCGAGCCCTCGCTGCTCTAGCTAAGGAACCGGTACCGGATTACATATCGGAGGCGTACGATGGCGTAACAATGCAATATGGCCCAGAATACATCATCCCGAAGCCATTCGATCGGCGGGTCCTCATATGGGAAGCAGCCGCTGTGGCCAAGGCAGCAATTGAGGAAGGAATCGCTGCCGTTTCCCTTGAAGAATTTGATTTGAAAGCCTACCAAGAGGAATTGGAGGCAAGGCTTGGTGAGTCATATTCTGTGATGCGACAAGTAATCAATCAAGTTCGGGGGAAGAACAAGAGAATTGTGTTCCCCGAAGGTGATAACGAGAAAGTCATCCGAGCAGCTGCACAATTGCACGAAGAGAAAATCTGTCACCCCATTCTTCTAGGCAAAGTCGACAGAATTAACGAGATGGTCGAGGACCTTGGATTGCATTTCGATTATGAAGTCTATGACCCACCAAATGACCCGAGAAGAAAAACAACATACGCCGAGGCATTTTTTACAAAACGACAACGTAAAGGCATCACACTCGCTGATGCTCAACGAATGATGCGAAGCAGGCCATATTTTGCAAGTCAGATGGTTGTACAAGGTGACGCTGATGGATTTGTTGGAGGCGTGAGTCGAAAATATGCTGATGTGTTACGTCCTACACTTGAGTCGATTGGTTCAGATACAGAGAGTCATTGTGTCATCGGTTGCTACATGATGAACATCAAGGGTCGAACGATTTTTCTCGCAGACGCCACAGTGAATGTGTATCCTGATGAAAGGACGCTTGCTGAAATAGCCGTGCAAACAGCAAAGGTTGCACGGCGGTTTGGTGTGAGTCCTCGAGTTGCCATGCTTTCATTTTCAAATTTTGGTTCAACCAAAGAAATCCGAACCAATCGTATCGAAAAGGCTTTGAAAATTGCAAAGGAACTTGACCCAACACTTGTGATTGATGGCCCTATGCAAGCGGACACCGCACTCAATACGACCGTGCAGAGTGAATATCCGTTTATGTCGTTTAACGGTCCAGCAAACGTCCTCATCCTGCCGAACCTTGCAGCAGCAAACATTGCCTACAAATTGCTTGAAGAACTTGGTGATGCTGAAATGACAGGCCCAATTCTCGAAGGAATGAAATGCCCAGTTCAACTCGTCGCTCAACAAGATGGCGTCCGACATATCTTCAATATGGCAACAATATGTGTAGCAGATGCGATTCGAAAAGAATCTGTGTGGAATCAATTTTCAATCGAGTAGACACCTTGCTCGTAGTGAATAGTTGGGCGATTTGGCCTCCATATTGCACCACTCAAAAATCCAGCGACAAGACCTCCAAAAAGTAAATTTGGCCAACCGGATATTGCATAATCTTCCATCCCTCGAAAAATTGGAATGAGAAATGAAGGAACAATTCCTAAGCATGTTATCCAGACCATTTCAGAACGAATTGTTGCGAATAAATCGGCATTGTTGGGTACAATTTTTGCAGGACCTTTGCGTTGCGGAGAAATCACGAATCGAGCGATGACATTTGGCAATCCTCGATCGATTGGGACAGAGGTTAGTGCAGTAACCTCTTGATTCCGGGGGTGTGTTGCGATAGCGGCTACTTGAGCCGCAGCTGGGCCAATGAGAGTGTTTGGTCGAGGTCGCCCGTCCATCATCGCTCCTCTATTTCCCAGAACAGGAGCATCGCTGAGCAACTCGGTTTTCCCCATTCGAGATTGTATGATGTTATTTTCAAATGCACATTGCCATTCTGCTATTGATGGGAGCCGAACTTCCCAATTCCCTGAGTTCAAAAAATGAGCGACCTCTTCGTTCTGTTTGAATTTTTCAATGAGTTCATAGGTTTGATGATATAGAATTTCCTCGACATCACCATCGTCATGATTTAATTCTTCATTGAAGAGCAAAGCGATGTCTCGATGTTGAATCGGGGTTTCGAGAATGTAATATTCGGGAAGTTTGATTTCATACCTTGGTCGTTGACTGGCGTACATCCATCCGCCCTTATTGCTCCCAACAAAACAGGATTGAGATGGAACTTTGATAAAATTAAATTCCAAAAAACGAAGAAGATTCACGATGATTCCTCAAGAGATGAGTGCCATCATGCGGTTATACCAAGCCATGCCTTTTTCATGGTTTGTAAGTAAAGAGAATTGCTTGAATGGTGAAATAGAGCGCATGTAGCCAAAGGCTGCAAAATCAACAAGATCTGGAGTTTGCCCGCCAAAAAAAGTTTCTTCACCAACCTCATTGGTAAATTCGTCAAGAAGATCGTGCCAAAGTTGTTGAGGCGTCCGTCCGTCTTTCTTTACTCTCGACCTCGCAATAATGCCCCACATGATTGGAAAACCGAGCCAAGCGTATGCCTTGCGAGATACGAAACCAAATTTTTCTTCCTTTGAAACTCTTCGAGTTGTGCTTAGTGCAGAAAAGAAGCCTCCGTATAAGATTGGGATGGTCGCTTTCGATAGTTTTGTGTCGCACCATTCCAGCCATTTTTGTTGATGTTCTCGCTTTTCTGAGAAAAGTTTGCCATCATTGTATGTTTGGTCAAGATGTTTCATAATTGGTGTTGAATCGACATGGTGTCTTCCTTCGTTATCTGTGTACACGGGAACTTTATTCCAATCATCTACAAATTTCAATTCTTTTTTTGCCCGCAATCCGTTGATTCCATGATAAGAAACATCAAGGTTGAGATAACGAATCAGCCCACGAACCTTCCAACAAAACGGGCAAGTATACAGTAAGTGGAGCGTACCATCTTTGCCCATGCTAGAAGGACATGATGTACCTTCTTAAGCCTCATCAATCGTCCATATCCTGATTTCCTTTCCAACCTGGTTTCCAAAAATCGATATTGTCGAGCCAAGTCAACCATTCATCATCGACACAGGTGAGGAGTATATCGGCTCTCATCACCAATCCATCTAAGTTAGTCTTCGATAGTGTGCCTTCATGATGTGCAAGATTCCATTCTTCAAGACAACGTTTTATTTCATTGCGTCCGGAAGAAGGAGAATTGTAGTGATGTTCACAGGATTCTCTCAATTCAGATAGCCAAATGGTATATGTTTTGAGTATTGGGTCATCCGGTAGAGGTCGTTTCTTTTCCCAAAACTTCCACCCCATGGGTAAGTACTTCAAGGACAACCACTTGAGGATTTTCCTCATCAAAGCAAGTATCAACGAGTTCCGCATCGGGGTATCATGGGCCGAATTGTGGTTCACCTCCATGGTCGATTGAGGGATTCATCAATGAAATCTCTGTTTTCAACATATGAAACGCGACTAAAATCAAAAAATATACGTATCGAAATACACAATGAAAAGACTTCTCCGCTTGAGTATTACAATCAAATTTGTTCACAAGAAGGTGAAAAACTATTTCTCGATGAACATGGAAAAATGTACAATTCTTTGGGATTTTCAGAATTGATAGGGGCCGCATCACTTCGTTCAGAGCATCTTCATTTGTGCATAGGGCCCGTCGAAGGTTGGAACAATGTCCTTAAGCCATCAGACTCAACTGTGTCTCTTTCAAAGATGACCTTCACACATGAATTTGCCTCAGTTGTTTTGATTGAGCAAATTTATCGTGGTTTTGAAATATTGAAAGGCTCAGAGTATCACAAGGTATAGGCAATGGTCAAGAAGGTCGGTCATCAGCAACTAATGAGGGAGGCAACATGCTAATAGAATCATTTGCCAATAAGAGTGTCATCTACCTTATTGTCTTCGTCATATCCTTAGTATTGTTCTTTTGGAGCCGACATCAACCTTTCCCTCTCATCTCAAAGAGGTTGGCCTACATCTCTTTTGGCTATCTTTCGCTTCTTCTTCTTTCTGATACGGCACCGAGGCCGATGGAAATCGACACGATACTTTTGACTCTATTTCTTTTCTCAGGCTTAGGCTTATGGCTTGGTATGTACCATTTATTGAAAACGAGGAGGGACGTTATCGTCGCACCAATGTTTGGATTTTTGTTTTGTCTTTCAAGCACAGGGCTCATCGTTTTACTCTGGGGCCAATTAGATCAACTCGAGCATTGGGTTGGCTTTCTTACATTGGGCGCCCTTTACTCTGGTCAAACATGGCTGGTGTTTCGTGGTTTGCTCATAGGGCGCCTTCCTCTTGCATGGAGCCAAGCAGGATATATCGCCTTAAGCAGAGGTCAGTTGTTTGGGCCCCACGGAGCCATCAATTGTTTCGAAAGAGCGTGGGATGCAGAGGAAGAACATCTCAACCCAATGTCCTATTTTGCATTAGAACAAATACATCGAAGTCTTGGAAATACAAATGATTCGCAAAAATGGTCAGATTTGCTTGAGTTATCAGGGGGAATACATGCGATTGACGATCATTGGGTTAAAGCAATTGAGTCGAGCATCGAAAATATCACAATAGACCTGCGGTAATGTACAATTCCAACAAAGAACAAAACGGATTGATACAAGAAATACAAGATATTATAATCTTCGACGCCAATATATACTCATGAACATGGAAGCTGAAAAGGAAGACTGGCCACTCCGCACAATTATGTGGTATGCAGTTCTTGTTTGGTTTTCATCCAGCCTGCTTTCACAATCGCTTTATCTCGCACTTTATCGACAACCATACGATGCTGTATCGTTGCTTCAAACGCTTGGTCCATTATACTACATCGTTATGGTTATTGAAGTAGTCATGTGGATTGCATTACTTATTTTAGGCCTTACGAAACTAAAATCGACCAAGAGTCAACAAGGTCCAGAAGCGCTTGTTGTAACAAGTGCTTAAACGGATAAATTGAGTACACGGAGAAAGGCAATTCTCCTAGCAAAAAAGACCGATGAATTCAAAGGCTGTCAAACTTAAGATACTTTCGTGAATTCAAAGAAAGACGAGCCTTTTGTATCGGGAATTCCAATGGACGTTGAGCCAGTTCATTTGGAACAATTTTCCGAAGAATTGCCTCGTCATGCACGCCTTGTGAGTTTAGACGAAGCTCGTGAATCCTTAGAAATTGCTTCCAGCACAATGTGCATTCTGCAATCACTTAGTGAAGAAGCACATGACCTTACAAATGAATTAGAAATCTTGCTTGAACAACTCGATGTGAATGACGAACATGTTGTTCAAGTTGCAGAACAACTCGCTTGCCTTGTCGCTCAGTGGCAAGGAATGGTAGAAGAATTGGAATTAACTGGAGCAAGAATAGCATCACTCGATTTAGGAAGATTAGAGTGGTATGGAATTGTTGATGATACACTAGCAATTTATTCTTGGATGATTGGGGAACATGACATCGAATGGTATCATGATGTTCATTGTAGTTTTCAAACCCGAAAACCACTCATAGAAGCATGAGTGTGGCTAACACGGTGAGGGAATGGTAAGGATAGACCGAGTACATACCGGTTCAGGCGATTCAGGTGAAACATCGCTCGTTGATGGTTCGAGAATTGATAAATCGAACCCAAGAATTCACATTGTGGGTACGCTTGATGAGGTAAACTCAATTGTCGGAGCAGTTTCCATGGAAACAAACCGTTTAATTAGCCATCACGATGGTGGCGATAGTAGTTCAAATCAAAGAGTGAAAAGCGTCGTTTCTTTAGCCCTTCAACGGATTCAAAATGAATTGTTTGATTTAGGTGCCGAACTTGGTTGCGAAGTTCAATCTGTTCCAGAATATGTTACGCTGCTCAATGCCAAACACTCAGACCTTTTGCTTGAAGAAATAGAAGCGTTAACAAAAGACACGCCTCCGTTGTCAAGTTTTATTTTACCAGGTGGTTGCCCGCCAGTAACATTCCTTCATACAGCTCGAACGGTAACACGCCGATTGGAACGCATAATTGTTGAACTTGAGCGAAGTAAAGAAGGTTCAATTCGCCCTATTGTTCTTCAATACATCAATCGTTTATCAGACTGGTTTTTTGTTTTGGGACGATGGATAAGTCATACATTGGGTGAACACGAACCTCTCTGGCAACCATTGAGTGGCCGACAATCAGAAAAGGGTATTGTGGAACTAATTTCGCAAATGAAAGCAAATGATGCAGATTTCGATACTCTAGATTGACCCCAAGAAAGATTGAGCAGATTCTACAACAGATCTCGTTTCCTTGTGCGTTATGAGTTGAAATGCACTTTCCCAATCCAGCCAAATGTAATCTCTGTGCTCATGGGAAAGATGAACATCTATTTCTTCAGTTTCAGCAAGAAACCATTGCACTTGTTTCGTTTTTTCTTTACCTTTGTGCGTATAGGAATACCTTGTTGTTTCAGTAAAACCATCAACAATCTCGATATTCTTGATTCCTGTCTCTTCCATCAATTCCCTTCTCATTGTGGTGATTGGAGATTCACCGACCTCAACATGACCTTTTGGTAAATCCCAGTGACCCTGGGGGTATTGAAGGAGGAGAACGGTGCCTAGGTTGACCAAGACGACGCCGCATGAGGTTTCCATAGTCTTCCGACGATACAGTGATTCTTTGCTTTGACGGATTGATATCTATGTTATGGCAAAATTTCCTATTCTTCCTCAACATGACGTTTGAAGATTTTTGGTGACCACCAGTTAAATCGACCCATCAATCGCATGGTCGATGGAACAACGAGGGCACGAACTAAGGTGGCATCGATAAGAATGGCGAGAGCAAGTCCCAGGCCAATTTGTTTCAGGATAATAACTGAAGACAAGCCAAAGGCGCTGAACACCACGACCATAATAGCGGCTGCTCCGGTGATGAGCCCCCCCGTCTTCTGCAGACCGTTGGCCACCGCGAGCGTGTTGTCGCCAGTTCGTTCCCATTCTTCGTGAATACGAGATAACATCAGTACCTCGTAGTCCATCGAAAGTCCGAAAACAATACAGAACATGATGACGGGGTTGCCTGAATCAATGGGCTGGGCGGTGAAGTTAAGCAGGCTTTCCCCGTACCCCCATTGGAATACCCAGACCAGCATTCCGAACGAAGCAGAGATGGAGAGGATATTCATGGCAATGGCCTTGATTGGGATGATGACAGAACGAACTTGTAGGAAAATCAACACACTGGTAGCAATGAGGATGAAGGCGAGTGCTCGGGGAAGATTATCTGCGATGGCGTCAAGATTGTCAGCATTGTAAGCGGCAAAACCAGCAATCAACAAGCGGTCATCCTCGCCATCAAAATCATCGAGAAAACCATCTCGATGTTCTCGGATGTCCTCTACCATCATTCTCGACTCAACGTTGGTTTGAGCACCAACCAATTGAAGTGAAATCATGGTGGCGTTATCACCCACCAAAGATGCCCGCAAACTTTCCCGCATGGCAATTTGTTCTGCTGGGAGGAATTCATCGGGTGTTTGCCAGAATTGTATCACCTCATCGGCATTCATGGCCGGGGACGGCAACCCAACACCGATGCCTCCTGATGTTCTTGAATCGTTGAGCAACTCGGTGATGTAAGCGTGCTGGACTCGTAGGTTTGCTTCAGAAAGAGGGTCGGCACCGTCGGTTTCGATGACTAGGAAAATCGAGTTGGCTGCTTGGTCAGGCCATTGTTCATCGATGAGTTCCATGCCTTGTCTTGCTTGGTCATCGGGTGGCAAAGCCTTCCATGAAGAGAGGGAAAATTCAGCGTAGGCAAACGGCAATCCAGCGCCAATCAACAAGATCAGTGTAGGGATGAGAACAGTCCATGGGCGGTCCATTACCCGCTTGGCGATGCGGGCCCACATACCATCGTCTTTGGCCGACATGTCGAGCGCATAGGGAATTGTTCCTTTGTTGACTCGAGGACCCAACCATGCCATCACCGCAGGGAGAACGATGGTCGAATAGATCATGGCAATGGAAACTGCGATAGTCCCTCCAATGCCGAGTGAAGGCAGCGAAGTATTTGTGAAAAAGAGCATACCCATGAGGCCGATGGCGACGGTAATGCCAGAATAGAAGACTGCTTTTCCAGCGGTAGCACAACTCATCGCCGTTGCGGTCCGAACATCGTGACCACGCCCTAATTCTTCTCTGAAACGGTTGACCAAGAACAAGGAGTAATCAATTGAAACCCCTATGCCTATCAATGAAATGATGTTCGTAGCATAAACAGTGACATCTGTGACGTTGCTAAGCCACACCGTCATGCCGATGGCAGCTAGTACGGTCCCCAATCCAACGCCAACGGGCAGGAGGGCGGCAACAATTGAGCCAAAGACGATGCCGAGAATGAGAATGGAAAGAGGCCCAGAAATCAACTCGGCCTTGATAAGGTCGTTTTTGATGCGATAATCGAAGGTCCAATCGATGGCGATGCCGTCTGTCATCCAACCTTCAAAATCGCCGCCAATTTCTACGGTATCGTACATGTCGTCCATGGCTTGTTTCGCTTCTTTCCGCGAGGAAGAGAAGGTCACGGTGTTGATGGCGTAGGTGCCATCTTCGCTCGTCACTGTCACATCGTCCCGGTCAACGTCGTCAACGTCCCATGAATATTCGACGGTAACATCGGGATGCTTTTCGATTTTGGAAAGGGCTTGCATCACCGCTGTCTTCCATTCAGGAGAAGTATCGTTAAGCGTGGGATGGAACACAAGGTAGCGCAAAGATTGGCCCCCGCTGTCGTCATCGGTGGCAAACCGTTCTGCGATGAGCCTGCCAGCGTTGACCGATTCGACATCGTCTTCGCCGAAGCCTTCGGCCCAATCGGCACCCATCGCCATCAAACCCGTCATGAGGACGCACGAGACCAAGCCGAAGGCCATTGCTGCTTTTCGATGGTCGTGAATAAACAGCCCCAAACGGAAAAAGGCACGGTGACGCAACATCTCTGGGTCAGTAGCACCTTCCATTTTGTAAGCCACCGACGAGGTGTATTTGAATCGATGTTATGAAGCACGAGCACAAAGGCGGTCTGCAAGGAGGCTCATGGTATCTTCATGCACTTCAAATCCGACCTTCTTGTCATGAGATAGAAAGAACGCATCGGTATCAACGCTGATTCCCCTACCTCCTAGATTTTATTTACGACATCGCCACAGTTCTCGCCGACGAAAATACTTGTAGAATGAAGAATCGGTCTTTTTGTTCCAAAAATAGAGTATTTCCTACCCAATGCTCATAACCTTTCTTCAACCCTACCTTACCTATACAAGGACTGTTAACTATGGGGTTCGAACAAAATATAGCGACATATTTCAAATTTGAAGAACGAGGAGCGACATTGAATGGAGAATTACGTGCTGGATTGACAACCTTCCTGACGATGGCTTACATCTTGCTGGTCAATCCGGCCATGCTGAGCGTGTCTGGTATTCCCTTTGACGATGCACTCTTCGCCACCGCAATCGCAGCCTTTGTCGGTTGTGTGGTCATGGGTCTATGGGCTAACCTGCCTTTCGCACTTGCACCGGGAATGGGCTTGAACGCCTACTTCACCTTCGCCGTTGTGCTCGGCATGGGCATCGATTGGCGAATCGCCCTCGCTGCCGTCTTCGTGGAAGGAATTATTTTCCTCATCATTTCCATTCCACAAATTGGTTGGCGGACCAGGATGATCAACGCCATCCCTAAGGACCTGAAAATTGCAACCGGTGCCGGTATCGGAATGTTCCTTGCTATCATCGGTCTGCGCGAAATGGGTTGGATTCAAGACGACGGGGCCACCCTCGTCAACCTCGCCACCACGGAAGGCTTTGGGTACGACCACGGAGCCCTCATCAGCATGGTGGCGTTGCTCGCCATCGCCGTGATGATGGCCAAGGGCGTGAAAGG
>CAZWXR010000013.1:0-22936 GCA_964637985.1 uncultured Candidatus Poseidoniales archaeon
AATTCAAACACCTATGGGTGTGCTACATTCAAACTCAAAGTGGATGGCAATGCCCCATCTGTTACATCATTAACGGTCAAGAAAGGTGCAACAGGTGACCAAATTACAGAAACGACACCGATATCCACAGCAAATTACCATTGTCTCGATATCAACGGTCTTCTGATTGAACGAGAAGGTTTGCTCGCTGGTGATGTTCAAGTTGGTTGGATGTTTTACTCCGATGCGGATAACGGCATTGTGTGGAACAAATACCAAACCCACTTCGGTTCAGCTGAACCACAATCCGAGACACTGACCCTCGTTCCTTCAGGAAACGGTGTCTATACCGCTACAACGACATGTTTGGATTTGTGGCCACTCGAGAACGGCGAATTTGATCCTGAGCAGGAATCCATCCTCGGTATCGAAGTTGCGATTTGGATTCAAGGTGTAGATTCAACAGGTGCATCAGTGATTTTGGGTGGTGGGCCAAATGAAGATGGCTCAGTAGCACAATTTGTAGGAACAAATCAAAACCTGGGCGTCTTTGACTTCACATATGAGCGAGCAGTGTTCCAGATTGGAGCATCCGATGTCAGCATGACACCTTCTTCACCTGAAGTCGGTGATACACCAACACTCCGGATTCGAGTCGTCAATAGCGGTACGTTAGATGGAACAGTCACGCTTGAAGTACGATCTGTCATCGATGGTGGTATACCGAACAGAGAAGGAAATGTCACTTCAGTCCCAATTCAAGTTGACGGATTTGAATATGTGTCCATCAACCTTGAGAAATTCGGAAAGGAAACGACAGGTATGTACTACATTATCTACAATGAAGAAACGAATGAGCAACTTTGGAACGGTAAGGACAATGGTGTATTCTTTAACGTTAAAGTCGCTTCAGAAGATGACTCTAGTAGCGGACTTGTCATGATTATCTCAATCATGGGTGTCGTACTTGCAGTCCTTGGAACGCTTGTCGTTGTCCTTCTTCGAAGGAATAGTGGTAACGAAAACCTCCTCGATGATGAATACGAAGATGATGATGACGAGTATTACGATGAAGATTCGAAAGCACTTGTTGACATCCCAGAGCAACGTACTTCAGCAGACCCAGAAATGCAAAGAGCTCTCGACCTGTTCCCGCAGTGGACAGAGGCGGACATCCAAGGTTACTTTGACCAAGGTTGGTCGGTCGAGCAATTGCAGGATTGGGTAAACAGCAATTAATACGTGAGCCAAAATGTCTCATGAGTACTCATGGGAAGATGTGGTTCGAACCACATCAAATGGTTCCAAAGTAGTCTTTCATCCCACATTGCCTACGATTGTCTATCCCCAAAAACGACGACCGAGAATTGAGTGGGATGGCCTTGCATTAATGGAAATCGAAGATATCATTTCCGTATGGGAGGAAGAAGAACAAGATGAGCGAGCCTCGAAGGGTGTGAATGCTGAAATGGCAAGGGTCCAGGGCGGAATCTTTGGTTTGATGATTTCTGGATTTACTCTTCTCCCAGCCCTTCAGTCAGGTGTATTCCCAGACCCTGAACCTCGTCGTTTTTGCCGAAATGCACAACGTCATGACCGACCGATCTATTTTATTGAGCCATCATATAATGATGAAGACTGGATCGACTACATGGAAAAATCTGCAAAAACGATGTCGCACTGGAGGAAATTGCTTGGCATGGTTGCACCTGGACGTAGGTTTCGAAAGCGACTAAAATTTCATCTATCGCACGTCCCTATTCCGCCATCGGAACTTACAGATGAATATGCGACTGCATACGCACTTTCTTCAGCATGGTGGGATTGCAAAGAATGGCTTCTCGGACCAGTACTTTCGGAGCGAAGGAATCATCGAATGGCTGCGAGAATTCACGGAGCTGTTGTTGATTTAGCAAAATTCCATCATCGCAACGATGTAACTCTCATCGTTCCAATATTGGCACCGTGGTTAAACCATATTGTCAGTGCATTTGATTCCTCAATCCCAGAGGAGATTTCATCAAGTCGAACAGGCGGGCATGATTCGGAGGAGGAGTGACATGTCGGGGGATTCTGGCAAAGTCGTTGTAGAAAATCAACTCGTTCGTTTCATTCCAAAGACGCCAGTTTCACAAGAAGACGTCATCGAAATTCTAAACGGTCAACAAAATGGCGATGTTGTCATCAAAATCATTGATTCACCTCGTGCGACTATTGTGGTTGACAAAGAAGGACGAATCACCGTACATGGTACCTACAAAACTGAGGTTGCCAGAAGCGTAGCACGCCAATTCTTGCTTCGTTTGGGTATGGATGATAAGGGTCTGCAAACAGAAAATGGACCGATTCAAGCAAGTTACACCTTCGATTGTGGTTTTCATGTTGCTGAAATGAACACAACCATCGGGCAATCAACATTAGCATTCGATAGCAGACTTGGCGGATGTAAAATAGATGACAAGCGTCATAATATGTCGATGATCTTGTTTGCGAACGGAGCTTGTGTTATCACATCAGCTCGTCATCATTCTATGGTTGATATTGCAGTTCGATATTGGCGGTCAACTTTGGAAGAACATGGATTTGTGTATATTGCAAGTGATGATCACTCATGACATACGACGGGCCTATCCTTGACAATCATTTCCATTTGAATAGAAATGGATTATGCCTCAATGCTGCCAAGGAATTTCAAAAAGCTGGCGGTACACATTTGGTTTTGGTCCACTGCCCTGATTTTTCATCCCCTCCAACAACACGCCAAGGTCATCAAGACACGTATGCGGACACCATCAGCATCGCTCAAGATGTTCGAGATGCAACCGACCTGCGTGTCCGTGTTGTTCTCGGGCCTCATCCAGCTGCCTTTGCTCATCAATTTGTGAAATGGGTTGAACAAGATGGCGAAATCGGGAAAGAGCGAGCGATTGAGAATTACCGCCATTCAATTGATGCTGCACTTCATTTTGTTCACGAAGGGCAAGCTCATGCAATCGGTGAGGTCGGAAGGCCACATTGGAAGGTAAATGATGAGATTTGGGACCTTTCAAATATGTTGCTGGAAGAAACATTTCATCTTGCAGCACAGCACAAAATTCCACTTCAACTTCATGTCGAAGGTGATTCTGACGAAACATATCCGGAGTTATCTGCAATGGCACAAAGGCAAGGCATGCCATTGAAGTCCCTTATTCGCCATTATTCTCCCCCGAATGTTTCCAAAACATACACACACGGCCTCACCCCGAGCGTTTTGATTGGTAAAGGTGCACTTGATGAACTCGTTGATACATGTCGAGAAAGCACACATGGATTCATGCTTGAAACCGATTATATGGACGATCTTCGTCGACCAGGGGCAGTTCTAGGCCCGAAGACAGTTCCAAAGAGAACAAAACAACTCATTGAACGAGGACTTGAAGAAGAAATCCTATGGCGCACTCATCAGGATTTACCAAATGAATTGTATGGCGAACAAGATTGTTGAATTTCGACCATTTTGTTTCAAATTTCCATCACATTGATGAAATATAAACGAAACCAAAGGTCATGGCGGGCAAGCATGCAGGTTGTCGACTTGTTGCACTGCTCTTGTTTTTTGTTTTGTGCGGCTCAAGCATGGCGTCTGCACAATTGAACATCATTCCTGCTGTTGAAATCGATTGCAACAACAAATCACCAAAACTCAATGTGCATCCCATAGACCATGATTCTGTGACCATCACATGCACGGTTCGCAATACATCTGACGTCGAAGAACAAATTGACATCGAACATAACCTCGATGAAGGCCAACCAAGCATAGATATGGTGCTGAGTGAAGATAGTTTCACACTCGCTGGTGGTGAAGAAGAGTCATTCCAAGTCGTTTTCTCATCTTCACAAACAAGACTATCGGCAACAATTTTGCTCGATTTCTCATTGCTTGCAAAAATTACTCAAGTATCGCCTGGCCTCCCATGGGATGCAGTCAATACCTCTGCAGAGGTCACAGGCAAACTCGGTGTCGAGCAGTATGGCATGGTCGAACTGGAGCGAAAGGGTGTATCCACGATTACGATGACCGACTCGGAAGAATCATCGTTTCAATTCGTTTTCCGAAACAATGGTAACGACAGGGACAAGATTGAGGTGACGGTCAAGAACGAAGCCGAACTTCTTGAGAAGGGATTCTCCTTTCCCTTAGGCACATTTGTCGCAGAGGATGTCGATGAAAATTCTCAGTCTCAAGAAAGGGAATTGTCAATTCGGTCACCAAAGGAAATCAAGTCCTCAGAAACAATCAGTATCGTTCTCGTGGCGAAAAGCAAAAATGATGCAAATGCCGCATCGAGCGAAATAAAAATTTCCGTGAATCTTGAAGCATCATCAAGTGGTTCAGGGATCAATGCGAATCTCGACGAGGTAAGCAAAGATGATGTCATCAAGTACGGAGGTATAGCCGGAGCGGCATTACTCGCCTTCATCATCCTTATTTTAGCACTGAAAAGTGTGGGTCGTAATTCAAACAACAAAGTCGTCTTCGAGGAGCCGGCACCAATTGAAGTTGAAGACGAGGAAGATGACTTCGACGACCTCCTCGATAGTCTTTCAGAATTTGATGAAGTCGATGACTTTGAATCCGAATTAGATGAATTCTGACTGGCGTAGTGCAATGCCACGCACAATCGCATTTTTTCGCTTCTTCTCATGGTAACAGTCAAAGGCTGACTTATCCGTCGTTAAAGATAGGCTGAGGTGGCGATATGCTCGAACTTGAAGGAAAAATTGCCTTTGTTTTCGGCGTTGCAAGTGAGGATTCTATCGCTTGGGCGATTTGCAAGCAATTGGCAGCAGCAGGCGCAACACTGTACCTAGGTTATCAAAAGCGGTTCATGAGCAGAATTTTCCAACTCAAAGACCAACTTCCAGCAATTGACGGGTTCTATCCTCTCGATGTTGCATCCGATGAGGCTACCAAGGAATTTTTTGACGCTTTTGAGAAAGACCACCCAGGAAAGAAAGCTGATATTCTCATTCATGCGATTGGCTTTGCACCAAGGACATGTTTCGACCGCCCTATCTTGTTCGTTGAAGATGCAGACATCAATACAGCGATGACCATTTCTGCTAACTCTTTGCAAAGATGCCTCAAGTTTGCTTTGCCCTATTTGAATCATGGCTCGTCGACCATTACGCTGACCTATGCAGCCTCCACCAGATATGTGCCAAATTATGGCATCATGTCGATGGCTAAAGCAGCACTAGAATGTTGGACAAGGGAACTAGCCTGCCATCTTGGGCCTGAAGGACATCGAATCAATGCGATATCGAGTGGGCCTGTTCGTACAATTGCTGCGGGCGGAATCCCAGGATTTGATAAAATTCTTGACCATGTCGAGCAAAATGCTCCTCTTCGACGAAATGTAACCCAAGACGATGTTGCTGGGACAACGCTTTGGCTGGCAAGTCCATTGTCGAAGGGCGTAACAGGCCAATGTATCCATGTGGATGCAGGATATTCAATCACTATGGTCCCTCATAGCATTATGGAGTGAGCACATGTCAATGACAACTGCAGACGGCAAAAAGGTCGATGGCCTCGACCAAGGGCCATTCGAGCCGATTGCGGTCATCGGTGTTGCAGCCCTGATGCCAGATGCAGACACCATCGAGCAGTTTTGGTCAAATATTGTCGAGCAAAAAGTCAGCATCATCCCAATTCCCGATGGCCGTTGGCCTGGGGCTACTGAGCATTTCTGGAAAGAAGGTGGCCCAGGGCAGCATACTGAAGGCTTCACATATGCAAAAATCGGTGCCTTTGTTCAAGACTATGAATTCGACTGGCGACGCTGGAGGCAACCGCCAGGAACATTGCCTCAAATCGACCCGTGCCAACTTTGGGCTGTGACGGTTTCCGCCGATGCATTGGAACACGCCGGATACGATGGCGAATCAAAAGACATCGACCGGTCGAGAACTGGTGTAGTCTTTGCAAATGCCCTCGGAGGTGAGAATCGTAATCTATCCAATATTCGTGTATGGTCAAACCATACCAAAGAAGTCGCGTTGTCCCATGGCCTGCCAAGCGAAGCACGTGATGCTTTCCAAGATGAGATTAACGAGCACACACCACGGGTTGACGAAGACACTATGCCTGGCGAATTAGCCAATGTGGTGTCAGGACGTGTGGCAAATCTTCTCGATCTTCAGGGGCCAAATCATGCTATGGATGCCGCTTGTGCATCATCAATGGCTGCAATATTGGACGCATGCAGGCTTCTTCAAATGCGACAGGTCGATACGATGCTCGCTGGAGCGGCCGACCGAACAATGGACCCTGCAACATATGCCAAATTTTCAGCAATTGGAGCCTTGTCACCATCTCATTCAACACCATTTGATGCCAAGGCTAACGGCTTTGTCATGGGCGAGGGAGCCGGTGTACTTTTGCTCAAGAGGCTCAAAGATGCTATCGATGATGGCGATGAAATTTATTCTGTTATCCGTGGTATTGGTGGCTCTTCAGATGGACGAGGAAAAGGCATCACTGCTCCAAGTCAACGCGGTCAGGTTCAAGCAATTGCCCGGGCATATGAACAGGCGGGTTACCCAGCCTCAAGTGTGGAACTTGTTGAAGCCCATGGAACGTCAACCAAAGTTGGAGATGCCACTGAACTCTCAACCCTTTCACAATTATGGACAGGTGTTGGAGGACAACAACGTGTTGCAGTCGGTTCAATCAAATCTCAAATTGGCCATCTCAAAGCAGCTGCAGGTATTGCTGGCGTCATGAAGACAGTCATGGCTCTTCACACTAAAACCATACCTCCGAGTGCGGGTTTTGTCGAACCAAATCCAACGGTTGATTGGACAAATATTCCTTTTTATGTTCCAACAGAGCCAACGCCTTGGACTCGTCCTCAAGACCATCCTCAACGTGCAGGGGTGTCTGCTTTCGGATTTGGAGGAACAAATTTCCATATCGCTCTTGAAGCCTACGAACCAGACTATCATCGGCACCTGGCCTCGCAATGGAATGCCCGATGGCTCGCTTATTCTGGTCAGGTGAATACAAACAGTCCAAATGCCGCATCAATGTTGGCAAGTGGCTTGACGCCAACAATGTCTCATGAAGAAATAAAAGCAATTGAGGGAGGTGTGCTTCTCCTTTCTGCAACCTCGGTCGGGGAAATGAAATCACAACTTACGTTGATGAAAGCACCTGTCAAAAATTTTGACAATGACCCGATGGGTGTACGTTTGAGCAAGCAACTTCAAGATTGGAGTTCAGATTTTGAAACGAAAGCCGCAGTTCGATTGGCGTTGGTGGCAACCACTTGGAAAGAATTTGAAAAACGCCAACAACTTGCAATATCTTCGATTGAAGAGAAAGAAAAGTGGGGCTTTTTGCAGGCTCAAGGTATTCTCATCACCGATGATGCACCAATGCCTACAGAAGCGAAAGTAGCACATCTTTACCCCGGCCAAGGCAGTCAATATGTGGGGATGACATTCGACCTCTCCCGCCGGTTTGCATGTGCCTCAAGGGTATGGTCAAAAGCAGATGTCACCATGGTCGATGTCTTGGGAGGGGAAACACTCTCAGGGTTTGTCCTTCGGGAAAATTTGACCAAAGAAGAAAGCAAAGAAGCCGAAGAGAAATTGAAGCAGACTGAGTACACTCAACCAGCGATGCTGACCGCTGACTTAGCCATTGAACAGGTGTTCAATGCTTTTGGCCATCGACCAAATATGGTGGCCGGTCATTCGCTTGGAGAATATGCAGCACTGATGGCATCCGGCATTCTCGACATGGATGGTGCTTTGCGTGCATCAGCAGCACGTGGTACGGAAATGGGCTCTGTTGAAATTGAAGATAGAGGCCTTATGGCAAGTATTACTGCACCATTTGAAGAAATTGAAACCATCCTTGACCAAATCGATGGTTATGTGATATCAGCCAATAAGAATTCGCCAAAAATGACGGTGATCGCTGGAGAGACCTCGGCTGTAAAGGAGGCCATTTCTCAATTTGAACAAGCAGGATATCAAGCAGTCACACTTGCGACATCCCATGCATTCCATTCAAGAATCGTTGCACCAGCAAACGAACCGCTTCGCAGATTTTTAGAAACATTGGAAATACGTTACCCTTCAATTCCTATAACTGCTAATGTCGACGGTGAGTTTTATCCCGATTCAGGCTCGGATTCGAAACAAGATGTTCTCTCAAAATTGGCTCCACAGATGGCATCATCAGTAGAATGGACCAAACAAATTGAAACGATGTACGCTTGCGGTGCTCGTATTTTTATTGAAGTCGGTCCAAAGAGAGCACTTACCGTCTTCTCAAGCCAAATTCTCGAACAGCAACCTCACCTTGCCATCATGTCAAATCATCCTAAACAAGGGGGCATCCAATCCTTCTTCACCGCTCTTGGTGCTCTTGCCCTGGCTGGTCGCCAACCGGATTGGCCGTCGTTTGACAGCGATGCCTATGCTGAGGCATTTTCAGCAGGCCCATTGGAAGCCTATGAACGAAGCAACGAGAAACAAAATGAATCCTCGATGCAAGCAATCACTCCACCTCAAGTCGCCCAAGTGTTGGTTGAATCTACACATGCGACCGACCCAGAACTGGTGAAAACCAGATATGTTTGTGAAGTGATTGGAAAACATTCTCCATATCCATCATCGTTTTGTCATGGAGCAGTGAGTTTGGTAGAAGGATTGAAGATTTCATCGCAATCAGTCACATCAATCATCGAACAACTTCGTCGTGAAGCAACAACAGACGCTGAGTATGATGTGAAGAGTGCCAAAACCGCTGGTGATCTCCACCGATGGGTTGTCTCTCCGCCTTCATCATACTCTATTTCAAAACAAAAGACGACCATTTCCTCAAACCAGACGACGGCTCAACCAACGACAACTGCACGTCATGCAGACCCGTATGTTGTTACGGGCATTTCTCTTGGTTTACCTGGAATGGACAAGGTCTTTTCCGATGAGGCTTTTGAGCACTTGGTCGAAGGAAAAACCTGTATCTCAGAGGTGAGTGATGAATACAAGCAGCGTCTTCTTGACAAAAATATTGTCCGACTTATCAAAGGTCGCGACGGCTCTGTGAACATGAGTCAAGCCGAAGTCTTCGGCGACATCCCTCAGCTAGCAGGAATGAAAGGTGCTTTTGACTTGGCAGAAGAATTTGGAATCGACCCAAAGAGTATTCTGGCTTGGGACATCACAACACAACTCGCACTTGGAGCAGGTCTTCTCGCACTTCGTGATGCCGGGATTCCACTCACTCCTGTTGAACAAGTCGGTAAAGGCGGTCTTCGGCTGATCACTGGCTGGGAAGTACCACAATTGTATCGAGAACGAACAGGTATTGTGTTTGCTTCGTGTTTCCCCGGTTTGCAAATGGCGATGAAGCATGCGAAGACAAACGGAGATGATGGCGAAGGGCGGTTCGACAGAAGATATCTGTTCCAAGTTCTCAACATGGGGCACTCACAATTTGCACAATTCACTGGTATTCGTGGACCAAATACGACGCTCAATCTCGCTTGTGCCTCAGCAACTGCGGCGTTTACAGTTGCAGAAGATTGGCTCCACTCTAACAGGGTTGACCGTGTGGTTATCGTCAGTTCCGATGATGTCACCGGCGATGATTTGTGGGAATGGATTGGTAGTGGATTTGCAGCCTCCGGTGCGGCAGCGACGCACAATGTCGTTGAAGAAACCGCATTACCTTTCGACAAGAGGAGAAATGGCCTCATTCTAGGCATGGGTGCTGCAGCATTCGTCGTTGAACGAAAATCGGAAGCAGAAATACGAGGCGTTCAACCAATTGCAGAGGTGCTCGGCGCACAAATTTCAAACTCTGCATACCACGGTACAAGATTGGATGTTGAACATGTAGCACAAACTGTTGACAATTTCATGTCGAGGATGGAAGCAGAATGGGCCATCGACCGTCATGAAATTGCACCACGTCTCGCTTTCTTTTCCCATGAAACCTACACGCCAGCACGGGGTGGTTCAGCTCAGTCCGAAGTCAAAGCACTGCGGGACACCTTTGGAGCGAGTGCCGATAAGATGGTCATCGCGAACACAAAAGGGTTCACTGGTCATCCAATGGGGGTGGGCATTGAAGATGCAAGCATGTTGTACGGCATGCTTACAGGGCGAATTCCACCAATAGCAAACCACAAAGAAGTCGACCCAGAATTAGGCAACCTCAATTTATCGAAAGGTGGTGAATATCCTGATTTAGAATACGGATTGAGATTTGGTGCAGGTTTTGGTTCTCAAATCGCTCTATCGCTGGTTCGTAAGTGGCCTGTTCAAGGTGAGCGAATCGATGGAAAACAATTGCTTTCTTGGCTTCGTTCTCTCGCTGGGCACGAGGATGTCGTTCTGCGGATATTACACAAAAAACTCGTGACCTATGTCGATGGTGAAAATAATCTACACGGTGGTGTTCAAGGTGAAATGTATCTTCCAACCAAGAATTTTGAAGGCAAACCAATCGAAGCATCGTCAGTCCAAACATCCCTTGAGCAACCAAAGGCTGATCCACCAAAACCTGAACCCACACCCTCTGTTGAAGTTCAAGACGTCAAAACAGAATCCATCACAAAACCATCCGGCCAAGCAAGCAGTGATGTCGTTCAAACAGTCATCGATGTTGTCGTAAAGCATACAGGGTATCCAGCCGACTTTGTTGAACTCGACCAAGACCTCGAGGGCGAACTCGGTATTGATACGGTGAAGCAGGCAGAAATTATGGCTGAAATCCGTTCAGCATTTTCTTTACCTGTCGATGAAGATTTCATTCTCTCCGACCATCCAACCCTCAATCATATGATCGAGTACATCGGAAGGATGGGTGGAATCGATACAGGCTCTTCCGCTCAGAGCGTTGTTGTTCCAAACGCCAAACTTGAGGTTTTACCAGTTCATGAAACAGCAACAGCGTCACAAACCACTCCCGAACCTCAACCCGCACCACAACCCACTTCAGCATCAATCAACGGCGATATTGCAGCGGCTGTTGTCGACGTTGTCGTGAAGCACACCGGATATCCGGAAGACTTCATCGAACTGGACCAAGACCTTGAGGGCGAACTTGGTATTGATACGGTCAAGCAAGCAGAAATCATGGCAGATATTCGACAAGGCTTCGACTTACCCGTTGACGAGGACTTCGTTCTCGCCGACCACCCAACACTGAATCACATGATTGGTTACATTCAGAAAATGAAAGGAGGTCCGATACCTGAGCAAAGTGCATCAACAGCACCGACACAGGCACAGCCACAACCCGAAGTTGCGCCTCAACCAGAAGTTCAATCTCCTGAGCCTGTTGCTCCATCTGCCGACCCATCAATCTCCCCAACGCTCATTCAAGTGGTGGTGAGGCACACTGGATATCCAGAAGATTTCATTGAATTGGACCAAGACCTTGAGGGCGAACTTGGGATTGATACGGTCAAGCAAGCAGAGATTATGGCCGAGATTCGAACAATTTTCGACCTCCCTGTTGATGAAGACTTCATTCTTGCAGACCATCCTACGCTCAACCATTTCATTGCATACATCACGAAGATGAAAGGTGGTGGGCAACCTCTTGCTGCTGTCGAAGATGTGGCTGAACCATTACCTATGCCTTCCCCCGTTTCTTCACAATCAACATCATTCAGTTCGGGCTGTCGTCGTTGGCAAGTTGAGATTGAAGGTTGTCCAGGTGTCGAATCTAGACGAACTCTCAACGACACGATGGTCATTACTGACGACGACTGGGGCATTGCTGAAGCAATGTGCAAGCAATTTGACGCATTGAACCTTGAAAGCATACGCATTGGGTTTGAAAGTGGTATTCGTGACCCTTCAGTTCAGCAAGAGCAAGGACGAACAGTCTACCGTGCAGACCCAGCATTACCACAACATGTTCAGTGGGTTTGTTCCCAACTTGCAGGAAAGAAGATTGGTGGTTTGTTCCATCTCTCGCCAATGAAACTTGCATCCGAAACCATGCTCGATGATGGTATTCCCTCGACTCAAATTGCCTTATCTGCTCACGGCTGGTTTGGCCTTCTGAAAGGATGTAGCGAAGCACTAACAGCATCAGCGATCGTTGTATCTGTAACGGCTATGGATGGACGACATGGAAATCATGATGAACGATTCAATGCGATACAATGTGCGGCGTCTGGTGTAACAAAATCGTATGCATTTGAACGACCAGAACTCCGCTGTCGTGCACTTGACATCCATCCCGAATTGATGCTTGAGGCCCCTATTGCTGCACAACATATTATCGAAGATGTTTCGAAATACGGAGGCGAGGTTGAAATCGGTCTTGACAGAGACCATCGTCGGTGGACACTTGTCGCCTATGCAGAGGACCTCGTTGAAGACACCACTCTGCTTTCTGCTGAAGATTGTTACATCGTATCCGGAGGTGGCTCAGGAGTAACTGCTGCCTCAGTGATTGGGCTTGCGAGCGCTAGTCAAGGCAGTGGGGCACATTTCATTCTCCTTGGCCGTTCAACGCTCATCGAAGAGACTCAAGCATGGTTGGATTGGGACGACGAGCAACTGAATGAACGAAAAATGGCGCTAAGGGAAACATTGGTCTCAAGCACTGATGGAGGGAAGGTGACCATGGTCGAATGGAATGCAGCATGGCAGAAATTCACAAGGTCAAGGGACGTGTATCTGACCCTTTCACACATTCATGCGACTGGAAATACGGCTGAATATCAAGCCATGGACGTGACTGATATTGGTTCACTGGAGGCGTTTGGTTCATCATGTGGTCGCAAAATCACTGGAATTATTCACGGTGCGGGCCTCGAAGATTCAAAACTTGTGACCGACAAATCGCATGAAACATTTGACAACGTTGTTCGAGTGAAAGTCGATGGTTGGCGAGCTCTTCTCGGTGCAGTACACGCCTCAGGCGTTGAACATCCTTCCGTTGCATGCTGCTTTACTAGCGTCGCAGGTCGATTTGGGAATGGTGGGCAAACCGATTATGCTGCAGCTAACAGTGTGCTCGATGCCGAGATGGCCAGAATCACAGCAAGCGGCCATGGAAGGGGTATTGCCATAGCATGGACGGGCTGGCAAGATATTGGGATGGCCACACGAGGTTCGATCGAAGCCGTCTTTGAAGCAGCAGGTATCGAAACGCTTTCCGTCGAAACTGGAGTTTCGATTTTTGTTGATGAAGTCTTACGAGGAGGAAAGCGAAGAGTGCTCGGTTGTGGTTCACTTGGTATGATGGACAAATTCAACGCTTTTCGTGAGCCGCCGTTGAAACTTCCGCCAGAAATGGCAGCTCTGCTCGCTGACCCTGAGCGTTTTCCGTTTATTGACAAAGTCATCTCATACGAGCAAGGTGTGGAAATAACGACACAATGTACCCTTTCAACAGAGGAGTATCCTTTCCTGATTGACCACGCCATCGAAGGCGTGCCATACCACCCTGGTGTCATGGCCTTGGAGACATTTGCACAAAACGCCATCCTTGTTTGCCCTCACCTTGCTGTGGCTGGCTTCGCAGAGGTTGAATTTGGTCTACCTGTGAAATTGATGAAAGGCCCGCTTGCAGTACAAACAATAGCACGCTTTGAGACGAGTGATGATGGCGTGACTTTCATCTCTTGCAAAATGGTGTCCGACCTCACCAATTCCAAGGGTGAAGTCTTCGGGCAGCGAGAACACCATGTGGGTAAAGTTCGAATGGTGGAAAAGGGAGAGGTTTCTGAGTTGTTTGCTCAAGAATTGGAACAAACACCTCATGTTGGTACGCCACCAGCAGGAGAAGTTGTTGAAGAAGCGTCATTCATCTATTCACGCTACTTCCACGGCCCTCGATTTCAATCTCACGGTGGAGTGATTGGCGGAAGTGGTGAAAGTGATGCTCCTGGGATTGATGGAATTGCATTAATGCGACACCAGTTACCAAATGACAAATTGTTTGCACGAGAAGATGAAGGTGAACCAGTTTTCCTCGAGGCACTTCCAATGTTGATTGAAGCAGGATTCCAAAACGCGGGCTTGGTTGCCATGGAATTCTTGCGCCTAAGTTCGTTGCCTATTGGAATCGAGTGGTCTACAATGTTGAGGGTGCCAGAAAAGGATGAATCCCTGAGGGTTCGAAGTATCCTCGTCGACCAATCCGATGATGGCGTGACCACACATCATGTAATCATTGTCGGTGATGATGATGCACCTGTCTTAGCACTCAAGAATCTAAGGTTGAAATCCATGGCACCCATTGATGATGGACAATCATTCGAATTTGAACGATGATGAACATGGATGCACCATTGTCAAATGATATTCTTCATCTCACGTGGACAACACAGTTTCCTTGCCGGGTCGAATCATATATGATGCGGCAACAATCCATCCTTGAGCAAGATCTCCACTTAATTCAAGCCGATGAAGTCAGAACCTTTGCAACTGAAAAGCGACGAATGGACCATTTCAATGGCCGATGGCTCCTTGAGAATGCATTATCCAAATGGGGATTGTCAACACTTGATGATATCGAGGTGCTTAGGACCGACAAGCGAGAGCCTTACCTTCGGTACATCCAGGGGGTTTGGAAGAATCAACCATTGCCTTCATTTTCAATAGCACATAGTGCTCACCATGTTTTTGTTGCTTTATGTGAAGCAGGGTGGTCCATTGGCATCGATGCTGAACCTTTGGATAGGGAACTCTCTTCCGGCGTGTATGAATTGATGTCATCGGGTGATGAACTCAAGTTTCTTCATGCTCATCCTGAACGTGCACTGAGGTATTGGACCTTGAAGGAGGCCGTGCAAAAAAGCATGGGGCAGGGAATGCACCTCAACCCGAGAAAAATCAAAGTTCCAATTGAAAAGAGTATTACTCATATTTCAATTGAAAATTTAAAAATCCAATTGGAAAATAAAGTAAATCACGGTTTCCAAATGAGCGTTGCTCTCACACAACGAAACAGTCAACCTCAAACCGCTGAAGATCGATTACTCAAGGTTACCAAAGATGCGATGAACACATCTGATTGGTCAGTTGGGTGCAATACAACCCGAAATAATCGATAGATGTCAATTGTACTCGTAGGTGCACTTTGTTGAAGACAAAAACAATTCAAACCGGATAGGACATGGGTGAACCATGAATCTCAAGGAACATATTCGAGGTATTCCTGATTTTCCAATCGAAGGCATCCTCTTCTACGATATTGCAACACTGCTACGCTCCCCCGAAGCCTTGGAATATTGTCTCGATGCCTTAGAAACTCAACTCCGAATATGGAACCCAGACATTATCGCTGGCATCGAAAGCAGAGGCTTTCTCTTTGCAGTTCCTTTAGCACAACGCATGGGTGTACCAATGATGATGATTCGCAAAGAAGGAAAATTACCTGGGCCAACTCGTCGACATACGTATGAGTTGGAATATGGCACAGACACCATTGAGATTCAGGACAATGCCCTCCAACCTGGCCAAAGAGTAGTGATACTTGACGACCTTCTCGCCACGGGCGGTACTCTTGCTGCATCCATCGAATTATGTCAACAGGCAGGGGCAGATGTTGTTGGTTGTGGCGTTGTCATCGAACTTGAATTTCTAAACGGCCGGAATGCGATTGATATTCCAATTTGTGCATTGACATCGTACGATGCATAATGCTCAATCAAAGGGCATTAATTCACATTTCGAACTTCTGGTGTTTGGTCAGCGAGGAGAAATTCGAGCATTGCAGCCCACATGACGAATTCAATTGATTTTTGGATTTCATCTACGCCTCCTACCATTTGAATCATGTTATCCAGCGTATCGCTCGGTGAATGGTAGGCATCGTAGTCATCATCGTATGCGCCTAGATGGAAGATGGTTTGAGCACCAAGATTCCTGAACGTGACGTGGTCTGAACGTCCAAATGTATCTTCATGAACATCCATTACGAGATTTTCATGCTCGTCCCAGTGTTGGTCACATCCTGCACCGTAGGTTCCTTCAATGGTCAAATTCATCGGTGCTTTTAGAATCGTACGATGGACGTGGTCAAGAATTGAAGTGATTTCGACATCTTGTTGGTTTGGATCGTCATCTGGTCCAGACCAAGCATGGTATGGATATGGTTCACCTGTCGGTTTGTATGCTGGCCAAGAGATGCCCATCATATCCATGTTGATGTAAAAGCGGAGTTCCTTGTCTCGGGGTAAACACGCATCGCAATCATTGTTTGCAAATGCGTTTGAACCACGGAGCCCTTCTTCTTCGGATGACCACAGTGCAAGGAAGGTGTCGCATTCAAACGTCATATCCACAAATGCACGGGCGAAAAGCATCATGGTCACAGTCCCAGCTGTGTTATCGTACGCTCCTTCATATGTCCCTCCTCCGGGTGGTCCTCCAGGGGGTGCGATATCGAAATGCGCACCCATGCCCTGAACGCAGGTGTCACTTCGACCCTCTTTCCATGCGATGACATTGAGCGATTCTGGTTGAGATGGGTTGAGGTGATCATTGACACGAAGGATATCGGTATCGTAACCAAGTCCTTCAAAATGACCTTGGAAAAATGCAGCAGCACGCTCAAAGGCAGGGTTTGGTGTACCCATCCAGCGATTCACGTAGCCGCCACATTCGGATGAATCAGAACATACTGAGGTGATAAATTCCATCTTTTCGTACCAGTCTTCACCGTTGACAATTGGTGTGCCATTCTCGATGGAAACGAGCATTGTGGTCTTGAATCCATCTTCATTCATGAGTTCAAGATTCACTTCTTCAGTGTAAGGTGTTGTCAAGATATGGCCACTCAATACTTCCATGTCATCGGATGATACCATTCCACTCGGAACAATGCTCCCATTGACGAAAAACAGGACATCGGCAGCATCTGTACGCATGACCATGTTCTTTCCTCGAAGAATAAAGTCGTGCAATTCTCCTCGAAACATTGTTGCTTCATCAGATTTCATTCCGTTGATGAGCAGAATATCTTCACTTTCGAATGTTTCAATCTCTTCCTCACCAAAACATCCAGATAGCGAGGCAAAAAGAAAGAGACACATCATCGTGGATGCGTACAGCACGCGTTGACGCTCAAAGCCCATTGTCCACCCCTACATGCCGGTGTTTATCTGTTTAACGAAGAGGAGCAAGAGAAGAGGTCAGAGTGCGGATGGCGGGAGTCGAACCCGCGCAGCGAGCTTGGAAGGCTCGAGTGCTACCACTACACCACATCCGCATGTGGTAATCCTGCCGACAAGTATCTCCTCTTTGAAAAAATCGGTTGGACTCATTGCAACCAATTCTTCAAATTTTGAAAAACAAACTGACTGCTCCTCAGAATTTTGATGGCGGAGGTGGCGGGAATCGTTGAGATTGTAATTGCCGTTGTCGCAAAAATTCTTCTTTCTTCAACAGTCGTGCTTCCTCTACTTTCTTATTTTTCTTCGAGCCTCTCATCACCAGCAATCCCATCAATAATGCAAGTGAAAGAATTCCAATGAAGGCTTGTGCAATTGGGTTTTCAAGGCCTTGTTGTAGGATTGAACCGAATGCGGAGTCTGAGTCAGCGTCCAACGTTGAGTTTGTAACAACCAATTTGATCGAGTGTGTATCCATTGGCACAGTCGAACCAGGCTCTCTTGTAACTATGAGGAGATTTGCCTTACCAGTTTTGAGCACAGTGCCACTAAACGTGACGGTCTGTGTCTTACCAGTCGTATCATCAAAGGTCAGTGCTTTAACGGTTGATGAACTGATAAAGATGGACATAGGCTGCCATTCAATCCTAGCAAAGAAGGCTGATTCCGTATCCGTTGAAAGGGTGCATGAAAAGGTAAACGATGTCTCCATAGCAATATCGATTTCAATTTCCTCTGATGAACAAACTAACTCGCCTTCAGCAGAATTCCTGCTCGGATCATTTGGATAATGGTCTGGCTTGTACGAACCAAGCATGTCATTATCACCCCAACCATCACCATCAACGTCACTATGCTGAGTTGCTTCATCAGGGAAGGCGTCATCAGAATCAGCGTAGGTATCCCCATCAGCGTCAGGACATCCAAACATGTTGTTTGCTGTAGCAGTACCAAATTCTGTTGGACAAGCATCGCCATCAACTTCATCAGATTCATCACCATAGCCATCACCATCTGAATCCATCCATTGTGATGCATCGTCAGGCCAAAGGTCATGTTCATCACTCATGCCGTCACCGTCGCTATCTACGCATCCAAACTGGTCAATGGTTGATGACCCTGCGTTGGTTGGACACCCATCCGCTTCGAACCCGTTGGCTTGGTCACCAAACCCGTCGTTATCGGTATCGTTCCATTGCGTTGATTCGTTCGGGAAGGCATCGCCATCATCCGAATATCCATCAGCATCAGTGTCCACGCATCCAAACACATCATGAATCGAGGTTCCTGATGTTGCTGGGCAAGCATCTGGATTGAGGCCACTAGGCTCATCACCGTATCCGTCACCATCGGAATCCGCCCACTGAGTCGGGTCAGTTGCGAATGCATCAGCACCGTCGGTGATGTTCCATACCCCAGATTCAGCGTTAGAATAGCCGTCGCCATCGGAATCAAGGCATCCGTTTCTATCAACACTCGAATTTCCTATTACGCTTGGGCAAGCATCCTCTAGGTCATCAAAACCGTCGTTGTCTGAGTCCATCGAACGTGTTGGGTCGTTCGGGAATGAATCGTTGATGTCCGAAACACCATCACCATCGGCGTCAGGGCAACCATATTGGTCGAGCGTTGAGTTTCCTTGAACACCTGGACAACCATCAGGTTCGTCACCAAATGCATTGTCACCGTAGCCGTCTCCATCTTGGTCGAGCCATTGTGTTGGTGAATCTGGCAATTCATCGATTTGATTATCCCAACCATCGCCGTCATCATCAGGACATCCGTATCTGTTTCCTTGGGTCGAGTTGCCGGCTGTTGATGGACAGGAATCGCCAGTTGTGCCTCCGGGATTGTCTCCAAATCCGTCACCATCCGTGTCGTTCCATTGTGAGTTATCGCTTGGGAATGCATCGATGGAGTTTGCTCGGCCGTCGCCGTCGGTATCAGGGCACCCTAGACCCCCTGTTGTCCATGATGTTCCTGATTCTGTTGGGCAAGCGTCAGGATTGTTTCCTGAAGGATTATCACCGTATCCATCGCCATCAGAATCGTTCCATTGCGTTGCATCGTTCGGGAATGCATCAGCACCCATGGCGACTGTATGGCTACCACTTGCATCGGAGTATCCATCGCCATCGGAATCAAGGCAACCGATTCTGTCATGGACAGATGTGCCTGAGACAGTGTCACAATCATCTTCAGTTTGGTCGGAGAATCCGTCACCATCAGCATCAGACCATGCGTTTGGGTCGTTGGGGTATGCATCGGCGCCTTGGCTAGCAGTCCAACTGGAATCAGGGTCTGAATACCCGTCGTTATCTGTATCTGGACAGCCATTTCGGTCATTCATTGAAGTTCCTGATGTTGATGGGCAGCTGTCACCATTCGTTCCCGTGGGGTTGTCGCCGTAACCATCACCATCAGAATCTGCAGATTGTGTGCTATCATTCGGGAAGGCATCTGCTCCGTTGCTGACCGTCCAACTTGAGTCGGGGTCAGAAACACCGTCACCATCCGTATCAAGACACCCGTTTCGGTCAACACTAGAGGTCGCACTTACAGTTGGGCAAGCATCTGGGTTATTTCCAGCGGAATTGTCACCGTACCCATCGCCATCGGAGTCTTCGAATTGCGTTGCATCGTTATCAAAATCATCGTCGACATCTGCGTAGCCATCACCATCGGTATCAAGGCAACCAAGTCTATTGAGTTCGGTTGAAGTACCAGATGTCGTAGGACACGAGTCGGGATTGTTGCCCGAAGCATTGTCTCCGTAACCGTCACCATCCGAATCAATCCACTGTGTTGCATCAGAAGCAAAGGCGTCAGCACCGTTGCTCACCGTCCATGATGAATCAGGGTCAGAGTACCCATCGCCATCGGTGTCTGTACAGCCAAATCGATCCTCAGTTGATGTTCCAGATGTTGTAGGACAGCCATCACCGTCAGTGGCAGGAGGGGGATTATCGCCGTATCCATCGCCATCGGAGTCTTCCCATTGAGAACTATCGTTCGGAAAAGCATCGGCACCGTTTGATGTTGTCCAAGACAAGTCACCATCGCTTGCTCCGTCACCATCGGTATCCGTACACCCATTCCGATCACGATAAGAGTCGCCTGCAGTAGTTTCACAAGAATCGGCACCATTCGATGTCGTCCATGATGAATCGGCATCTGAATACCCATCACCATCGGTGTCTGTGCATCCAAACCTGTCTGCAGTTGAATTTCCTGCCGTTGAGACACAACCATCTGGGTTTGTCCCCACAGAGTTGTCGCCATATCCATCGAAGTCTGTGTCGGCCCACTGGGTGCTGTCCGAAGGGAATGCATCTGCACCGTTGTTGACCGTCCATGAAGCATCAGGGTTTGAGTACCCGTCGCCATCTGTATCAGGGCATCCATCCCGGTCTTGTGATGAAGTACCTGCTACTGAACTGCAATCATCTGCAGAATCGATGACACCATCACCATCTGCATCTTGCGTCAAATTGGTGAAGGTTACATCAGCATTGGTGGCGATTGAGAAAAATTGTGGACCCGTAGGAATGTTAGATCCAATGACGTGGACTTCCCATGTGCCTTGGGCTGGATTGCTGAATTTTAATCCACGGAGGTTGTCACGATCATTTGATAGATTTGTCCATGTACCTGAAGGGTCTTTCACCGCTAAGTCGAGGTCGTTCACGAGGTTGACACTCGCACTCGTTGTTGATGCAGGGTCCGTCCATGAGAGCATAATTTGGAAATCATCAGCGTTTGCAGGTATTGTAAACGACCAACCCCGGTCGTCGTTTGTGGAGAGCGATTCTTTGTCAATCCAGGAAACATTGACCGCCGCTGACATGTTCACAAGACCCCATCCTTCGTGAATGTTCGGTGATGCTTCTTTTGCTCCGTTTGTCCCATCGCCACCGCTTGAGTACTGACCTTCCATGTCGTGAGCAGCAGCAGTGATGATGGCCTTGATAAGTGCAGAGGTAGGTGCTGAGTAGTTTTCGTTTTCATCGAGGTGTTGGAGAAGGAGTGCGACCGCACCTGCTGTGAGAGGCGTTGCCATACTCGTTCCACCCATGTAACAGTAACTTGTGTTGTAGCCTCCCCATCCACAAGCGCCGGCGGACCTCGACTTCGTTGAGAGTATGTACGTACCAGGGGCAGATATATCCGGCTTTACTCTGTCATCATCCACTGGACCTCGACTTGAAAATGCAGCCATTCCTTCAGGGTTATCTGCAAGTTTGTCTGAGGAGATTGGAGAGCCGTAGTCGGTTGAGCCCCAAACGTTGCTGATGGAAGGCCGGTAGTTCTCGGATGCACCAACTGTGAGTACATTCTTTGCCGTTGCCGGAGAACCCAAAGAGTCGTCATCAATTTCTCCGTCATTGTTCGAATCAACACCATCATTCGATGCAGCAAAAATGATAACCAGTTCGTCGTAAGTTAATGCACTTGCATCTGCTTGCATCGAACTTGTCGTGTAAACGCCGGATACATCAGAACCCCACGAATTCGTGTGGATTTGGCTTCCATTAGCCCAAGCGAGGTTGAACAGGTCATCGAGGTCGTCAGGAATACCTGCGAGGGCTTCGTTACCATCAATCGTAGTTGCAATCGAATGCACAAGCAAATTGGCCTCGGGTGCTGAACCAACGATGCCAACGGTGTTGTCTGTGCCATCGCCGAGAACAGAGCCTGCAACGTGAGTTCCATGGCCGTGTAAATCTTCGGCATCATCTGCACATCCCGACGGAACAGTTGACCCCTGATTGATGTAGTAATTACATGTTGAAGTAGACATAGGCCAAGACATAATACCAGTGATGTGGTCTTTGAAATCTGGATGCATGTTTGAGTTGTTCACTCCGTTGTCAAGACCGGTATCTGCTACGGTAACAATGATGCCTGAGCCGTCTAATCCTATCCAATTTGAATCAATATTGGCCATATTTGTCGAAGACCAGACATCGTTGACTTTCATGACTTCGGTGGCTTCACTGTTGAAGATGAAGTAGTACGGCTTTTCTTCTATCCACTCGATTTCATCATGCTCTGCGAGCCATTTTACTCCATCTGCATTCACCCACATTGTTGCAAATCGAGTTGAATGTGAGTGGACAATGATGTCGTCGACGTACTCAATCCCGCTTGGTAATTCCGTACCTGACAAAACGACGTTGACATATGCTTCACCCACGGAAACATAAGGATTGAAGGAGATCATTTCTTGACCCGTCATTCCCTTGGCGAGATTTGTGCGAATTTTATCCGTAGGATCCATTTTGCTGATACCAATAACATCGAGTTCAACAAGGTCAGCAGCCTTCAAATCTGGCACATCGCAGTGAAACGATGTTTTTGGCAGGAACGAGTAACATTCGATGCCATTGCTGGCCAAGTCCTTCACCCAATCTGTTGGCACAGGATAGGTATGTGTGAGAATGTGGTATCCTGATACAACATCGTTTCCTGTTGCTGCAACGTAGTGGGAAGGCGTGACTGGTGAGGAGTCTCGGTAAAGGAATCCAACCTTCTCCTCAATCAATTGCTGGGAAGACCATCCGTATTCAACAGCAGCAGTAGGAAAAATATTGAGGATGGCAAGAGTATCGATGTCTGCCTCTGTGTCGGCTTCAACGGTTGGTTGAACATATCCTTGGACTGTTAATGTTGGTAGGAAAAGTTGTGTCAGAAACAAAAATACAACAAAAAAACTCACTCGCATAGAATACCCTCAACGATATGTGTGCCGACCTCCCTCATCAAACATTTGTCTTGAAATCTTTAGATACAATGCAGAAAGC
>CAZWXR010000014.1:0-22874 GCA_964637985.1 uncultured Candidatus Poseidoniales archaeon
ACTGGCAAAACACCATCCTCAAACCCAATTTATTCTACCTTCCAGAGATTCATGAACCAGATGCAAAGATGGGTCACGGTACACCAGCATCCGATGGCGAATCGAGGTGTCCGTTTGGTCATGGTGCATCCTCAACGTCAAACCAAGACCGGTCAACCGCCGACTGAACTTGAATTTCTAATTCGAACTTCTTTGACACACCGTGGATAAATTCACGAATAATATCTAATACTCAAAGCATAACACCCGGAACAGTGATACAATGACCACCCAGGTTAGCCAATACTCTAAGTTGGAATCTTTACTGGATGGAAGAATGATTACTTCAAAGAGAAAAACGTATCACTGCTCACATATTGATGAAATGTGTATTGTTTTTTCTGAAACAGGAGACACCAAACAAGTCATGATTCCAGTAGTTGTAGCACTTGAATGGATTTCTGCACTTGAATCAGGACTAATCAATATGGAGATGACCTCAAGAGCTATGCGAGAGGCGGTTGTAAAAGACTCGAGTTGGGCTCCCTATCAACATGGTTTTGAAACTCATTTACATGCTATTGTTCTCACATGGCATAATTCAAACAATTAGAGGTGATTAATTGTCAATATATGGAAAACCAGTTTGGCAATTACTGATTGATTTCGCACAGGAACATTTGGATTTAGAAGGCAGCACATTTACTCCTCAAGATGCTACAAGATGGTTTCAACCAAAATATCCCGATATCAAAAAGGGTACTATCAATGCACACATAAGAATGATGTCAACTAATGTGAAAAGTCGTCTTCATTGGTCTCCTAGCGAGCATCACAACGTGTTTTACTCTCTAGGTTCTGGCACATACAGAAGATATCGCCCCTCGCTAGATCCTCCTCCAATAATGTCGAAAGACGATGTTCCAACATCAATTGAGCCAGTTTCCGAGGAAATTGACGATGAAGAATTGGAACAGCAAAGAGATTTTACGGGAGACGGAGCATTTGCTTTTGAGAGGGATCTTCAAAACTACTTAGTGAAAAATCTAGAATCTATCGAACCTGGATTAAAATTGTATAATCAAGATGGGATTACGGGAGTAGAGTTTCCAGTAGGAGGTCGCCGAATTGACATTCTTGCAGTGGATAATCAAGGTGATTTAGTTGTCATTGAACTCAAGGTAAGCAAAGGACATGATCGAGTAATAGGTCAGATTTTAAGATATATGGGCTGGATCAAAATGAACCTTGCCGAAGATGAACAAAAAGTTCGAGGAATTATCATTGCAAAGGATATTTCAAGCGATTTAAGATTAGCATGTTCGGTCACTCAAGATATTACTTTGAAAGAATATTCAATCACATTTTCTTTAGACAAAGTAAGTTGAAATAAATCTCGAGCACAATTATCTAAATTTTTAGAGTCGTTTCATTTTTTTATTATGAGGTCGTGTTAACAATTTATTCAGCGATTCGAAGCAACCTTGTGGTCCTAAATCCTTGGAGGACTTTGATGAACCGTTTTTCTTTGAACTGCTCGTCCAAACTGCCATCGCCCGTATCAATCCGAAGCGAGTCAAGTCCGAGCAATTTTGCAGGTGTTGCTACACCGAGGATGTTCTCCATACCCACGAGGCGAAGCACCGCAGGTGATAACTGAAGATTTCCTCGACCGATGAGGAAACCTTGTCCACCCATGGGGGAGAGCAGGAGCAGACGAGGGAGTTCATTTCCTTCGTTGTCGACGTGATTGCTAATGTGTTCGATGAGACCTTGCTCATTGAGGTCATTGTGCAAAGTTGAGCCAATCGAGATATCAATGCCGAGTAGCGTGAGGGATTTGTCCACATGCTTGCCCATGCGTTGCAATGTTCCACCACTGCCCCAAATTACCATCAAGTTCTCATCTTCTTCGATGAGCATATCGACGTGCTTCGCTAACCCCTCAAGGGTGTCTTCTTCTGATTCCCGCTCTACTTGTTCTTTTGCTCCTTGCATGTATCGCGGTGAAGACGGCGTCCATGCTTCACCGTACATTCGCACTCGCCATTCGCCTTGCTGGTAGACCTCTTCGTCGAGATCCATGACTTCGGTAATCGCACATTGAAGGTCGCCAAGACCGAACGAGAGCACCACTTCAGCAGCTGCTTTTGGGGTGGTCGCAAAGCAACCTGAGTGCATTTTGACCCCACCTGGAACTCCGACAAGTGGTGTCTTTTCTTCTTCAGTTTGTAGCGAATCAAGAGCGAGGACAATATCTCTCGTGGTCCCATCACCGCCAGCGTACAATATGGCGTCGACGTTTGCTTCAACCAGTTGCTTCACAAGGTGTGTTGTTTCCTCAGCAGTGGTTGATGGAGGGGTGTGGCCAACCGCTTCAAAATCGGAATCGTTCATCGACTTTGGCAGCCATACACTGCCCATACGCCCTTCCCATCCAACGAATTGAATGGTGAGATTGCTTCGATTAAGGCCGGTGTTGAGGATGTGGAGTAGGTGTTCAAGACATTCATTCATTCGAGGGCCTGAACGGTCGTTTGCTCCTGCTTCTCGTGCTTCTTTGGCTCGCCCATCACTTCCTTTGAACCCAAGACGGCCGCCGAGTCCAGCGTCAGGATTGACAACGATTCCGATTCGCACGCTACCCCCACATATTGCCCCCTCTTGAAATTCTGCTTTTTTTACAAAATGATGCGAAGCATTCAATTGTAGTACATCAATGTCATCTCATGACACATGATGATGATGTGCCGAGTCTTGAAGACGTCATTGCAAAAAGTTTCAAGGAAATGAAGGAAGGAGGGGCAGAACCAGTACAGGAGAAAACAGAAGTGCCTGAACCTCAATCATCATCCGCCGGCTCCTATCAAGCACCAATCCACGCAACAGTCGAAAAGGCGTCGTTTTCAATACCTGCTCCAAGTGAGCGGCCCCTACCCACAATGAACGATACATCGCACGTAGTCGCCTCGACTTCCTCACAAATCGGTGATGATTTTGATGTGGCATGGGGCGAAGAAGAATGAAGCATTCTTTGCCGACGATACAGCGGGAAATTCATAGATAGGTGGCGACAGGAACGAACACGGAGGAAAGACCATGTCAACGGTTGAGGTGACTTTTGCTGACGGCACTGTCAACACATATGCGGCTGGAATTTCCTGTGCGGACGTCATCAAGGACCTTCACGGCAACAAACATTCCTGTATTGCTGTAAAACTCGATGGTCACGAAGTCGACCTTTCTCGAAGCATCAACACCAATGCATCAATCGAAGGAATAGAAGCCTCTTCAGATGAAGGTATGCACATTCTTCGACATTCAGCAGCTCACTTGCTCGCTCAAGCGGTCATGGAATTGTACCCAGGAGCCCTCCCGACCATCGGACCTGCGATTGACCGCGGCTTTTACTACGACTTTGCAATGGAACCAATTTCTGAAAATGACTTGAAGAAAATCGAGAAAAAAATGATTGAACTTGCTCGCAAAAACCTCGCAGTTGAACGCGTGGAGATGTCAGAGCAAGAACTCAAAGAACAGTTTGCATACAATCCTTACAAGATTGAAATTATTGAAGATAAACTCGAAGCGGGCGGTGGCTCAACCATGTACCGCCAAGGTGAGTGGGGTGATTTGTGCCTTGGTCCACACGTTGTGTCGACCGCAAAATTGCAACACGTACGCCTTACTTCAGTTTCAAGTGCGTATTGGCGAGGCAATCAAGATAACGAACAACTGGTTCGAATCTATGGTCTTGTTGAGCCGAGTAAAGAAGCACTGCAAGCCACCTTGCATCAACTTGAGGAAGCAAAGAAACGGGACCATCGTAAATTGGGCAAGGATCTTCAACTCTTCCACATCGATGAAGAGGTTGGTCAAGGTCTGATTCTTTGGACACCTCGAGGCAGCATTGTCCGACAAGAATTGCAGGAATTCATACGCTTTCACTTGACACGTCAAGGGTACGCACAGGTCTTCACACCACACATTGGTAAACTTGATTTGTACCGTACATCGGGTCATTTCCCCTACTATCAGGAATCACAGTATCCTCCACTTGTTGAACGAGAATTGATGCGAAAACTATCCGACGATGGTTGCACATGTGGTGAATTATCGAACCTGATGAAAACGGGAGAAATCGATGGTTACATGCTCAAGCCAATGAATTGTCCGCACCACATCAAAATCTTTGCAAGCCAACCACGATCGTATCGAGACCTCCCGCTTCGTCTTGCAGAATTTGGTACAGTGTACCGATGGGAACAGTCAGGTGAAATCTCAGGCATGACTCGTGTTCGTGGCTTCACGCAAGACGATGCTCATCTATTTGTCACTGAAGACCAACTCGCAGAAGAGGTACTTGGCTGCATTGAACTTGTTCAAATCATCTTTGAGCACCTTGATATGAAGAATTACAGGGTGCGAGTGGGCCTTCGTGACCCCGACTCCGACAAGTATGTCGGTGAACGTGAAAAATGGGACAAAGCGGAACAAGCTTGTCGTAATGCGGCAGAACAGTTGGGTGTACCTTGGACAGAAGAGCCCGGAGAAGCTGCATTTTACGGACCAAAAATTGACTTTGTTGTCAAAGATGTCATCGGTCGAGAATGGCAATTAGGTACGGTACAGGTCGATTATAATCTACCCGAACGGTTTGATTTGAAGTACAAAGGTTCTGATGGAGAAATGCATCGCCCAGTGATGATTCACCGAGCTCCATTTGGTTCAATGGAGCGATTTTGCGGTGTTCTTATCGAACATTTTGCAGGGAAATTCCCGACATGGTTGACACCAACGCAGTGCCATATCATCACCATTTCAGAAAAACACAAAGCATATGCTCACGAAGTCGCTGATGCTCTCCGTAGCCGTCACATTCGGGTTGCTATTGATGATGGAGATGACACGATCGGCAAGAAAATCCGAACCCATAGGAAATTACAACCAGCGTATATGGTCATCCTAGGGGATGGTGAAATGGAATCGAGAACTGTGAGCCTGCGTGCAAGGAGTGGCGATCAAATCGCAGATCTTCCGCTTGAGGAATTTATTGAATCTATAGCGAGTGAAATCCAACATAAAATCCCTCAACCAAGTCTCGTTCCAGCAAATCAAGAATGAGGTCGAAGCATGAGTAGTCCAAGTTTGTCCATGGGATTGGATGCGAGCCTTGTCCTACCCCTTGTCTTATCTGGCCTCGCAGTCTACATTTTTTGGGTAGCTTTTGTTCCTCGACAATTGCGAGGTCTCCAAGTTGCTTTTCCAACAGGTGATAAAAAATATGAGGTTCACAGTGTGACGAAAAATACCGATGATGTGCGAAAATTATTGCGTTCCAAAACGATGCGTCTTGGAATTTTTTCATACCTTCTTGCCTTAACGGGTTGTCTTATTTTCCTGTTTGAGTATCTACAAGCACGACTAAATGGTACGATGTCATACAACGCATTGAACATCGCCCTCGCTCTTGTTGCCATCATGCTTCCAGCATCCCTTTCGAGTGGAACCTCTCTTGGTTCTCAAGTGATTCGACCAATTGGTACAACACGAGCAACATTACAAAGCAATACATTACTTCGAACTTTTTCACATATTGCACTATTCCTCGCATGGATTTTGCTCTCGTTCACCGTGTATGTTGTAATGAAATCATTGGGGTACACAGCGACAATTTCTTTCACAGTTTCAGTCTTCGTCGCTTTCAGCCCTGCAGTTCTTGCTTATGGACGAATTCTTGGTGCAGCGTGGCAGGCATTGTACCAATCGAGTGCAAAAATTGCAGAAGGAAAAGCATCACCATTCCATAACCATGTGCCGAACCTGCGTCAGCAACTCGTTGCCCAAGTCGTTCGGCTCAACCTCTTCGTCATGCCTTTCATTGCTGTGAACACGCTCATCTCTTTGTTGATTCTCATCGCTGCCCCAGACATGTTTACCCATTCAAATCGAGTTCTTGAACTTCCAGAGTACCGTTTGCAAAGCACATACATGGAAGAGGGGGGGCTGCTTGGCTTTGGTCTCATCGAATTGTTCTCATTTATTCCTGAACCAGGAATCCGAGTACCAATTGTGACCTTTCTTTTGCTCTTTTTGTTGCTCAACGTAGCGATTGTTGGGTTTCTCTTTGTGTATGAAGTGGCACGTATTCTTTTCCTCGATGTGCAGGATGTTTCCGGTAAAGGAGGGATGAAACTTGCGGATAGTCGTCTGCTTCGTGCAGAACCTTCACAACAAGCCAAGGTCCTCAATTTCTGTTTTACCGGATTTGCAGGGCAATCCATGCTCTTGCTCGCCTTGGCAATGGTCACATTTTGGGATTCAAGTTTCCTTCCACAGGGGTCAAGTTGCGGCTCTTGGGAAGATACAGTGTGCCATATCGTTGAGAAAGATTCTATGGAACAATTGACGTGGATGCTAGCGAGCGGTGGACAAATCGCCTTCCTCTTTGTTTGGATGATGTCACTTAGTCGACGAACCAGTCTAGAAGAAATTTCCTTCGATTCCGAAATGGAAGAAAGTCGAAGCAAACTTACCCGAATGAGTGATATCATCTACCTCAAGCAAACACCGATAGGTCAACTCATCGGCGAAGGAAAATGGGACCTCGCTCTCGAGCGATATAGCGACCAAATGTTCAGCCGTGAAAAAACAATTGAAGGCTTGGAGATGGTGCGGGAGCACCAATCAAAACTTTCGATGTTAACTGGCCTCGGGTTATGGGATCAAGCAGAAGAAGTTGCGATCAATTATCTTGCCCTGAAAGGCGGCAGGGAAGCTGATATCGCAAAATTATCGCTGGTTTCTGCAAGTTTAGCTCAGCGAGATGTGCGTGAAACGCTTTCGAGGCTACCGCTTCTTTCAGACGAAAACATCGAGTCGTTGCGATTTATTTGGTTCAGTAGCCTCCTGTCATCAAAGGACCGCCTCGACCCAACAAAATATGGCGTCCTCGCCATCGACCCAGTCACTCAACAAAACATCAAACTCATCAAACGAACCCTTGAAGGCGGGCAAATCAAACTTGATGAAAAACTCCCGAAGAACGATGTTGGAAAAGTCATGTTCCTCGGCGAGATTGGACGAATGCGTCTGAAGGGAAGAAGTGAGGAGGCCTTGACAGCACTGGAGAGAGTGTTGAGAACAGAACCTGATTGGGTACAAGGGCGTATCACGCAAAGTCTTCTCCATCTCGACGGGGGCCGAAAACTCTCTGCACAAAATATTGCAATGGACCTTTGGAAGCAATACCCTCGTCACCCTTGGGTGAGGGCAATGCAAAAGGTGTACGCTGACATCAACATCGGTACGATGCCTCCAAGCGAAGATACAGGCATGGAATGGGCCATCAACAAAGACGCAGATTGGCGTAGTCAATGGCGGCATCATCGAGCCTCAATACCCCCAATTATCGATTCAATTGGCCTGAAGAACCACTCCATTACAGCCAATGCTTGGATTTTATTTTCTCATCCAGATTTTACACCAAAGACATCGAAGAAAAAATATCTTCAGTATGTGCCAAATCAACTTCCAATCGGTTTGTTCCTTCACATGTCTGGAATTGTTGTCTCGGTTGCAGGTATGCCCATCGACCTAGGATATCCGCCTGTTCTCATGCAACAAAACATTCTATCCAAGGCGTCATTCAAACTCCAATAACATTAGATTCTTCTTCGAAGTTTTTCCATATATTCATCACATCGCCCTAATTGACTTAGGGAGCCCTCAATATCGCCATCTGATAGCGAACTACGGGCCTCAGAAACTGCGGCTTCACAGGCTCGACGCTGGTCATCATCGACACCAATCCCCGAAGCCTCGCATTGATTACGGAGGATGCGCCATTCTTCTTCAACAAACTTCACCAATTCACTGGTGTCATCGACTTGTTTCGAATTGGATTCGATATCCTTGAGCAAAGCACGATGCAAAGTTTCTGAGGTAGACCACATGTTTTTGTTCATTGCATCCTCGATTGCAGCAATGCGCTCTTCCCATTCGCTCTTGTTTGCGAAGGCCTCAATTTGTTTGATGAGGTTCTTTTTCTGTTTCATCGCACGTCGAGAGTAATCCATGGATTCACGCTCATTTTCGATGGTTCGAATGATGCCCTCCGCAAGGCCAACGGCTTGGCTTGCAAGCCCCTTATCGTGTGCTTCTTGTGCCTGTTCTAAGCGTTCTCGGAGTTCTTGTTCCAGACCGAGTCCATCTGCTTGTTCGAGTGTTTGCATTGCCATTTCAATGGATTCGGTTGCCCTCTCCATAGCATGCTCATCTGCAGAGAGTTGTTCTGGAATGACACTTGCAAACTCGTAAGCCTTCTTGGGTTGCTCAGCAAACAATTTTGTTTTTGCATCTTGAAGCAATTCCCGCAGGTGCTCCGTGCCACCACCCGTTGTGTTTTGCAACAATGCTTCTGCTTCAGAAATGACGGTTTCAGCCTTCTGCCACCATTCAATCAATTCAAGAGACCTCTTCTTTGAGGTACGGAACAACCCTTCAGCCTCGCGAAGAGATCCGAGCGATACCTCTCTTAATCCAGCTTCAAATGCCTTTCTTGGTTTCTTAGCCATTGGTGAAATTTTTTCAGCCTGTTCCAAATACTGCATCGCATCGTCTTGAATAATTTCAACATCAGCGGCAAGAGAAAGTGATCGTTTCATTTCCTCTTCAGCATCTGCGAGAAGTTTCATACCTAATTCTGGGTCGAGATGGCCTTCCTCTCCTGCGGTTGTGATGAGGCTGGAAGCCTGTGAAACCGCAGCCCCTTGAGATTTGAGAACGAGGATTTCAGTTTCAAGTTGATTTAATTTTGATTTGAATGTCTTCCGTAGTTCTTTATGCTCGTCACCTGTAAACCAAGCAATAATTGCATCGCCTATGGCAAATGCAATGGCGATGAGTGCAAGCAATGAAGGGTCCAAATCGAATGATATCGTCGTACTTGTCATGAATATGACAAGTCCAGTTCCTGAGCCTATTGAAGCGACAATCGCACGATAGCGAAGAACATCGAGTGCTCCATTGAGAAGTTGATGTGAAATTCGATAACAATACACTGCGGGAATGAGGATGCATATAGATGCTACAATGTCATCTGTATGGGCAGAGATATTCATCGTACCAACAACCGCGAGGATAGGAAATGCAAATGTTGTAGCAGAAGCAATTCGAGTTCTTGCCTTTGCATCATTGAGAACCGCATCCTGGAGAATCATGCCCCAAAGAATGAGCAGCACCGTTGACCCAAAGCCCGAAAGGATGCCGCCTTTCCCATCGAGCGTTGATTGCAACAACGGCCATAGAATCCAAATTGCACTGAACAGTAAGATAAGTGCAGAAAACAATGTGAGTTTCTCAATCCTTTGAACACGGGTGGCGTATTCTTGTTTGATTGCATCTTCGTACGAGCCCCAATCCATTTTCCCTGCCCCTACTTCAAGATACATCGAGCATACCGCATAACTCTTTGAGGTTTTTTCAACCATGTTCTCTTTGGCAAATGTTCAAAGGACTTATTGTCTCACTTGCGAAGTGAGGTATAACCATGCCTGGCTTAATCACGATGAATGACCTATCAAATGATGAGATTTTAGAAATTCTCGACACGGCAGAACGACTTCTCCCCGTTGCACGAGGGAATACATATTTGCCATTGCTGCAAGGAAAAATTTTGGGAAATTTGTTTTTTGAACCGAGCACAAGAACTCGAATGTCGTTTGAAACTGCAATGAAGCGACTTGGTGGCGATGTGGTGAATTTAGGTGATGTGAGCACCTCATCGGTGGTGAAGGGCGAAACATTGTTTGACACGATTCAAATGGTCGATGGATACACCGACATCATCGCTTTGCGTCACCCGCGACAGGGTGCTGCACAATATGCTCAAGATTCTGCTCAGTGCCCGGTCCTCAATGGTGGCGACGGAGCAGGCAATCACCCGACACAGACCATGCTTGACCTGTTCACCATCCGACAGGCCCACGGTACGCTTGAAAATTTGGATATCGTTCTGGCAGGAGATCTCCGATTTGGTCGAACAGTTCATTCCTTGAGCCACGCCCTCATTCGATTTGGTTGCAATTTAGTTCTTGCAAGTCCTTCGATTCTGCGAATGCCACGAGAGATTGTTGAAGATTTACAATCTCATGGTGCTACAATTGTTGAGACAGAGGACTTGATTGGAAGTCTCGACTCTGCGGATGTCGTCTACATGACTCGAATTCAAAAAGAGCGATTCAACGACGAAGATGAATACAAGAAAGTTGCGGGAGCGTACAAATTACACGCCGACCAGTTGTCAAATTGTCGTCCAAGTATGATTGTCATGCACCCATTACCGAGAGTCGATGAAATCCATCCATCAGTTGACCACACTCGACATGCACGATATTTTGAACAAGCTTTCAACGGTGTTGTTGCACGAATGGCACTCCTTTGTCGATTGTTAAATGTCGATGTACCTTTACACATAGAAGGTGGTGAGTGAAATGAGCAATGAACAAAACATGAGAAGAGTAACGGCAATTCAAAACGGGACGGTTATTGACCACATCCCCGCAGGTAAAGCTCTTCGTGTGCTCGAAATGTTAAACGTGAATGATACAACTTCAGTGCCGGTTTCCATGGTCATGAATGTACCATCGAAGAAAATGGGTGCGAAAGACATCATTAAAGTAGAAGATAGAGAACTTACACAAGATGAACTCAACAGACTGGCCTTAGTTGCTCCAGATGCACATGTCGCTATCATTCGAGCATTCTCAGTTGCAGAAAAATTGACGATTGAACTCGACGATGAAATTACCAACGTCGTGCGTTGCACGTTCAGCAACTGTATCACCACCAACCCAAGAGAGCCTCTTCCTCATCGATTATTTGTGGCCCGTAGGGAGCCAATCGAATTGCGATGTCATTATTGTGGCCGACCACAAGAAGTGGAGAAACTCATTGAGAATCTTCTTTGAATTCGATACCGAGTAATGTTCTCATATCGCACGCTTTGCATTGATTTCCTGATGTGAGTTCGCCACATTGAACACAAGGGGCAGGGGGTGCGAGTTTTGTTGGGCTTCCTCCTAATGCAGTGATCTGGTCTCTCATCACTTTGATGTGATCTGCAGCACGCACGAGCCCGTGCCTTGTTCCAGCCACATCCTCTTCCATTCGAGCGACCAATTCTCGATGACGCCAGCGCAGCGCACCACGTGCATGTGGGCACTCTTCATGATGAATTGGTAAATTCCTGTGCAGAGCATAAAGGTGGATTTCTTGCTCTGGCACCCACCGGAGTGGGACGATTCTCGGAGCCATGCCATCGAGAGGTGTTGTGGTGTGTGGTGCGAGCCGAAGCGTTCGCTCAATGTCGCCATTTGTCAAATTCATGAGGACTGTTTGGGCCATATCGTCGAGGTTGTGGCCTAAAGCGACCACATCTGCACCAACTTTACTGGCGAGATAATTGATACCTTGTCGTCGAAAAACGCCACAATAAGCACAAGGCATTCGGGGTGCATCGTTGTCATTTTCAATAACCATTGGTAATTTTTTCACAACATCATCCATGTCCATAAATTGAAGTTCTCTGTAGGATACTGTTACAAATTCAACATCTAATTTTTTGCATAACTCTTCGGCACAAATCAATGAGGGGGGTCGGTATCCTTCGATACCTTCATCCACGGTTCCAGCAATAATCTTGACATCTCGGCGTTGCCCCAAAATGTCGACCAAACTATCGAGGAGGACAGCCGAATCCTTTCCTCCTGAGATGGCGACAAAGATTGTTGTCATGACGCCTTTTTCGATTTCAAATTGTTGACGCAGCTCGCGGCTAATCTTTTTCCGTACAGATTTCGCTAAATGCTTGTTGCAAAGCACGCGGCCCGAGTATTCTTGAAGAATGACCGCAGGGTGTTCACAAGAATCACATGAAGGGATGTCGAACATGCCCTCTGGTGCATTCATAGTGTGTCCACAGAAGAACTACCTATGAAATGAGCGGTTTGTTTACGAAATTTGTAAATCATATATTTCAATTGCAGATTTAAATTTTTAATTGAAATATTTAGCCTTAATTAACCACTTAGAAATCTCAAAAAAAATCGAGATTGAAAGTGCGACACAGGAGCGTGGTTTTCAAAAATAGATGTTGTATTTTTCAGTTGGAAATTACCATTACATGCTGAAATCGGCAAAAAATCCATCTTGAGCGCAAAACTTCTTGAATAGTACAGCGGTGTGGTGGCATTTGAGCAGTGATGTTGAACCATCTCCTTTCCTCGTTTTTACAAGTAAAGGGGGTTGAGCATGCTTCAATTCTCAACGGTTCAGGAGAACTCATCGCCGGCGTTGGAAAAGAAGGTTTTATTCCCGATGTTCATGCTATCATTCACCACATATCCTTACAATTGCAAATTGCTCAAGCACTTGATGGACAAGATGTGAAAGAAATTTGGTATGAGGCCGAAAAAGGACAGTTTATCGAAATTCTGTCCTTCGATAGAATCATCGTCATACAAGGCAAAAAGCAGAATTTGCAACTCTGGCGAAATCATGTACAGACACACCGCAAGGGATTGCAAACCATAGAAGGAGTAGCGTGAAAACCATGTTTGAATTACCGCCTGGAAAAATAATACAAGAACACATCGAGGTGACCGATGGTGCAATTCAACCATTCGATTTCGGCGTCATCACAACATGGGTCGGTCGAAGAAAGACCCCCAGTGGACATCGACTCGTCCGAGCGGGAAGGGTGGTCGGTTACATCGCAGAAGATGTCGATACAAAGCAAATTCTTGGAGGAACAAAAGCAAAAAAAGCACTTGAGGCCATTGAATCTGAGAATAAAACACGACACACCGCCGATGAATATTCACAAAGGGGTCTAGGACAAGTTGCCGAACTATTCCCAGAGGCTTTCGAACATCAAGCCGATCGACAAGGTTTGCTTCCTCAGGTTTCTGGAACAGGACATCTTCTTTCAAAGAACGCATCAGCGATTCTATCGTCGTTGGATTCGATGCCTTCGGTTCGTGGTGCAGTTGTTGCAGAAAATGGTGTAGTTATCGATGCAACTGGTGAATTGCCAGATTCTGCGGACAATGTGGCCATTCTGCTTGCAAACATGCTTGCTGACCAAAATAAATCGCTACAATCAGGTTTCATTGCACCTGCATACGTGTCACTTCGAGGCGAGCACGATGCCCTTATGATTGTTGAAAATGGCCAATTACTTCTTGGCGTTTGGACAGAGGCAACCGCCGATCACGCATCTATTCTCAGTCGAACAAACGCAAGCCTTGAAGGCGATGTGACCGGTATAATGTTTTCAAAAGAGGTACCCGAAGGCTTCGTCATTCGTGAGGGCAAGGGTGGAACTGATGCCATCATTTCCATGCTAACATCGGCTGTCGAAGAACAGGTTACAGGCCACATCACCGCAGGAGTTTCGTCGAAATCCATTTCATTACTTCTTTCAAAAGGTTTGCCAGTAGGGATGTTCAATGCAGACGGAGGGGAATTTTCTGACGTTCTGATGGATTTTACAGATGCTAAAAAGATCATGAAACTTCACAGACTTCCTGCAGGTACTTTGTTATCTGAAAATAGCGGCAATGTTGACCAATTTTCCTTGGATGCTCTCTTTACCGTATTACCAACTATTCGGACAACATCTGAGGCACGACAAGAAACACTGACAACCAAACTCAAAACCTTGTTTGGTTTTGAACACTCTTTAGCAAATTTACGAAAAAGCAGAAAAGAAATCGAAATTGAAGGGCCCAAAATCGAATCGCCAACGAAGAGCGAAATGATTGGCGAGGAAAAAATCGCCGCTGTTGATCTTGGCCTGCAAAGGAGACTTGAGCAATCCGAGGCGAAAGTTAGTGAATTAATGCATGATAAATCACAATTGGAAGCACAATTGTCATCGAGTAGAAAACAAAAAGAGGCCGCTGAAATTCGAGCACGCCAATTAGAAGAATCAAAACTTAACCATCAAAGTTCAAGAGAATCAGCCAATGAAGACCTCAATGGAATGCAATTGAGATTGTCAACTGCACAAGCTGCTCAAGAGGAAGCAGAAAATTTAGCTGATAAATTGATGAAGAGGGTCAATGAACTGGAACATCAAGTGTCCTCGAGAGCAGAAGAACTAGCAAAAGCACTCGGGGAAGCATCATCTGCAGCAGCACTCCAAAATGAGATTGAATCGATGGCATTACGAGAAGCCAATTTACAATCTGAAGTCACAAGCAACAGTGAGCGCCTCCTTCTTCTTCGTCAACAAATTGAAGACGAAGAACGACGACTTAGGATTTTGAATGAACAGGTTTCGAATGTACGAGACAGACACGTCAATGCACAAGCGGAAACGATGGTCCTCGAAGAGAAAATCCAAGCGCAAAAAGCAGAATTGGACGGGATGCATTTAGAAACCAAACAAGCAAGAGAGCGAACCCTCGATGAACATCGGCGTTTGTCTCAAGACGAGGCCCGTAGAAACAACGTTGAAGCAGAATTGAAGGAATTAATGAATGAGCGTCGAACAATTCTTCGAGAACTCGGCGATATTGGAGCCCGTCGAGGGCATGCAGAAGCAGAACTTGCTTCACTCATAGACCAAGCAACCCAACTATCACAGGCTCACGAAGAGGCACTTGAAGATATCAAGGAAGCAGAGAGGCTTCGAGCTCGCCTTTCTGAAGAACCACTCGCACAAGTTCTGCTCGACGACGATACGACATTCAAAGGCCTTGGCCCGATACTTGAACGTCTGGAACATTCGAGAACATTGGGCTATTCGGTGGTGTTACTTGACAGAGCCGTTGAGCGTGCCCTTCAAGTCATTCAAAGTACAGTTGACCATGTAGCAGCAACGCCACGCCATTTGCTCTCATCAGAGGTCATGACGATGCTGGAGCGACAAGTTCCGGATACTGCTGGAGCCGTTCGTGGTTTGGCAAGATGGTCAGTCCAACAACGACTTGAAGTTCAACTTGGAGAGACGGTAACACATCTTATTTTGGACCTGGAGCATTTGCTGGAAGATTACGACCGCTCAATTACCATGTTACGACGTATTCGAAATGTTCTCGAACAACTTGCTCGATTAGGTGCACCCCAACAAGATGTCGATGCACTTCTCGCCAATTGTCAACGCCCTGAGTCGCTTCCAATGCTCGCTCAAGGAACTCGAAAACTCATTCAGGTTGCTCTTGATGACATCTATATTGAAGCTGACCAACGAGACGCTGGAGAGTCCATTATGCTCGAAGATACAGCACAAGTCCTCGAAGAACTGATCACACAACTCGATGCCTCCGGATTGACAGACGGCGTTCCTCGAGGTATGCTTTGGGAATTCCAGAGAGATGGCTTCCTGCCATTCGAACGAAATGCGATTCCTGTTCAGCAGCGAATTCCGGTCGATGAATCATCCCTCGAGGGCATGGAGTCGAACCTCGTTCAATCGGAACATCTCGACCTTCAATCTGAAGATAAAGATGAACTCGATGACGAGGGATGGGCCAATCTTGAAGCTCCTGAAGAACATGAGGAAAGCCAGGCTTTTGACCACGCACCACCTCTATTGCATCAAACGGATGCAGATTTCCATGACGAACGAGCAGCACTTGAAGAGGAATTAGCACGGCTTGACTCAAATTGGAAACATTACAGAATTGCAAATAGTGCAGATGAAAAACAGAAAAGAGAATCGAAAGCATTGGACGACTTAGAATCCAAACTTGCAGATGTTGAATTCTGAGGGCAAAACATGTCTGACCAAGACATCACCTTGTTGAATCGAGAGGAAGAGAGGGGTGCATTGTATCCACTTTGGATTGAACGCATGCTCATGGTTATTTTTCTCGTGACGTTGGTTTTCATTCCATCTCAAATTCTCGAACGAGTCGATGGTGGATTCGGTGTTATAACGGCCTGGTGCTTGTACCCAATTGTTGCGGTGAGTGTGATTGAACTCATTGGTCGATTCATTCAGTCCCGTTAAAGTTGGACGATGTCTTTCTTTTCAACTGTGCCTTGTGTTGAGGGTGTTGATGAAGGACTTCGCCAATTCTGAAGTAATGCTGAAATTCGTTGCCATGGAATGAGAAATCGGAGTACTGACATCAGGCTGAGGAACAAAAGTGCAGAAATGACAAGCCCATATGTGAGTGATAATTCAATCGATTCGGACACTTGACCTGCCCATTGGCTACCTGTTGTGTTTTCAACAAATTGGAGAAGAACCTTGTGAAAGCCGAGAGCGATCATCGTTGCCAATCCTGTTAGGCTAAGGTAGCCGAATGTATGGCGAAGATGTGTGTTGAGGACATTATCCATTTGCCGAACATATTCAGGGTCGCGCTTGCAGGATTCTGGTAATCGGTATGCATATTCTAAATTCTTGATGACACCGTATGCTGCTTCTTGGAATACCATGATGAGAACGGCGATGAGAATAAGGTTGAACTGTTGTGTGGTCACAAGGTCGAGGCCAAAGAGACCAATCGTTGGATTGGAGATTTGTCCATCCAATGCAGTTAGTGTACCTCCATATGTACCGAGTTGGCTCTTGATGAGAGGGAATGTGAGAATAGCGTGAATTGCGAGGAATACGAGGGTAATACCAATCGAGAATGCAATCGACCGACGATGAAGGGACCAAATGCCTCTTGTTCCAAGAATTATTGGACTTAGATAAATGAACAGAATCATAATTGACATCACCATCAACAACGGCCACTCAAGTGTTTGTAATTCACTATCACTTGGTAACCTCAGGTTAAATTCAAACAACATACCAGCGAGCCATGAGAGCAAGAGTTGACCGATCATAACAATCATGAGACCTAGATAAAATCCGAATTTGATACGTTGCTGAATCTTAGGCGTTTGGAAAGCGAGCAAAGCCATGAGGCCTCCTAAGCCAAGACCGAGAATCAAAGGAACTGTGAATCTTGAAAGGCCATCCCTTCCTTCACCGGTTAGCCAATCACCGAGAGGTAATTGATTTCCAATGAGAAGTTCAATCGTATCAAATAAAATCGTATGGTCAATTGAACCGACGACATACGTTGAAACAACTTCGAGGTACATCGTGATGAGTGCGATTGTCGCAACAATTTGCAGAGTGAGGACCTGCCACTGTTTTCTGAGTTGGGCGATATGCAATGTCCTTGGCTTACGGTCATCGCCGAGCAGGACATCGCTTTGTAATTCGACTTCACCTGCCATCTTAGTACCCCCTGACCTGCATCAAAGCTTGTGATAAGTCCATGTCTGGCATCCAATCGATGACCTGTGCACCGAATCCAGCGAGTGTTGTCAGACGATTTTGTCGTTCAATCTTGAGCACCTCATAGGACATACGTGGAATTCGACTTACTAATCGTTCGAAATCGATGCTTGCAGGTGATAAAACGGTGACTTCATGGCCACGGCCCACAAGATCACGGACAGCAGCAGGCACCGTGCCATCGCCTTCGCAGGATGAAATAATGAATACAGGGCTACCACGACTAAATCTTCCACTGATTGAGTTTGTTACCGCTTGGAGTGGCATTTCCCCTCGTGCTTGGACACCCGCTAATGAACTAAGGATCTTGAAATACTGCTTATCTCCGGTATCTGGAGGTAAGTATGATAATTTTTCATCATAAATTGCAAGTGCGACAGAATCTCTTCTCTTGAGGAAAAATGATGCCAAACTTGCAGCAGATAATGTACCCATTTCGAGTGGATTCTTGAGCACTGTACCAATTCGTGCGAGGTCTCTTGAGTCGAGAATGATGTAAAGGTCTGTCACAGCATCTCGACATTTTTCGTTGACCATGAGCTCGCCAGTTCGAGCAAAAGCCTTCCAATTGATGTTCTTGAAAGGGTCACCGGGAACATACTCTCGTAGAGAATAAAATTCAGAACCTTGACCTGGGGTACGAAGAGTCGTTGCACCTGTGTACATCTTGGGTGTTCTACTTCGTAGGAACGCCTCTTCGACATCTTTGATTTGTGGGAAGATGACGATATCACTATGATGATCTACATACATCTCCTCAACGCCGAGGTTGAATGTGTTCTGTATGCGAAGAGAAACTGGGCCAATTGAATAATGACCTCTGAGTGGGCATCGCAAGACATAACGAATTCGTGCGCTTTCACCCGGTTTGAGATTCAAACTCATTTGATTCAATCCGCTTCTCAATTTCATTTCATGAGGGATGTTGTCGTACACCTCCATGATTTGTGTCTTTCGATGACTTCGGTTTGTTATGAGCAGTTCAACATACAAATCGTCTCCTTTGTAGAGGTTATCAGCCGACAATGTGCGTTGAATTTCAACATCGCCATGGCCACCAATCCACGAATTTACTGTGATAAATGCCACGAGCGCTAACCCGAGAATCATCATTTGTTGGTTTGAAATCATCATACCGATGAGGACCAAAGCGATACCTCCAGTGAAGGTGAATGCTGCTTTTCGTGTCCACATACCAATCCCTCACTGACGCCCCCAAGCTTTGATGCGTTTGACCAGCGCTACCGACTGTTCCAAAGTATACTTTTGCGAAGTATCAATTGCGAACTTCGATAGGACTGGATCATTGATGAGTTGAATGAGTTCATTGGCTTGCATCGAATTAAATTCCTCTTGACTCAAACCGTTTTGATTTCTTACCTTCGATAAGAATACTTGACGTATTTTGTTGACTTTCGAATAATATTCGTACCGATTCGCATCACCAAAGCCGTAGTAGATAATGCTGAACACATGTCTCCAACTTTCAGGGTCCCGTTTCTTGATGAGGACCGCTTCAAAGGTCATGAACAGTATAACGAACAACACCAACATAGCCAAACCCTCACCTGTGAAGTACACCAAAAGAAAGTACACCGTGTTATATGAATCAGCGAGCATTGCGTTTTGTGGATGTCTTGATTCATCGAAAATGACCATCGCATTCTCCGATGCTTGACCTTCCTCACCGGGGACTGAACTCATCAAAGCCTCTGCTACGAAGTCGAGGGCCCACTTTCGATTATCGTTCGCTGGCACGAGAATGTCGGTTTTCTTGTTGTACTTTCCATCGTTGAAGCCTTCATAGTCGTAAATGGCGTTAATGAGGGCGGAACCGTCTGCGATGAAGACAACCCGCCCCCCATCTTTTGGATTGCAACTTGCACGCTCACAGACTTCGATGCTCAGGTTGAACTGACCCCATCGGTCAGGTGTTTCGGGTGTGATTTCATTGCTCACCCAAATCTCACCATCGCCGTTTACATCGACTGTTGCTTCGTTGCTCGTGAGTGCTCGAATCGCAATTTCTGGGAGTGGGGTTTGTTGGCCTGGAATGACTTCCAACGCCGTGATGTTGTTCAACAGCAACTGATAGGAACCGTTGTAGTTGATGACGCCGTTATTCCAGTGTTGTCGACACAATCCCGCATCTTCAGCAGTTGCAGCCGTTTCGCCGCTGAGCAAAGAGCAGGGATGTTGGCCTGGAGCATTCGCTTCAGCCCATCGCTCATGAGTTCCAATAGTGGCGACATCGAGTTCTGTTCCATTCATACCGCAAGGATTGGATTGAACGCACATCCAGATGTAGTTATAATCGAGGGATGGAACATAATTTGTGTCGAAGACTTGCTCACCAGTGAACCTTACACCAAAGGCTTCAGCGATTGTATTTGCGTATCCATAATCTTCGAGAATGAGAGCAGTACCACCGGCCTCAACAAATTCAACCACGGCGTCTACTTCGGAAGGGGAGAAACCAGAATCAGATGCAATCGTGATGAAGCCTTCCTCATCAAATTGTGGCAAGGTGAGTGTATCACGTTCAACTCCGGCGAGAATATAGGTCGTGTTTCTCGGGTCTTCAATGTCGGCAAGAAGCAGTGGGCTGGAGACGAGTGACCTCGTTTCGATACCCATGTCGTTCAAATCATGCCGAAAAGCAGACATGTCGTTCCAATCATCATCGTATGCTGAGAGTTGATTCGAGGAACTTAGATTGACAAAACTCGAGAGCACGGAGAACAGCAAAACAAGCATCACAAGCCAAAAAGAAGATTGGAGAACAATGCGCCGAACATTGACTCGTCGTGTCCCCTCTGCCATAGTGTGCACTCCTCTGTAAATTGATGAGGTCACTCATTAACTTTAGAAGGTTGTCCAACCGTGTGCTATTTTGCTTCGTGCGAATCAAACATTGAGGCGAATCTCTTTTGCAACGGAGTTGACCTGTTCGGTTAGAATTTTGACGATGTGTGATTCTCCTTCAAAAGGCAATTTTGTTGCATCAATATCGTCGTTCACTTTGACGATGAATTCCGTGATCAGTCCTGAAAACAAATCGAAATTGAGGTCAACGAGAATGCCAAGTTCTTCACCGGTTTGGTCAAGGACCTGACGTCCAATAATTTCCCTTCCGAAAATGGCCATGGATTGCCCCTATAACTACTGGAGTGGCTGAGGCACATCAATTCGTCGGTTCGAGAATTTACATCGCTTCGATTCCGAAGCCAAAGTCCTTTGTTCTCTTGATGTTTGACAACCCTGAGGTCAACCTTGCTTCCATCTTTGAGTAATACTCGAGCATGTCAGGAGTTACGGTAGGTCGGACTCTAGAAATTGCATCCTCGAAGTGAGATTTTCCAACCTTTTTCTTTTCGTCTCGCATGCAAATTAATGCAGCTTCTCGGCACACAGCCTCAATGTCTGCACCAGTGAACCCATCAAGACCACTCAGGATATCCTTAATGGAGAATTTTCCAAGCGGCATGCCTTCGGAGTGTATGCTGAAAATCGCTTCACGAGCAGAAGCGTCTGGAGGCGGAACGTGGAGAACGCGTTCAAATCGTCCACTTCGTAGAAGTGCAGGGTCGATCATTTCAGGCCTGTTGGTCGCTGCAACAACGATAACGCCATCGATAGATTCAACGCCGTCCATACTTGCAAGCAATTGATTAACAACCCTGTTTGATGCATCGCTACCTTCAGTCATTGTTCCTCCGGAACGTACAGAGGCGATTGATTCGAATTCATCTAAGAAAATGATTGAAGGTGAAGATTGCTTCGCTTTCTTGAAGATTTCACGAATGGCTCGTTCGGATTCACCAACCCATTTTGATATCAATTCAGGGCCCTTGATGCTGATGAAGTTTGCCTGGGCTTCGTTGGCAATTGCTTTTGCAAGTAATGTTTTTCCAGTACCAGGGGCACCAAAGAGTACGATTCCTCGTGGAGGCTTAATACCGAAGTGTTCAAACAATTCAGGCTTCGTGAGAGGCCATTCAACCGATTCTTTAAGTCGGTCTTTGACCTCTTCAAGTCCGCCGACTTCATCCCAACTTACCTCAGGAATTTCAATGTAAATTTCTCGGAGAGCAGATGGCTCAACATCTTTGATAGCTTCTTTGAAGTCTTCCATTCGGACTTCCATTTTTTCAAGGACTTCTGGTGGAATAGTATCTTCCTCAAGGTCGATTTCTGGCAGATATCGTCGAAGTGCCTTCATCGCACCTTCACGAACCAGCGATGCTAGGTCAGCACCAACGAAACCGTAGGTATTGTCGAGAATCCAGTTGATGTCGAAATCTTCAGAAATCGGCATTTGGCGAATGTGGACATCCATAATCTCACTTCGTCCATCTCGGTCAGGGACGCCGATTTCGATTTCTCGGTCGAAACGTCCGGGGCGTCGTAGTGCAGGGTCGAGTGCATCACGACGGTTGGTAGCACCAATGACAACGACATTGTCTCTTCCCTGCATGCCATCCATCAATGTCAGCATTTGAGCAACAACTCTTCGTTCGACTTCGCCAGTTACATCCTCTCGCTTAGGACAAATAGAGTCGATTTCGTCGATGAAAATAATCGCTGGGGATTTTTCACTCGCCTCATCAAATATTTCTCGAAGTTGCTTTTCTGATTCACCATAATATTTTGAAATAATTTCTGGACCGTTGATGCTCTTGAAATGGGCGTTTACTTCAGTCGCAACAGCCTTTGCAATCATTGTTTTACCCGTTCCGGGTGGTCCGTGAAGTAGAACGCCTTTCGGCGGGTCAATACCTAAGCGTCGGAACAATTCAGGATGCTTAAGTGGAAGTTCAATCATTTCTCGGACTTTTTGTAACTGTTGACCAATACCACCGACGTCCTCGTATGTTATGCCCTCTGATTGGCCGAGTTCTTCTTCTGCAACCGCTTCATCTTTGATGACGATTTCAGTTTGGTTCGTGACCTTGACAATGCCCTTGGGCACGGTGGAGACGACAGCGAATGGAAGTGCCTCAGCAAAGAGTGTCATGCCAGGGATGAAAATTCTGTCACCAGCGACAACCGGTCTTTTTGCTAATCCACGTCGTGCGAATCCCTCGATGCCTGGTCCAAATTTGACTTTCTGTTTGTTCGCCATCACTGGGGTGATGGTGAGTTTTGTGCAGTCTTTTGCATTCACTTTCCGAACAGTAACACGGTCAGAAAGGCTGACTCCAGCGTTTTTTCGAATGATTCCATCGATTCGGATGATGTCAAGTTTCGAATCTTCTGGGCGACTTCGCCAATAGATTGCAGCAGTTGATCGTTCATCGCCAGATATCTCGACAATGTCGCCTGGCTTTAGGTCAAGGCCAACATCGGCAGCGATTCTTGCTCGACCATGCCCTACATCGGATGGAATTGCTTTGGAAACTCGTAATGAAATGGAATTGTCGTCGTCTGCCATAATATCGCCCTGTCTTCTTTAGTATCCGACCCTATTTGAACTGTCCCACCTCAATTCTTCTTGGATGCATAACACCATAATGGCCGGTGTAGTATAAACCTCATCATATTATTGCCATCAAATCTTCACATCAAATTCAAAATACCTTTC
>CAZWXR010000015.1:0-22603 GCA_964637985.1 uncultured Candidatus Poseidoniales archaeon
GCCATGCTCGAAGAGAGTTCGACCTTAGTTGTGCATATCTTGAAACAAATTCTACGGGTAATGCCTTTGCCTTGTCATAAGAAATTTTCATTTCACGGACATTTGATTTTTCGTCATCTGAAAGAGTCGAATCTTGCTCCAGAGTTGAAATGAGATTTCCATATGTTTCGCTAGTTAATTTTTGATGCTTTTCTTTTGCCAACCATGACATCATTTCTCCTCGCGCTTGCCCTCCTTTTTGGGGCATCAAAACTTCTTGGTCCCAACCCAAATGGCCTGCGATGGCAGACAAGCGGTAGATATCTTCGGTAGTTTGAATGAACTCTGCATAGGCACTCATGAATATCGCTTCAACTCATTGAATTAGAAATTTATTGACACAACTTCTCAAAAATTCAACCCTATTGTATAGAAAAACACACACATTGAAGACCCATAGCAACTTAGCATGTTCATGGTGCCTCCCTTCAAGCGAAAGAAGGAAGAGGAAGAAGTCCCTATCGACCGGGATGATGCAGACATCGATTCGATTGTTGCAGAAACAACTCCAAAAGAAATCGATACAAACGATGTTGAACAAGAAGTTACAGATTTGAGCGTTGAAGAACTGATGCAGTTAAGGTCGGAAATGGTCATTCGGACATGTATGGATTTGCGAAGAGGTGAAAATATCCTCATCGTTTGCGACCCTACAACCACAGAAATTGGAAAATCATTGCACGACGCTGCTTCTAAATTCTCAGACCGTGTTTTGCTCATTGTTATGCCTAAAGGACGACATCATGGAGAGGAGCCCCCTTCTCCAGTTGCAAATCTCATGCGCCAGCAACAAGTTGTTATTGCTCCAACAAAGTATTCGTTAACTCACACAATGGCTGTTAAACAAGCACTGCGTGAAGGTGCACGAGTTGCGACAATGCCTGGTATGACCGTTGACATGTTTATTCACGGTGGTATGTCAACTGATTTCCAACACATGAAGAAAACAATTGGTGATATGGGTTCCATTCTACGTCGTCGAAGAATTGTAAATGTAAAATCTGAATCGGGGACAAATATCACCTTTGAAGTCAATTGGAGGGACTGGAAACTTGATGATAACGGGATCTGCAATCGACCAAGAATGTTGACAAACCTTCCAGCTGGAAAAATCTTTATTCAACCTCGTGAAAAAACAATGAATGGTACAATTGTGATTGACGGCTCATGGGATGCCACTCTCGTTGAAGAACCAATTTTCGTCACCATCGAGGAAGGGAGCATCACCGACATCAAAGGAGGTTCTGTTGCCGCACACCTTCGTCAACAATTAGGTGAGGCTGCTCGAAGACTCTCATCGAAGGAACAAGATGGCGTTTGGATTGTCTCTGAATTTGGATTTGGTATGAATTCAAATGCACGATTGCTAGGAAATGTTCTCGAAGATGAAAAGAAACTCGGCACCTGTTATTTTTCAATTGGACGCCATACAAAAGTAGGTCTCAGCATTCCAGGTGTCATCAAGGCACCTGATGTATGGCTTGACGATACACCAATCATTCGTGAAGGTGTTTTCCTCATCGAATAATCATTGATTTGGAGCACCACAAACTGGACAAAAACGCCAGTACGGATCTAATCCAATGCCGCATCCACGACAAAATACACCTGAGCGAATCGTCGGTTGAGGTTGTTGCCACTGTTGGGGTTGTTGCTGCCACTGCTGAGGTTGTTGCTGCCACTGCTGAGGTTGCTGTTGAGGTTGTTGCTGCCACTGCTGAGGTTGCTGTTGAGGCTGTTGTTGAGGTTGGGGCTGCTGTTGAGGTTGCTGTCCTCCAAGGGGTTTGCGTACTGGGGCAATCGGGCGGGGTAAAGCCTGAGCTTTTTCTCCTGCCTCAGATGAAACGAATTCGCCTAAGGAAACCGTTCCATCACCATCAGTGTCTGCTTCTTTGTGCAAACGTTCTGCTTCTTCGATGCTCGTACCGGTGGCTTCTGCTAATTCATCAACAGAGAGTGCACCGCTACCATCGGTATCAGCAGCAATAAATCGTTCAGCAGCACTCACAAATTCTTCTTGTGCAGGCTCCGTTGGTTCTATGGAAGGTTCATCAAAAGTAATTTCGGATTGAAGCGGGTCTTCAAATTCCAAAACATGTTGAACGTCATCTTCCTCTGTTTCATTCTCCTCAGCAAGCGTTGATAGGAGGTCTTCGGTGGTTGGCTCGTTGACGTCTTCTTGGGGAGCGTCATCATGTAATCCAAGTGTGAATGCCCCCGCAAACGCATCTTGAGTTGCTCTTTCCATTTGTTTATCGGATTCAATTTTTTGAGGCTCAGATTCAACAACCTCCACTTTGGGAAGTTCAACCTTGTTTGGTGATGGAAGTGGTATATCATTCGATGCTGATGGCTCTTTCTCTGTTGGAGGAAGTGAGACTGATGGTGGTAGTGGCACCTCTTCTGGAATTTCTGTCGGCTGGGATTCTTGTGTCTCGACTTTGAGTGATGTATCAATTTGTGATGCTGATGCAGTGCTGCTGGCTAATGTGGGCATAGGCAGAACATGCCCTTCGACATCGAGTGAGGCGTCCAATTCATTGGTTATTCGAAGGAGTGTTTCCTTTGACTCTTTTGGGTTATTGATGTATGAAGACATAGCATCAAGATATTTCAAAAACTCAGCATCCCCACCTGTCGTAAAGCCGACTGCAAGAATTTTCATGAGTCTCATTGGGTCTGCAACGCCCCTCAGTTTTTCTTTTTCTTCGTCTGTTAAGGATGCGTCAGCTGAACCTGACTCACCCATTGAGTCAGTTTCACCAATAAATCTCGATAATGGGTCTTGTAAACTCATTAATCCTAAATGGCCTGCAACAAGATAGTAGATTTCACCACCTTCACATTGCATTCGCTCACTTGCAGCTTCGAAATTGAATTCTCCGGGTAAAAGGACAATATCCGATAAGAGACTGAAGAATTTCACCATCGCATCTCTCTGATTCATTGCCAACATGGAGTGGAGGGCATCAGAGGACTCTGTAACGCCAAAATAAGCAGCGGCGTCATCGACTTCAATTCCATCTGGAACTGAAGCATCAAAATCTCCTGATTCAGCCATGTTCTCCCCCTCAGCAATCTAGTCCTACCTCATTTTGCATTTATGCCTAATGTTTTTTTGAAATTGAATCAAGACTGGTTTTTGGCGAGGTTGATGATAGCCCTTGATTGTTCAGCAGTCCATCCAGTCTCTTGTAACTGGAGGAGCATCGTTCGCTCTGCCACACCATCAGCGATTGCCCCAACAATCCAATCAACTGCTGCATTTCTATCGGCATCTTGACCAGATTCAAAGACATCAAGGTCGACATCAATTTTCGCTTTTCTCACCTTTGCTTTAGGTTCATTTGTAATCTCGCTTGCGGCACGCTTCTTTGCAACACGCTTAGCCGGTTGGGGTGTCGGGGATTGGGGAGGCTCTTCCGATCTTGTTGGCCCTCTTGACGGACCACTGCCAGGCCCTTTAGCAGATGGTGGACCACCTGATGGGCCAGAAGAACCTCTGGAAGGACCCTTTGGTGGACCACTCGTTGGTCCTCCTGTAGGACCACCTGATGGCCCCCTACTCTTTGGTGAGGTGGCCATTGTTGATGCGGCTGATGAGGAAGATGAGCGAGAAGATCCTCTCTGACTTGAAGACTTTTTCTTATCGAGTTGAGAGAAGATATCCTCATCATCGTTGTCATCGTCATCATCATAATAATCATCATAATCGTCATCATCGTCTTCTCGGAGCACAAATCGTAACACGACGAGTACGAGAACAATCGCAGCGATGATTCCACCAACAATTCCACCTAAGGCAACGGGTGTGAAGCCAAAGAGCAATGTATCCTCTTCCTCGGTTTGTTCATTTACGCGTGGACAACCATCATCAAATCCATCAGAACCTTTCGGTTGGTTAGGACAACTATCCATTGAATCTAGAATACCATCGTTGTCGGAGTCAATCTGATTTGGCGCACACCCGTTTTCATCGACTTGATTGAGGTAACTGATGCCTGTATTCGGACACAAATCAGGATTGTTTCCATCAACATTGTCACCAAAACCATCACCATCGACGTCAACCCACTGTGTTGGGTCTAAGGTAAATGCATCAGCACCATGAATTGTGGCCCATGTTCCATTTGCATCTGAATATCCATCACCGTCACTATCGATGCAACCAAACCTATCATTAGAAGAGTTACCAGAAACAAATGGACATGCATCTGGTCGATTTGCTGGAGCAGGATTGTCACCATACCCATCTCCATCTGAATCAAACCATTGGGTTGGGTCTGCTTTGAATGCATCACCGGATTGATTGGCATGGAGACCCGTTTCTGCATCGATGTCGTATGTGTACTCACCTGCGTACCCGTCTTCATCAAAATCACCTTGGTTTAGAGTGAATTCATCTGTACAACCATCAGGCAGAATTGGGTAACCCTCTGGCGTATCATCACAAGCATCTAAACTGTCAAGGATTCCATCACCGTCTGAGTCTTTTTGCGATTCGCCACACCCCGACGAATCGACGGACTCTCCGGTCGGCGTATCTGAACATTCATCTTCAAAGTCTCGAACCCCGTCACCATCTGTGTCAACATTTCTTTGCTCTTCGGTACACCCATCGGCATCGATGCCCAAAGTGGACGTTGTTGATGGACAGATGTCGCGGTCATTGTACACGCCATCCCCGTCATCGTCAAGTTGAGATTCACCGCACCCAGCCGAATCAACATCTTCACCGGAGGGTGTATTCGGACAGGTATCTTGTTCATTGATGACGCCATCAAGGTCATCATCGTCCTCGTCAATAATTGGACATCCAACACCTTGTGTTCCATCGAGTACGCCTGGTTCATTCAAACATTGGTCGGCAAGATTTCCGTTGATGTTATCTCCGAAACCATCGCCATCGGAGTCTGTGCTTTGTGTCGGGTCGAATGGTAAATCATCAATAGAATCTGCCCAAGAATCTCCGTCTGTATCTAAACAACCAAAGAGAATTCGAGTGGAGTTACCCCATACCAATGGACAGTCATCGAGAATAAGACCATCGCTGTTATCTGAAGTTTGATTTGATGTATAAAACTCAGTCCAATCATCAGGGAATCCGTCATCGTCTGAATCATTGGCTGCTGCTTTTGTTTGAGGGAAATGGTCTGGATTTGTGGCCTGTTGTGAATCATTATCACCATATCCATCCTCATCGGAATCTGCCCACTGTGTCGGATCAGTCGGCCAGACATCGGCCCCATGAGTAATATTCCATTCAAAAATATCACCTGTCAACGAAGGGTCACTCGCCCCGTCATTGTCCGAGTCAAGGCAGCCATTTCGATCTCTCCAAGATGCACCCCAATCCCATGGACAGTAATCTCCATACACAATGTCGGAGTCATTATCCCCAAATCCATCACCATCGGTATCTTTCCATTGGGTCATAAGGTACGGGAACACATCTGGGTCTTTCGAGCTTAGAATTTCGCCCCATGGATAGTAAGTATTGCAGCAATCTGGACCATGATTGTCACCAACGCCGTCACCATCAGAATCGATTGCTTGTTTCCAATTATCAATAAATTTGTCACCAAAGAAATGATTGAATGTGTTATCCGACCAACCATCTTGATCCGAATCTGTGCATCCATATCGGTCAATCAATGAAGTTCCTGTTTGGTCAGCACAAGCATCTATAGAATCTGGGAAACCATCTGCTTCGAAGTCACTGCATCCAAAAATAACAAACAAAGATTGTCCGTTCACAGTTGGACAACTATCAAACATTGGACCGTCTTGATTGTCACCAAAACCGTCACTATCAGAATCACTCCATTGGTTGCCGAGGGTTGGGAATTCATCGATCAAATCAAAAACATGGTCTCTATCCACATCCTTGTAAATTCGAAGGACTTCGACATCATCATTCAACTCATCCCACAAAGAGAGGTGTATGGTTTCATTTGAATCAAGTTGAGCGTTCGTGGGCGATTCAGTTTGGAGCAAACCAAAGGACATCGAATTCCAATTTGATGTAGTGGACGTTGAGCTATTTTGTGCGATTGAATTCCAGGTGAGGTAATTGGTTGAGGACGTAGTCAACATCACATAATGCGAAGGTGTGACAACGAAATCCCAAACTCCTGTTGACGATGCAGAAAGGCTGTGTGATGTGTGCGTCCAATTCTGCTCTGTGTTCATTGAATAGATGTGAATCTCATCAGTTGTACGTACGCTCAATGCAAGATGATTCGTTGTGCTCATGTCAAACGAATAGCCGGATGAAGAGGAAGGAGGTTGAGGAATTGAAATGGTGCTCCAATTGGCTTCATTGGGATACCTGTAATGTAATGAAAGGGTTCCTCCTGAGGTAAGCGTCGAGATGTAAACGGTTTGATTCGATGTCACACCTGATTTAATGATGACGTTGTTATCCTGTAATTCAACGAGTGTCGATGAAACCAACGTTGATTCTGTCCAGTCCCACACCGTCAAGTTCGTCGTCGTCGTGTCATCGACCAAGGCTGCAACAACGAGTGTGTTGTTCGATAGCATCACAGAAGAAAAATGTAAACTCGAAATTTCATTCATCGACAACAGACTATCAAAACTCCAAGTTGAGGAAGACTTTGTCGCAATCTCAATATTCTTATTCACCGAATCCCTATACACCAAAAATGGCTGATTTGATGAGGATGTGTGAACTTGTATTGGTGATGTGAGCACCATAGAAGATGTTACCATTTCACTTGACCACGTACCTTGATTCTCATCGGTGTAAAATATTTGATTTCCACTTCCTGACGTAAAAGCAAGATGTTGTTCCTCATCTCCATCAATGGTTGAACCGAGATATTTGCCCATTGTTCCTGTGGTAAGGATTTCCTTGTGAAGAGCTGTTGTACCCTCACAAGTGTAGTACATTAATCCAGAATTGTTTTCACTGACGATCAAGATAGGTCGTCCAGAATCTGTTACACTGAAGATTGCAGACATATTGAGATTTGCATTTGATACAATTTCTTGAGAAATCCATTGCCCTGAACTCGTCCCATCACCTACATGCTCTAATTGATGAATGCTTGAACTCAACCCATCATGACTTTGATGCAAAATTGTTGTCTCTGCTCTTGACGATGTACCAAGTTCAACGGATTGTAATGTCCCAGTGAATGGGAAAGAAATTGCTTCCCATTCTCTCTTCGAATGAACGACAACATTCACTTTGTCGTTCCCACTTCCGTCGGTCATGATTTTCCCATAAGCAACTTCCCATTGTCCATCCTGATTGACATCAAAATTTCCAGCAAGAAGAAAACCTGCATGATCTCCTGCTTGACCTTGAATGAATAATTCGCTTTGTGATTCAAATCCATCTCCGTCACCGAAGAAAATCTCGATGCGACCTGAATTACCCGAACTATATTTTGAAATGAGAACATCGTTATAACCGTCATCATCTATATCCCCAATTGGCACGATTTGACGCCCAATTTGAGCATTTATGGTTTCAGAGACATATGTCCAATCAGGCTCTGCAGAATACTCAGTTGGGTGACCGTGATACAACCATAATTTGCCAGCGTTGTATGCACCAGTACCGTTGAATGGTTCGGTAACGATATGATCCTCATAACCATCGTTATTCACATCGCCAAGGCATACAACAGAATATGCGAATAATTTTCCTTGAACAATACTCGTCAAGATATGTTGGGGCGTTCCATCGACTCCTGAGGATGAGCCCTCAAAATATTCGACTGAGGAGTAGCCATTGAAAGAGGTAAGGTCAGGTGAATTGCCCACTATTAATTCGTCGAACCCGTCCCCATTCATGTCACATGTTTCTAATGTACGGCCAAACTTCGGGCCATTTCCAGTCTGGGTAATGTTTCGTTGAAGAGTGATCGCATTGTCTTCAAATTTGAAAACGGATACTTTACCCGTCAAAGTAACATCATTCGATACGGTAGTTTGTGCATCTTTGGACGATACAGCGACGAATTTTAAAGAATTGATGGTATCAAGGAAGACGATTTTTGAACCAAATGATTCGTTTAATCCACCTTCAAGAACGAACGATGATGTTTGATTCACGCCATCTGTTGTTCCATAGAAGATCTCAACTTGACCTTGGCCGCCAATGCTCGAAAGGAAAAGGTCATCGAGGCCATCACTGTTCAAATCTTCAACCAATGATGCATATCCCAGCATCTGATCTTCGCTTGTCCCTGTCATGGTTGCATTTGGGGAAGCGTAGAACCCATCGACAGAGCCGTGGTAAATGTGAACAACGCCGGCGTTTGCATTGGAACCCGATGTTGCCTCTGGCATAGAGAGGACCATATCATCGAAACCATCTCCATTGAAATCTCCAAGTTGAACATTTGTCAATTGGCTATCATCCACCCCGGTTATGGTATCTATCGGCGAGGGGGATAATCGTCCTTGTCGTTGACCAAGCAACGATCTCAACAACTGAATAGTATAGCCTTCAGCAGTAGATGAAGATGTTGCTAATTGCTCGATATTGTTTGAATCGAGACCCATGCCAATGAATTCCAGATTTGATGTGTCACGGCTCACAACTTGAAGTGAAGAATCAAAACCATCGATTCTCAAAAGTCGTATTTCCCCTTCATCAGGCCGTGAATAGAGTAAGTGTATAACGCTATTTTCATCCTTCATCAATTCAATTTCGTGACCAACTGGACCTTCGTCCAAAGTACGGACTGTCCAAAATGCTTTACTAAAGTTGACTTGTTTAAGTTCACCGCTTTCAGTTGTCATAACAGCCCACATCGTGTTGAGGTCCGACATGACCATCTCAAATCCAGTTGGGTGGGCTTCTTCGAGAATTGTTCGCTTGTGCCAAACATGACTCAAATTCCAATACACTTGAGATTGAGTGGCATATCGAGCAATACGTACATCGTCACCGTTTGCATAAATTATTCGAGGTAAATTAGATTCTGTCAATTGAATAGCACATCGAACAGGAGTATTGTTTGCCCCATATGCCACTGTGTTGTCAACATGAAGTATGGAAACAACACCTTCAACGGATTGGCTTGCATAATACACAGAACCATTTGATTGGGTCCAGCAGAAATGAATAGTTTCGGAAGGGTGCAGATAGAAGTTAAAACTCAATGATTGGTTTTCCAGGTCTTGAAGATTTTCGAAATTTTTCCACATGTCAAGAGCAGATTCTTCAAGAACGAGGGCGTCAGTGAGGCCATCGATTGTGAGAAGCTCGCCAGATAAATCATGACCATTGCCATTTTGTTGCTGAAAAAGAGATGAAGGATATTGTTCAGTAAATGTATTTTCTAATTCTTCTTGGCCTGTTTGACTGTTTTGTAACGGCATGGTTGAAGCCATCATCAGCATGACGATTGATATTGATAGAATAACGACCTTCGGCGAGGAGGAACCCGTCATATACATTACACATCTGATGACCTTCAAAGACATTATCACATCGTATTCGTAAAAAAATATGTAGGGTATTGTCTAAAGTCTTGTCCACTTGGATGATGCGTGAGCCGGAATATTGCAGTTATTTGTCTCAATTATGACCTCGATCCAATACATCATTTCATCGATCAAATCGCTAACAGTTCAATAATTATTGCATGTGATGGTGCATATGAACGATTGTTGTTTGAAGGTATTCAACCTCATCTCGTGATTGGAGATTTCGATAGTACACACGTTGGAGAATCTAAAGTTCAATGTATACTCGATAAAAATGAAGATATCAATGACTTTGAGAAAGCTTTGAACTATACTAGGAACAAAGGAATCGAAGAAATTGTTGTTTTTGGATTACTTGGAGGTGACCTTCAACATCAATTTTCTAATCAAATGATTTTGTTTGGGCACGAACAGAACATAAGAGCCCATACTCCGGATTCAACATTGATGAGATTATTGCCTGGTCAAAGATATTCAATTCGAATAGAAAAAGGAAGCACTTTTTCGCTCTTTACAAATGATTGCATATCTGATATTTGCATCGAAGGCGCGAAATATTCATTGAAAAATGAGACGCTGTCAATTGGTTCCAATGGATTACACAACAAATCGGTTGGAAGTGTTATTCAAATTGAATACTCGGAGGGACGTTTACTTCTTCTTGCACCTGGAATTATTCGTTTTGAATAAAGTGTAGTGAAAATCAGGTTGGATTTATTATTCAGAATGAATAATTACTTTTGGAGGCCGAGATTGTGTCGGAAGCACGATTCGAGGTCCGAATGCGTAAATTCATATCCGCTTTTAACTAGACGTTCTGGGTAAACTTCTTGTCCCTCGAGAACCAGAGATTGCCCCATTTTCCCAAACATGAGTTTAATCATAAAACCAGGCAGAGGAATGAACGATGGTCGCCTCAATACTTTACCCAAAACTTTAGCAAATTGTTTTTGAGATACTGGTTGGGGGGCTGTGAGATTGTATGCCCCTTTCGAATTGTCATCCATCAACAGATGATGGATTGCATAGATTTCATCATCAAGAGAGATCCAAGATTGCATTTGTTTACCGTTTCCAACAGGCCCTAAACCACCCATTTTAGCAGGTAACAACAATCGCTTCATGATCCCACCCATCGGCGTCATAACGAGCCCAGTTCGGAGATAAACAACATTGATGTTCAGAGATTCAAGTGATTTTGTCGAGTCCTCCCATTCTTCGCAAAGTTCAGAGAGATAACCTTGACCAATCGTTGAATTTTCTGTCAAACGTTCGTTTACACGATTTCCGTAATACCCGATTGCTGAACCACAAAGGAACTGTTGTGGTGGTTGGTTCAATGTTGAAAGAACTTCACAAAGTTTTGTTGTTACATCAACTCGACTTGAACGGATGATTGACTTTCTTTTCTTTGACCAGCGTTTATCTCCTATACCTGCCCCTGCTAAATGAATGACTGAGTCAAAACCATTCATATCCCCTTCTATTATTTCACCGGTTTTTTCATTCCATCGAATAACGAAATTTGGATTCACAACTTTCGGCAATTTGGATGATGGCCGCACAAGACGGTATACTTGATGCCCTCCACATTCAAGGAAGGCACAAAGCTGATTTCCTATCAATCCAGTTGAACCTGTCACGAGTACCTTTTTTCTTGGAAGATGTTTAGTTTTTGAAATCGCAGCGACATCACTGGCAGTTCTGTCTGTGCGAAATCTAAACATTTTCTTCAGCCTTGGAGTAACAGAGATAAAAGAGGTCCATCCAGTCAAAAAATGAAGTGGTAACTTCCATTCTATAGAATCAACGACCTTAGATTCATCATCAGAAATGGCTTTGATTGTATGTTCATGATCCCATTTACCAAAAGGCCCCTTGACCATGACATCAGAAAATGAATGGCCTGGTTGAACCGAGTGATGGCGGGCGACCCACATTGGTCGGAGCGGCCCCAATTTTATTCGAAATTTGGTCTCTTCTCCATCAGATAATGCACCCACTTGCACCGGAGTCAAACCTTCCCACTCTGGCATGATGCGAAGAAATGCCCCCGTTCCGTCATACCATGACCACACTTCTTCTTGGTTATGTTTGAAAGTGGCTTCATGGACAAAAGTTGGCACGCATTTCACCTCTATCAGTGGACAAGGTCGCCCGTATAGGCTTGAATATAGTGCTTCGTGCTGTACTTTCTCTTGGTTGATGGTGTCGTCATGCACCTTATTTTTCCAAACACTTTTCGTTCATTCCAAGCCCTGTCGAATTTTCCAAGAACCCAACCAATGCCAGTGTATGAGTTTGGGTCTCTTCCATCCAATGCCCACTTGTCATTCAGAGCAACCATCGTTTCCATGGCAGTTTGTGGGTCAGGCGTCCACTCGAGTATTTTTTTGCCCCAAAGCATTCGTAGATAATTTTGAATCACACCGTCTTTCATCAACTGATTTTGAGCAGCGTTCCACAATTCATCATGTGTTTCAGCATTTTCAAATTCTTCAAATGTGTAAATGTACTCCCTCTCATCACTCATATGTTCAGTGAGTGTTGTTTTTGCCCACTCAGGCAATGAAGAGTATTCAGCATGATTTGGTTCACGATTGCAATGGATGAATCCAAGGTCTCTCCAAGTGATGATTTGGTCGAGAAACGCTTCTACAGGGCGGGGAAGGTTCCACCAACCAGATCTCCTGCCGTCGTTCGGAACTTGGATTTTTGAGATGTCCCAATGATGCTTCCGGAAAATGTCGGAGAGAATTTTGTGAACGCTTATATGTCCAAAATGTAGGTAAGGTGACAAGCCGCTTGCTCCGTTCAATTCAGGATGGTTTCTGTCTTCATGGTAACGCTCGAGTTTGTTTTCGAAGAAGTCAACCCAAGTGTCCAAGGCCTGTTTTTGACCGCCTTTGACATGAGGCACCGGTGTGACACTATGATCAATCGATAATACCGATAAGGCCTCTGTTCCAATCCCATCAGTTTGGCTTGCCCTCCACAAAAATTCGTAAGGTGTTACTGGAGTATTTGATTGAGAAAATATACTTTCGATATCCGTGAGTGGCATCGTAGTGAGTCCTTGGGCTTGCTTAAGTGGAGCACGCAGAGGAAAATCTTGCATGTGGTCCAATATGGTTTTATGGAGATGACGTCGAAGAGAATATGCTGTGGTAAAGTCTCTATCTGCAGAATGCATTCCAATAAACCCGTTTGAATCGACGCATCGAACCTCGCATGAATCAAATGCAATTGCATGCTCGATGACCTTTTTTGGGTAATAGGTGGGGTAATCGTCTATAACAAGGATTTTGGCATGCTGCATCCATGTTTGAAGGAGATTTTTAGCTTCCTTTGGTTTCGTCTCGACATAAGGAATGTAGGTTACACCTGAATTTTCAAATGCTGCTTTATTGTCCACCATGCCTTGAAGGACAAACGTGTGGAAGCGGTCATTCGTCCATTTGTGTTTAAGGGCGAGTGGCTCGACAACTACAAGCGGTACATTTTCATCATGAGCACACGATATTGCATGTTCCAAGGCGTGATTGTAGGTCGTTCGTCGAGAGGAAATCATCCAGTAGACGATACAACCTCCATCCTTATTCATCGTACCGAATGTTCGTATCCGATGGTTGCCGATCATGAAAGGCCTCCCAGTTGAATATCTTGAATATGGTTCGATGTGTAGACTTTGTACTGTTCTCCAATTTTCGAAAGTGGTGTTTCGCCGGGAAGTGTTGAATGATTGGCATCTAATGCTTGGACCGCTAGTTGGTACATTGTTTCGGAGATGAAATCCAGTCGAGTGACATCAGAAAGTGAGCACCAGCGTGTTTCTTGTATCTCCTCAGAATCGTATGAATGTGTTTGGTTTTCTACATGGAGGTCATAGGTGAGAAAGATTGCACATCCAGCGTTTCTGTGTGCTGTTCTGAGGCCTGCTAAACCAAGGATGTGCCCGATGTAGCCAGTCTCTTCCAAAAGCTCCCTCGCCACAGCAGATTCTGGAGTTTCCCCCGCTTCGACATACCCCTTCGGAAGACCCCATTTTCCTGCGAACGTCCCCTTAGCTTCACATACGAGGAGAATTTTACCGTCATTGACGACTCTTGCAGCTACTCCGAGGTCGCACATTGTCATCGCCATGATGAATAATCACTTCCGATTGTATATATACAGCAGTTTAATTCCTAAGTGGAAAAAGACGAGAGTTTATATTTGAGTTGGAAAATCTAACATTATGCTTCAACCAGCGCAACCCAAAGTATTCCCACGAGCAGATGCATCACTCCCCACAAAGTTTGGTACATTCCGGATACAAGCCTTTCACGATCCAATCGTGGACAAAGAGCACGCTCTTCTCTACCTCGAAGGACCTGAGAATACATTGCCACTCGTTCGAATCCACTCAGAATGTTTGACGGGGGATGCATTTGGGAGCCTAAGATGCGATTGTGGCCCTCAGTTAGAAGAATCTATGAAAGCTATCCAAGAACACGGCAAGGGAGCAATCGTCTACCTTCGCCAAGAAGGTCGGGGCATCGGCCTTTATGCCAAAATGCAGGCCTATGCTCTTCAGGATGAAGGATTTGACACTCTCGATGCCAATTTAGAACTTGGACTTCCTGCAGACGCACGCACTTACGAATTTGCTGCTACGATGCTTGAGTCCGTAGGATTTACCGACATCGATCTCATGACCAACAATCCAGATAAGAAAATGCAGTTAGTCGAACAAGGTATTCGGATTCAAAACAGGGTTCCGATAATTGTAGGAAAATGTAAGCAAAACATTACATATCTAGCAACGAAAGCACAGCGTATGGGTCATATGCTTTAGACCCAGGATGGATATTAATGAACCAACTCATTGGGCAAAAAGCGCCAGATTTCGTTCTCATATCTGACGATGGTACGCCATTTGACAGTTCAGAATTGCACGGCAAGTGGAGAGTTTTGTTTTTCTACTCGCAACATGGTTCGCCCACCTGCAAACGAGGTTGCCTCACATTTAAGGAACAATATGAACTCTTCAAATCAGCTGGTTGCGAAATTGTTGGTATCGGGCCTGGTTCAATGGAAAATTTACTCAAGTTCAAAGAAACACTCGGCGACCTACCATTTCCTCTTTTGGCTGATGAAGAGAGAAAAGTTGGACAAGCGTTTAACGTCCCACTCCACGTGGGTAAATTCCCATCAAAATCTTCCTTTATCATTGGCCCAGACAACACAATTCAACATGTGTATGACTGGTTGTTCCGACCTCGGAAACATGTTGCGAACATTCTTGCGAGCCTTTCCTCAGTTACTGGAGGAGAATAGATGTGGCAAGAACTCCTCATGGAGGCGGGTCTGAGTGAACGAGAAGTCCGTTCGATCATGATTCTTGGTTCAAACCCAAAAATGAAGGCTTCGGAATTAGCTAAACAACTCAACACTACCCGTCTCGATGCATACAACAGTCTATCTCGATTACAAGAAATGGGCATTGTGACTGCAACCGCAGATCGCCCGATGTTGTTCTCAAGCCTTACTGTTGATGAAGCAATGGAACATATTATCGAAGCAAGAAAAAAACAACTTGGCCGCCTTGTCGAAGGCTTCGAAGACCTGGCAAAAAACATCAGCCATGAAACTCCATCGTATGAGAAAAAAAGAAGAGACATTGACGACCCTCGATTTGCGGTACTCAAAGAACGCTCACACATATACAGTAGACTCAAAAAAATGGCAACTGAATCTGAAGAACGACTCATCTTGCTTCTCGGGCAGTTTGGGATTCTTCATCTCTGTCGAAATCCTGATGCATTAGAAGCAGTGAACACAGCAGCACTTCGAGGTGTGGTTGTTCAAATCATTACCCACCTCGACGGCAGAACAATTCGTTTCTTCAACGAACTCCACGACGACATCGATGTACGGCATTCGGATGAGCTTGATTCACTTGGTTTTGTTATGGACCAAAAAGAAGTTGTTCAATACCTCAACATCGAGGATAACCCGGTTGGAAGAGGAAAAGATGATGCCGCTCTTATCATTGAATCTGGGCCGTTTACTGAAGCACACCTGAATCTTATTGACGCTATTTGGGAAGGGGCAGTGACATTTGAAACCGCTGTAGCACGATTTACTGAAAACCAAATCAATGATCCTCTGCGTTTGACCATTGGTGAAGGTTCGTTTTTGAAGAATGTGTCAATTGCTTTGGGTTTTGATGGCGAACTGCCTGAAGAAGATACACCTTTTGACCCCGAAGCGTTTTTTGCCGCAGGCCATGAAGTCAACGAAGCAAGAAGAAAACTATCAGAAGGTAAATTATCGAATCTCAAAGTTCTCGGTATCGATATTTCAAGAATGCTACGACAAATCGGTAACCGCGTAGGTCAAGAAATTGCATTCTCGCTTCGTGGTATCGAGAATGATATTGAATTCCTTGATGAAATGATGGATTGGTGGGAATATGCTGGACTTGGAACTCTTGATTACGAAGTTGACCCAGATTTCTACGTCAGAGTCGGGTTAAACCACCCACCTATCGACGATGTCGACGCCCTTCCAATGTGGGAAATGGATGATGGTATCATCGAAGGTGCACTTTCGACAAGATTTACAAAAGAATCAAATGTGGTTATACAAAGAATCCAGGGCACTCAAAGCAACGATGATTTGTGGAGATACATCATCCACCGTCAATCAATTGCCCCAAGAGAGTTATCAGATTAGATGCAAAACGGAGATTGATATACCTATGGAGTGTAATTGACCTATGAAACTCTTCACCTTTCTTCGATTTTTTCGTGAGGTAACTGGAAAGAAACCAGTCAATATTGAAAAAATTCAATCGATGGGCTTGCTTGCTGTGAAATTGGGGCAAATTTTCGCTCTTCGCCCTGATTTACTCGACCCACAACGATGTATCGAATTGCAACAGTTGTACAGTCGAGCTGCAACAATTCCAGAGGAAGATTCCCAAAAACTTCTGAATAGACATGCAAACAAAGATTTTCGTTCTAACTTTCGTTCTATAGAATTACAACCGTTTGCGGCTGCTAGTATTGGTCAAATCCACAACGCAGAACTCAACGATGGAACAAAAGTTGTTGTAAAGATCATAAAATCAGATTTTGAGAAATCGTTTCGCAAAGATGTCAAAAGGATGAAAAATTGGATTCGAATTGGATTATTCTTTCGACCAAAATTGCGAAAAGTTGGAAACCCTCTTGGTCTTTTATCCCACATTGAAGACTACACTCTACGAGAACTCGACCTAACAAATGAAATAGCAGGAAAAGAAAAATTAGAAAACATTGCAGTACAGTACAACGATACCTTTCCTATGCCAAAATTAAAATTTCCAAAAATTTGGAAAGAACTCTCTAACGAGCGAATTCTCGTTGTAGAAAAAATTGAATCACCGACTCTTGAAGACCATCTCGAATCAAAGACGATGTCTTGGGATGACATGTTGGAATTGTTTAGGATTCACGGGGCCTACATGTTTGGCATCGGTTCATTCCACGGCGACCTACACCCTGGTAACGCTATGATGGATGAGAACGGTGTGTTTACATTCATCGATACAGGAGCCATTTGTGAGGCACCTGAACATGTCCGGAACGCATTGTTTGGCTTTTTCTACTACCTCGCCAAAGGTGAACTTAAGAATGCCTTTGATGCAATGTTGACCATGGCTGGAACACCACCGTCTGAAAAAGCATTGAAGCGATACTATGATTCCATGTTCGAACTTTATGACGGATTCGTCGGCACATCAGTATCAGAGGTCTCTCTCACTGAGCAAATGATGAAGACCGTCAAGGCTGCTGTCCTCGCAGGATGTGCTTTTGGCGAGGAAGCATTTCCAATCATTCGCTCTCTCATGTACATGGATGGTATGGTCCTCAAGGGGTATCCTCAAGTTGACCTCATCAGTTCTATGGGCCCATACTTGGATGAATTCGCATCCCTTATCGACGTAAGTTCAATTATTCCTGAATCTTTTCACACCAATATAACCAAAGTGGAGCAAAACCTTACTTTAAAACCTAATTCAACGACGTGATACTAATGAGCTCTAGTAAGAATCCTTCAGTCGCAATAATCGGCGCAGGTCCTGGTGGGCTTGCTACTTCTCTTCTCTTAGCGAAAGCGGGCGTTGACGTCACCGTTTTTGAGCGCTCCAAGAGCGTTGGCGGTCGGAACAAAGTCTTCGAAAGGGACGGTTACAAATTCGACTTAGGCCCAACCTTTTTCCACTTCCCCGAAGTCATCGAAGACATTTTCAAAGCGGTGGGTCTTGATGCTCATGAAGAACTCAAATTACACAAGCTCGACATGAATTACAGACTCATATTTGGGCAAGGTGGATCATTGGACTGCACGAGTGACCTCGACCAAATGCGGTCAAGAATTTCAGAACTCTCGGGCGAGAAAAACGCAAAGGCCTTTGAACGCTACGTACTCGATAATCGCTCAAAACTCGACAAGTCAAGAGCATGTCTTCAAGAACCATGGTATGGCCCTACCGATTTGCTCTCTAAGCGTGCAATGAGGGTTGCAAAAGTCCTGCGACCACAGCGAAGTGTTGCTAAGGATTTGATGAAATTATTCGATGATGACAGACTCATGCTCGCCATGTCGTTTCAGACAAAATATCTCGGCATGTCTCCCTTCAACTGCCCAAGTCTGTTCACAATGCTCGCTTTTTTGGAATATGAGTACGGTATCTTCCACCCATTAGGCGGATTAGGTAGCGTTTCAGAGCGTATGGCCGAAATCGCTGAAGGCTTAGGTGTCAAATTCCGAATGGGTGAGAGTGTTGATGGTGTCATCATGGACGGAAAGAAAATTTTGGGCGTCCGCACCGAAAAGGGTGGATTTTATGCAGACAAGGTTGTGATGAATGCCGATTTTGCTCAAGGTATGACATCACTCTTCCCAGATACTGTAAGAAAAAAGTGGTCGAACAAGAAAATCGATAACAAGAAATATTCTTGTTCTACATTCATGATGTATTTGGGCGTTAACAAATCATTCGACGATTTGCCTCATCACCAAATTTATGCCTCAAAGGATTATGTGAATAATCTAGAAGACATCGAAAAACATCACAGAATTACATGGGACGACCCATCGGTCTATGTCCAAAACGCATGTGTCACTGACCCCCAACTCGCCCCTGATGGATGTTCCACGGTCTATGTGCTTGTCCCGGTATCACACATCCACGAAAATATTGATTGGAACAAGGAAAAAGATGCATTCCGTGACCGCATTCTCGACCAAATCGAAAGCAAACTAGGATTCGAAGACATCCGTGATCACATTGCTACAGAGCTGATTATTACACCAGACGATTGGGGTGACCACTGCTACCGAGGTGCTGTGTTCAATTTAGCACACGGTCTTGACCAAATGCTTTGGCGAAGGCCAAAAAACGAATTTGATGAAATCAAAAACCTGTATCTTGTAGGCGGCGGCACACACCCTGGAAGCGGATTACCGGTCATCTACGAATCCGCTCGCATCTCATCCAAACTTATTCTTGATAGCCTCGGCATTGACCCTGATTGGAACGGTGTCGACACATGGTTTGAAAGTCGGAAGCGATCTTCCAAGCCAGCAAAAAATCAAAGCGTCAAACAATCTGAAGGGAATCCTGTGCCTTCCAGCAGTTGAGGTGATAACATGAACCAAATCGACATCGACAGGGCGTATGCACATTGCGAAATGGTCTGCAAAAATGCATCAACGACATTTTACTCCTCTTTTTCTGCGCTAGAATATCACAAAAGAAGAGCAGTCCATGCAGTCTATGCCCTTTGCCGATGGGTCGATGACATCGTTGATGGTGATGAAGAGGTTACTATGGAGGCGGACAAAGGTCTCCTCGACGCAACTCATGAAAGGGACAACATCATTCGAAATATTCACGCTGGAAAAAATCCTGCACATGATGAAAAAACTCACATTTCAAGGCTCATGGCTCTTGTATCCATCCGGAAACATCTTGCTTTGGCAAGTGAGCATAAAATTACTAAGGGAGCACATCCAGTATTTATTGCTATTCAGGATGTCTTCAAACGTTATCCTATTCGACTCCAAGACTTTGAAACAATTTTGGAAGGTATGGAAGATGACCTCTTTCATGTTCGATGCAACACGTGGGATGAACTTCGTGCATACTGCTACAAGGTGGCTTCTGCAGTTGGACTTGTTCTTATCGAAATTTATGGTTATGAAGACAGAGCGGCTCGTCTTCATGCAATTGACCTCGGCATCCAGATGCAACTCATCAATGTACTACGCGACGTGAGTGAAGATCTCGAACGAGGAAGAATTTACCTTCCTGTCGAGGTTCTGGCAGAATACAACATCGACATCAACGACCTGCGAAATCCAAAATTAGCAAAGATGCAAAATTGGAAGGCGTTCATTCTTGAGTACCTCGATATTGTGCGTCGTCACCAAGAATCAGCCCTTCACCTGTTTGAATTCCTTGAGCCAAGGTCAAGGATTCAACCCGAAATTATGCTCGACGCTTATGTTCAGATTTTCGAGGAAATTCTTCGTAGGTCGGGCGATATTTTTTCATCGAAACTTGGGATTTCATTACGAAATAAACTTCGATTGTGGATTCGAATTCACTATCTTAAGTTCAAGGCTAGATTCACACAAATTTCTTCATGATTCAATTGAAATTTCAATTGAAGATGAAACCCTCATCATTTCAGAAAGACCAGGACCTGTGGAAGCAAAGAAGTATACCTCGCCCGCATGAAGAACAAATTCTCTTGGCGATGATGCTCCATTTGGATTAATATTTTTCAATTGCAGTGTTTGATTTGTTGCGAGGTCGTACACCCAAAGTTCTTCTCCGGTGATGTAATCTTCGGCTCTGAAGAACAATTTACCCTCATGACCAATTTTGTATCTTGAATCCGAATCTGCTGAACCTTCGGCTATATCTGCCATCATCCATGTGGTATCGTTTTCAAGATTCGTCACCCAATTTTCTAATCCATGAACGCCGTCATTAGCGATGAAAAACAAGTGATGTTGATAGACATGGAACCAAGATACTGAGGAAAGACTTGAATCAATCGATTGAATTTGTTGTGTTTGATTTAATGATGTGTTGTATCGAAAAACAGCATTCGAAACGCCGTTATCTCCTTGGAAAATCAAATCTTCACCATATTGGAAAATCTCTCCTGAAAAGCCGTCTGAAGAACCAGTGTAGAACTCAAAAACCATTGATGTAGAATTGTTTTGAATATCATACTTCCAAAGTTCTCGTCCTTCGGATAATGTCTGTGCTGTAAAGAAGACCTCATCGCCAATCTGTGTGAATCCCGTTGGATAACTTCCTTCCACAGGTGTCGTTTCAAGATCGAAGAACCAGACATCCATCGTTGTGGTATTGATGATGTACAATTCAACCCCTTGGTCGCCACTCTCCTGAGAAAAGAAGAGTAACTCCCCAACTGCCGTAAGGTGGTTTGGATAACTAGCACCCGTACCAGAATAGTCTGCGGGTTTGCTTGCTGTACCTGTTGAAGTATCGAATCGCCATAATTCAGACCGAGCATCATCCCCTTCTGATGCAAAGAAAATATCATCGCCAATGACAACAATCGAAGACGGCGAAGAGCCTCCTGTACCTGGATTTAGGTCAATAACTTGCCAATACGAATCGTTATCTGTGTCATACCCCCACAACTCTTTCCCTGAATTCCCATCGGTCGCTGAAAAGTAAAGGGTTGAACCATGGGAACTGAAAGCCTGTGCGAACGATGGCCCATTCGGATTCACCTCAATAGGAATTTCAACATCATATGTTGAACAATACACCGTCGTTGAATCGATTTCATCATCTTCCAAGACACCATTCATTGCAATTGCATTCAAATCACCGTCATCATAACCCTGCTCAATTTTTTGTCCACCAGCATTGCATTCTTCGAAAGATACTGGGCTCACTTTCGTAAGAAATAATGGCGAAATTGAGCTTCCACTCCCATTATCATCGCAGATGTATGTCGTTGATTGTATCTCATCGCCATCCAAAATTTGATTTGAATTTTCATCAAAACCGTATTCAACTTTTGAACCACCGAATTCGCAATTTATTCCTGATGGTTCATCGGATACTTGAGCCAAAAAATCAGAGGGTTGTGCTCCATCCGTGCCATTCACACCATCGGTTCCATCAGTACCATTTGAACCATCATTTCCATCAAGACCATTTGAACCATCAGCTCCATCTTCTCCATTGCAAAGAATTGAACTAGAATCAATCTCATTGGATTGAAGCATTCCATCACCATTTTCGTCGAAGCCGACGATGATTCGAATGCCTCCATTCGCACATTCTAGACCCTGTTCAATGTTCTCTGTATCAATTATTGATGGTTGAGGTTGTTCAGAGGTCGTATCATTGCCTACACCGCTATCAGTCGATGATAGAAGAGGAGTGCTGGACCATCCATCATTCGTGCAAGTGAAAATTGTCGCAGTTTCGAGAACGAGTATGACCTCCTCATCTTCGTTGTCATCGCAATCTGGCAACATATTCAGGGTTGGAACATATTCCAAGTCAACTGGGTCATCATCATCTCTAGAATCTAGTTCTGATTTACTATCATCCATACCATTCGCAAGAACTACAGCAAGCATAGAAAAAAGGAACATCGCAGCGAGGAGAAGTGCGATTGACTTTTTTGTCATACCTACAACTTTTGTTGACTGACTGGCACCTTCTTCATCTGTTTGATGTTCATCATCTTGTAATGGCAAAGGTATTTGTGGTTGGGATTGAGGAGATAAAGAGCTATTTTCTGAAGATTCGTTCGAATCGTCTTGATTCCCTTCGACAACATCTGATGACTCATTTTCGGATGATTCCTCTAAAACATGATCTCCTTCAACATCTGAAGGGTGGTCTGTCTCGTTAGATTCTCCGACGAATTCCTCTGAATCATCATGGTCGTTGTCCATGAAAGAGGCTATAGAAACTATACTTTAACGATATCACATTAAGGAACTCGAGATGACATCTTAGCCTTCAGAATTCTTTTGTACAACCTTGTGAAAT
>CAZWXR010000016.1:0-22455 GCA_964637985.1 uncultured Candidatus Poseidoniales archaeon
CATTTTTGAGGCAAAGTTAGCCGGTGTTGAAGTCTTGCACATCGTGACATCGCCGAATAAAAATCTAGAGGCGATTGTTGATGCCACCGCAATGAAACAATATAGGGGGAAAATGGATGAGCAACTCTTTGATGCCTGCAATGGTATTGACATTCAATTTCATGTTCAACATCAACCAAAGGGCTTCGGTGATGCTCTCATGCAAGCCCTACCGTTTGTCGAAGGTGCTTGTTTAGTTCTGCTTGGAGACAACATTCTTCTCGATCGGCATTCATCGACTGAAGATTTCCAACCATCGACGGCGAGCATGCAATTGGTCAATACATTTGTCAAAACAAATGAGCCTACAGTTGCACTATTTCGAGTTAAACCAGAAGAAGTTGGGCACTATGGCATTGCCAAAGTAGAGGAGGGCAAACTGATTGAAATCGTTGAGAAACCAAGTCAACATGAAGCTCCTTCAAATCTCGCATTGTGTGGTCGTTACATCTTTACACAAGATGCGATGGAATTGTTGCAGAAATTTTCGTATGAGGAATTTGGAGAATTACAAACGATTGAAATGCAGAAACGTTGGATGGAAGAAGGGCGTTTGCATGGCCACCTATTTGACCAGATGGCTTGGTACGACTCCGGATTGCCTCTTGCATGGTTAAAATCACAGATAGACCATGGTTTGAGAAGGGCCGATTACAAGGATGATCTTTTGGAATGGTTGAGAGAAAGAATCGGTTAACGTTGGCCTGGTTTCCAAAAACTCAGTGGCTCAGGTAATTCGCCAGCCGCCTTACGACTAGCGATATGATCTGCCCTTTCGTTCCACCGATGTCCACGATGTGCTCGGACATGTTGCCATTCAAGAGGTCTCATTTCACTTACCTCATTCCAAAGTGATTGGACATGGCGGACAAGTTGAACATTCGCCGATGGTTTCCATTTGCCACATGCTAAATTACCAGCATATTGTGAATCGGTTCGTATGATGGCTGAATCAGTACCCCCTTCGATGAGAAGCCAGCGTAGTGCCTCTGCAAACGCTGTTAATTCGGCAGTGTTGTTTGAACCCACCTCGGCTCCAATAAACTCATGTTCATCAGAAGATGTGATGACCATCCCTGAAAATTCATGGAAAAGTTCGCCCGTTCCTTTTCCTAATCCAGAATCACCGAGAACGATAACCACGCCCCATGCTGCAGGCGTTTGGGCAGTAACATTTTGGTTTTCTAAACATGAACCGTCGACGTAAAGGCTCCAATGGTTGGAGCTTGACATCTTCACTCGCCAATTTCTGATTTGTAGGCAGCAGCATCCATGAGTGTTGATACTTGATCGGGGTTTTGAAGTTCAATTTTAACAATCCAGCCTTCACCGTAGGGATCTGTATTCATCAATTCAGGAGTATCGTCAAGTGCATCATTCACCTCAGTGATGACTCCAGCAAGAGGTGCAAATATTGGTGATGCAGATTTTACAGATTCGACTATTGCAAATTCGCCCATATCCTCAACGGAATCTCCAGACATCGGCAATTCAATGTAAACAATGTCCGTGAGCATTTCTTGTGCATGGTCTGTTATTCCTAGCGTAGCAACATTGCCATCCATTCGAATCCATTCGTGTTCTTTTGTGTAATACAATCCTTCTGGCACATCGCTCATTTGCTCACCATTCCCATGCACAGACTCCTAATTCAAGAATTCACCGATGTGAAAATTATAATTGTTGGGTGCAGTGGGGACACATTGTCCATTCGGGCTCAACGGGCTGTTGGCATGACCTGCAATTCGTTGGTTGAATTGCCGCTGTTGGTTCATTCATGACAACAGAGTCATTGATGTGTGTATCCCCTACTTTTCCAATATTCACTGTTGTCCCTGTGTCTTTTTCGAGATATGTTTGACGTATTCTTGCGGATTCTTCAAACATACCTAACTCAAAATATGCTTCTGCTGCTTTCTCAAAATTTCGAGCTTTTTCTAAATTCAATGCGTAATTAAGTTTGAATTCGGGAGTTAATTGAGTTGGGCGTTGAACCTGTTGTTGTTGAGCTTGAGGAGCGTGATGGTGATGATGAATGATTTGTTGTTGAACAGGTTGAGAATTCAAAACCTGCTGTTGTTGTACTCGTGCAAGTTGAACCTTATATCTGGCTTGCTGTTTTTTGTATTTTGAATCACCACTATAGATTAACAATAACATAAGAAGCATCCCGCAACATGAAAGACCATTCAATGCCGATGTACCAGGATTACTAAGACCAAACAATGTGATGAACCAAATAAAAGCGAATACTTTCAGAATTTTCTTGTATCCTTTTGTGGTTTGCTCGGGTGGAAGAAGAATTCCCGAGGCCATGTTTGGATGAGTATTGATTAGTTTTTGACTATTTTCATTCTTCGCCTTCCGCAAGTTCTGAAGTGAGTACTGTGGCTTCTAATTCGGCCCAAGCATTGCTAACTCGTTCATATTTTTCTTCTTCGTGAAACTCTGATTGAATTCTTTCAGATAACTCTTCTAACGATTCATTTGGGAAAAGTTTGGATAATGGTCCAACACCTTTTCTGGTTAGAGCCGCTAATAGTAGGCTCAGAAGACCAGAAATGAGGAGAAGGTGCCCGATGTTCATCTCAGTGACCGACATTCTGTCTTGTTGGAGTGCGAATCCTGTTGCTAGGAGGAGCCCCACGCCTAAGCCACCCAAGAGATTGGAAGCGGCCCTGTGGGGTGCGTGCATAAACAGCGATGGAGCATTGGAACATCAAGCCATTGGTAATTTGGCCTCAGTATGTTTCTCTCATCAATTTGTGAATTTTGTAAGGGAGAAGGGCTCGATTAACCGGCGTTACTTCGAGTATTCTACCGTCATCTCTTCGCCGGATATCTTGAAGGAGAGGATGGCGACTCTTTTTGTGAAGTGTGAGTAAGGTTGGCATGTCAACCTCAAGTGCCTCACGAACCGCATTGACAAATTCTTCAGATTCGACCGAAAATTTACCAATTTCATCGATGACGAGGACTTCGCATTTTTCATGCGCGTATGTTATGGCAGGAACTGCAACTTTTGCTAATGATTCAAGGTCAAGACCGAAACCTAAGACGCGAAGTCTTGAGTCGATGTCCCGGTGTGCGATAATACCTTCTTCTTTGGAAACAATATCAATGATTTTGTAACCAAGACGTTCGCCATTTTCGATGAGAGGTTCGGTTTGGACACCGCCCATAATCGGTTTTTCAATGATGCCAGATCGCATCTCAATCTCCCTAGTTCGCTCTTCAACAAGCATTTCAAGAACCCGTTCCATAACGGCAGATTTACCACTTCGTGGTAATCCTGTAATGCCAATTTTTGGATGAATGCCCATCTTGTATCACCAATTTTTAGAACGACGCTTTATTCCACTCTCTTTAACCATTTAAAAATATGTACATATTACGGCACTTTCAGACTACAAAACGGAAACCATATGAGAAATCATTTTCTCATTGCGAATCTGGTTTCACCATTTCACCATTTAGATCGAGAGGGAGTGTTTCCAATTCATAATTATTGACATTGTTGTTTGCAGCCCATGCTCGTGCCCACTCATCAAGGTCGTTATCGTTCAAATGATGACACAGCCAATTCAACGCATTGTGCAAATTTCCATGTTCGTCAGTGAGTCGCTTTTCAATATCCGAGTGAAGTTCAATATGATTGACACTGTTGCCCAAAACACAGTTTGCTGGAATAACCGCCCACCTCAATCGACGCTCTTGATGGGCATTGACAATTGCTTGACATGCAAGTCGCGGTCCTTGGTGTGATGGCTGTTCGCCTATCCACATAGCGAGTTGGCGTTCACTTGCTCGGGAGGGAATGTCTGTTCTAAATGCAGGATGGCGAATGAACACCTGCCCTGCATCATCTTCATGGAAATGTACCCCGCGAATGAATGGATGACTTTCTCTCCCTTTTACCCACGTCTCAATGCTTTTCGAGTTCGAAGTTTGGTCTATTTCTCCCACTCGAACTCGAACATGTTGACCATTTGTGGTGAGGACGTGATGATCGTCGTTAAGTCTTGGGCGGGTTGCAAGTTTGTCAAGGACTTCAAGTGTATACTTCCTCTCAATCCTGTCACGAGGAAGGCGCGGAACTGCCCAACTGTTTCGTGCCCATTTCTTCCATCTTACCTCTTCCATTTGGAAGGAAGGTACTCTCGATGAGAGTCCATCGCCTTCCTTACGCAAGTCTGAACGTGTAATTGGTCCTCGTAATATGAGCGGAACTGGTGTTTCTTTAGCATCAATACCGAGGACAACAACGCCTTGTGTCATGCCGGGAAACAGAAGATTTGCTTCTTCGATACACCACACATGATGCCATGCATGTTCATTCACAAGGAGTTCTCGAAGTGGGTGTGATGACTGTTCTCGTAGAAGGCTATCAGGTGCAATGAGGCGTAGCCGTCCACCTTTTTCCAATATCTGTAAGCTTCTTTCAATGAATAATCTGTAGAGGTTAACATTGCCTCGCATTGTAGAAAACCGTGGTTTATCGTCGTCAACAATAGATCGTAATTGGTCGCCAAGTTCCTTTCTGAGTTTACTCCCGTCATCTTGCCCACGGAATCGGTCTTTGATTCTCAACCAGGGCGGATTTGTGAGAACGAGTTGTGGTTCGGAATCCCATGGCCAATCGTCTTGTAGTGCGTCCCCTTCTTTTACGCCTTTATCAAGCAAAGTTTCCATTTCTTTTCGTGAAATTTTATTTGGTTGTTCAGCACCAAAACTCACCAATTCCAACCGAATCGCTTCAAGTAAAAGTCGTCGCTTAGTACTCTGTACAGCCAAAGGGTCGATATCGAGCAGTTGTATGTGCTCGAAAAATTTGCGCGTGTCTTGCTTCCTAGTTTCAGGCGTGCTATCTTCATGAATTTCTGCATGTCGTCGCATAAGGCGGGCATGGAATAATCCTCCTCCTGCTGCAGTATCAGCAATTGGTAGAGGAATACCGCTAATCGTGCGTCGATTATTATCGACATGTGCTTGTTCATCTTCGTTATCGACAGCTTCTTCTTGGGCTGAAGGTGGCAGATTCAAGTTTTTGACATGTTGACGGAAGCCGGGTGGCAAATTTGACATCAAGAAATTGTTTTGTTGGACTGGTTTTTTCGGATGAACAAGAGGTTCGCGTAATTCAGATGCGATGATGGCATCAGCGAGACGAGGTGGAGTTGGATGAGCACCTCTTGGAGACCTTCCATCGGACTCAGCATCGTGGCGAGCAAGCAAATGGTCAAGGACATGGCCGGGGTCAGTGAGAAGATTCGCTGGAAGCGTTGGCCAGTCTTCGGGCAACAATGCTGCGATTGGTTGAAACGTTCGGAGTGATTTTTCCCATGTTTCAAGCCAGATTTCAATCTGCATGTTTCTATCTTCTAAACATCGGTCCAGTCTAGCGTACCATCCACTTACTCCGTTCTGCAAAAGTCCCCCACCAAACTGAGCGGAAGGCTTTCACGGTTTGAATGTAGCCCTTCGGAAAAGGTTCATTTTTGGCTGTTTTTAGAGATAAATTTTTTATATTCACTATTCCATTTCCACCCTGATTTTACCCAGTCAAATACCCTCGACAATTCTTCATCTGACATGTCAATTTTCGTTGCTATCTCACGAATACATGCAATCTCAGATTCATCATATTCCCCATCAATTGATGCTACGATGATTGCATCTCGAAGTGCAAAATGTAAAAGTTCATCCGAGACATTATTGAGAAGCTCGCCGAGGGTTTTTGGATTCTCAAACCCCTGTCGAATCTCGTCTCTTTGGTCTGGAGGAATCAAGCATTTGCCAATGTATCCTTCAATTGCTTGAACCTCTTCTCTCACAAGAGTGCCGTCTACGGCTGCAATGTGGACAAGAATGTGAGCGTAAGATAGTCGTTCATTCAATGGGAATAAGCCGACTGGATCGGGGAACATTCTTACTCCTCAAGGGAGTTGAGGAGTTCGTACCCTTGTTTCATCCATTTGTATCCTTTGACAGTCCATTCGAGAAGTAAATCAACCGCTTCTTCTTTGAGGCCCAAATGTTCAGAGATTTCTTCGAGAACATCCCGTTCATCTTCGTCGACATTACCATCTGCTGCTGCCATAAGAACTGCATCGCGTAATGCAAGCCTACCCGCCTCGCCGTGCAAATCCTCCAGGCATTCCTCAAGTGTTGGTGGATTTTTGAGAGCAGCACGTATCATATCTCGTTGATTCGGAGAGAGAAGTGCAGTCCCAAGCCTTTGTTCGAACATTGCCATTTCATCTACGGTTAACTCATTATCAATTCGGGCAATAAAAGCAAGTAATTTTGCATATGCAAATCGTTCCTCACGGGGTAGTTTGTGCACTGTATCAGGTAGCATGGGATTACCCTGCTACTTTATGCTTCAAGAACTCAGCGGAAGATTTCAGCAAAACGACATTATATTCAAGCCTTGATTCATTTTGCCAAAGACGTGCCCGAAGACGAAATTCAAGTTGATATTTGGACGAAGAGGGGTTGTTCAGCATGCACTCAGGCAAAACAATTTTTTTACTCTAGAAAAATTCCGTTCAATGAGCATAAACTTTCAAATGACCCTCGTGTTCAAATGTACTTCCAACAACAAACCAACAATGCAAAGACAGTTCCTCAAATTATCATCAACGGCAACCGGATTGGTGGATTTGATGACCTCTTAAGTCTTGAAAAAAAGGGAAAAATAAGTCAAATTATTCAACCTCAATCACCAAATAATAAATTTTCATTTTTCAAGAGAAGAAAATGAAAAATTTGTATTGATTCCGTACACAAATTCAAATGCCAGCAAGTCCTGTTCGTGCCATGCAGCAAAAAAACGTCCTCGGAGAACATATCGCTGAATGTTCTTGCAAACCATTGACTGGTTGGTATCGGGATGGCTTTTGCAACACTGATTCGTCCGACCGAGGTTCTCACACCGTTTGTTGTATCGTCACTGAGGCCTTTCTTGAATTCGCTCGTGGACAAGGAAACGACCTCATTACACCAGTTCCTCAATTCAATTTCCCTGGACTGAAGCCAGGTGATTCATGGTGTGTATGTGCGGCTACATGGTTATCTGCTGTTCAACAGGGGGCCGCATGCCCTGTTGATTTAGAAGCAACAAATGAACGTGCTTTGGAAATTATTCCTCTTGCATTATTGGAATCGTATGCAACGTAGACATCTTAGCATGTTTGAAGATGAGCACCCTCATGCTCAACCATGTCACCGCCCCCCACAAGAGGACATTGAGTAATGCAATGAGTCGAATGTCAATAGTTAGTATGTCCAAGAATTTCACATATGTCCAGGTTGAACCTAACATCCCGATGATGTAAAGAATCGCAACTAGTGGTATCGTTTTTTGAATTGGCTCTGTTGTATCAAACGTAAACCAACGATGAATGAAGTGAGCTATATAACTTGTTAAAATCCAAGAAACTGCCCAAATAACAGGTGCAAAAGATTCCTCAAATATGGCATAGAATATTTCGATGAGTATCAGAAAAAGTAAGGTGTTAAATCCGCCAGCTAAACCAAAGCGCTGAAGCGAACCTTTTGCAAAAAATTGATTGAAGAGTGGAAACATATCAATCTTCGAGTTTTTTTATCATCTGCGGGTTACAGGACATCATCATGTATTCGGGGCTTTTGATAAAAATCTGTGCTCATAAAAGTGACCCCACAACTGACTTTCATGATGTATGGAAGGTTTCGAAGATTATGATGTCTTCTCTACCCCTCATTGTTTTGGTTATTATTTGACATCAGTCTGGCAACGGCACCGTCTTCAGAATTCTTCTCAAACCAATCGGTTCGTAGCAAATCGCCGAGTCGTTCAACCCCTGCTTCAATTAAATCAGCGTCATTCTTTTCTGCCTCCTCCCAGCGAATTTGAGCTTCTTGAGCATATTTTTGATTTGCTTCCTCAACGATTTTTTCTCCAATTTGCAATGGTCCATCCAAGCCATCATACATAGATGATGATTCAATTGCATCCCGCCGTCCGACATTCGGGGATAGTGTCGCTTCTTCTTTTCCCCAAGACGGCCCTTTTTCATCTGATGCTCGTTGCATTCGTGGTGAAATCGATTCGGGTACTTGGAAATGCACTTTTGTAAAAGCTTGGTACAAAAGATCCACTTCTTCGTCGGTTCGAACAGATTCTCGAACAACCTCCCAACTTGAATCAAAATCAAGGAGAATTTTTTCAAGCAATATGACCCTCTTTTTTTCAGATGTGTTCCAAATAAAAATTTGAAGGAAGATGGTCATCAATTGGAGAAAAAGAATCATGAGTAGATAGAAGCCATCAATTGAAAGGAGGTCAAAGACAAAAAATACGAGCACTGAACCGGTCATCGCGAAATGAAATATCCAAAATAAGATTGATTTGAAGGGGGGGTGTATCGGATAAAGAAGTTGAGAAATTTCTTTGCTCATGTTCTCTCATCGCCAATAATTTTCAGTAAATTTTGTGTTGTCCTTTCGTCAATATCCTCTGGGCGGGTCCAACCTAATTTTTTAAATCCTAAATCAAGATTATACTCAATAGATTGACGTTCTCTATCAACGCTGAATGAAAGGAAGACAAAGAGAAGTAATTCAACCCCTATGATGAGTGTGAGGTTGATTCCTTGGAAAAAGGCTACGACACCTATAACAACAAGTGAGAACACAACAATGAGGAGACGTTTACGTAATCTTTTCGATGTGTCGAGTGCATCCAAAATGCGTTGTGCATGCTCTTTTTTTCCCAACTCAACCAACCTCAAGAAATGTAGATTCTAGAGAATCAATCGTTTTTACTGTCATCAAAATCATTCAAAATAAAACAATCATCATCGATTTCAATCAATTGACCTGTGGATAAAAGGAAGTCGAGTGCTTCTTCGGTTTCATCAGCACTCAAATTATGACTTTTTGCTTGATGTATCATTGTTTCAATCGTTGCGAAGGGTTGTCCTTTAGCTATACTTTTCTCGACACCCATGAGAATGATTTGACATGAAATGGCCAAGAGGGGATCATCAAAGTTTGTGTCGGGGTTCACATCAACAACCATGTTCACGAAAGCAGAATCTGCATCATGTTCTTCCGCCAACTGTGCTCGGTCAGAAAGTCGCGTGAATGTACTATGTTCGTCGACATCAAAGCAGTCAAAGAGGTTCCTTTGATATGGGTCTTCAGTTTCATTTTCTGGAAATCGGCGGGCTAAATCTTGAATCCTGTGGAGGCGTTGTTCCGCATGCAATCGTTCTTTTTCCAAATCACACTCGATTAATTCCATCTCCATAAGCGCCTTTTCAGCAATCCAATCAAGAACATTCCAGTCGGGCTGAATGCCGAGCATAATGTCATTTAATTGTTGAATTTCAAGTGGTAAATCGTCAATCTTCACACTAGATTTATTTTCATGGCTCTTGTGTTCGGACATACTTGGCTGTGCGTATTGACAGCCTATCAAGCCTCCCATGTATTTCCTCCCAATTATTTCAATTGGAGATAGCAAGACTGTTCATCTACATGTCTATTTTGTTTTTCCAATGGAAACAGGGGGGTCTACCGTGCAAGACCATCACAATCCACAGGGGTTTTGTTCATGTATGGGATTCTTTTGGCCAAAATCATGAGCGACTATCGTGTTGCAATTCTCCCAGGTGACGGAACTGGAAGGGAAGTGGCAATAGAGGCTCAAAAAATACTTCAAACCATCGAGCAACATACCAATACAGGTTTTGAACAAACAGTGATACCTTGCGGTGGACAATACTACAAGGAGACAGGAAAGGAATGGGAAGAAGGTTCATTTGAGTTCTGTAAAGATGAAGCCGATGCAATTTTCCTTGGGGCAATTGGTGCTCCCGGCGTACGTTTGGAAAACGGAGACCTTGCAGGAGGTTCAGTTATTCTTGGGTTGCGAAGCGGTCTTGATTTATATGCAAACATTCGACCAATCAAACTCTATGAAGGGGTTCGTCACAAAATACACGGCGAGTTCACGCAAGTTTGGAAACCCGGCATGGTTGACATGACCATTCTTCGTGAAAATACTGAGGGACTATACCATGCATTACTTCGAAGAAGTGCAGATAGGGCCATGGGTCGTGCTGAATATGAACCACCCGCAATGGACTTTCCAGGGATTGATGGTGAAGTGGCATACGATGCTCGCCCAATATCGCAAAAAGGGTCTGAACGATTGATTCGAATGGGTTTTGAAATTGCAAAAACAAGAAATGGGGCTCCCGCTGATGGTGCCCATCGAGTGACTTGTGTCGATAAATCGAACGTAACACGTGGTTGTCAACTGTTTCGAAGAGTCTTCACAGAAATTGCTGACGAGTATCCTGAAACTGAATCAGATTATGGGTACATCGATGCATTCACACAATGGTTGACAAGGAATCCTGAACATTATGATGTTGTTGTCACCTCAAACATGTTCGGCGATATTGCCACCGACCTTGGTGCAGTATTGCAAGGTGGTATGGGCATGGCTGCTTCGGGAAATGTTGGTGATGCCCATGCTTTCTTTGAACCAGTACATGGTTCATCTCCAAAACATGCAGGTAAAAACAAAGTGAACCCAATTGCATCAATAAACTCCATTCAAATGATGATGGATTACCTCGGCAGAAAGCACGATGATGATGATTTGCTTCGTGTCGCAAATTGCATTGACCAAAGTGTTGCAGACCATCTCAAAGAAGGAAAAGAACTCACATATGATATCGGTGGCTATGCTTCTTGTAGCCAAGTTGGGACATCAATTGCAACGCGTTTAGCAGATTTGCTGGATGAAGAATTCTAATCTTTCAACTCACCTTGACGAATCGTCATCAATGCCCTCTCTAGAATTGAATGATGACTGAATGATTCTGAACTTGAAAGGTCATGGTTTTGTTGTAGAACTTCAATCATATACTCAATTGTTCTATGGAGTTCGTTGACAATTGTGATCGATGCGTGAATAGCACTTCTTGACATTGGGTTGAGGTCAACAACGATGACGGTCTTGCCCATGTCTTTCAGTGCTTGACACCGGTCACCATCCTCTAATGGAACAAAGATGACATCAGCCGAAAATATTCCCGATGATTCACATTTTGCCCTCGGCCCTTTAAGCCCAGGTATAGTTGCATCGGGGTTCGCCCCCAAGATGTTGACATGAAGGTCATGCTCTTTGTTGATATGTTCCAATTCGGTAAGAAGAGCCTCCATTCGCTCTGGTGTTCGATAAAAAATATTGATTTCTACAGGGCATGAAAGATGTGATGCTAATTGTAAGATTTCAAGTCCTGCAAGAGCAACTGTGTTCCCATTGACGCTCAAGACAGGATGTTGTGCTTGCTTGAGCACCGCTAATGCTTGAAGAATTGCATCATGAGCAAATGAATGGGTTTTTTCTCCAAGGAGGTAATCGAAAGCCTCACCTCTACCATGGGCAATAAGCGCGCTATCTGCTAACATGCCTAATTCCTTCGCCCGTTCCAATTTTTGTCGTTGGAGCAAGGATGAATATCTCGGATGTGATGGGTCAGCAGCATGGTCAGTCAATTGATCACACCCTACATCTCAATGAGCATTGTGAGGTCGAGGGGTTGCGTGCCACGGTTGAGAGAACTTGTGCTCAACACATCCATTTTGCATTCCTTCCAATTTGATAATTGGTCATATGTGATGCCCCCGCTTGCTTCAAGGATAACTGATGCACGTAAATCATATTCTTCCATTTCTTCAGCAATATTCTTACAGTCTTCTGGAGCCATATTATCGAGCATAATCACAAGTTTATCTTCAAGTTGGAATGATTTCCAAACAGCGGCTGCAAGCATTGCTTCTTTCGCTGTTCTCACCTCAATTTCTAAGAACGCCCCATAATCTTCCTTGTGAAGTTCAGTCAAAATTGATGTAATTCGCTCTTCATTGGCACCTCCATTAATCAAGCTTGAAAGATCATTTTCCTTGATCATTCTCGCATCATTTTTACTCAAGCGATGTGTTAACCCCCCGCCTAAATGAACAGCCCATTTGTCGAGAAGACCCCAAACAGTTTTCCTTGTACATGCTATTTGTTTTGGAGCAATCGTCGCCCAACGACTGGTTTCAGTCGCAATTCCTGATAATTGACCGAGAATATTCAGAATTGAACGTTCCATCCGTAATAAAGATTCAGCACTACCTTTGATTGTGGCTATAGCATCGTCTTTTTGAACTGATTTTCCATCGTTTGCCCTCCAAGAGATTTGAATGTCAGGACACCAAATCTGAAGCATGTAATCGACTGCAGAACAACCGGCAATGATACCATTTTCTTTTGCAACTATGCTGCCTTCAAGCGTTGGGCCTTCTGCCATCATAAACGCTGAGATGTCGTCATCACCCAAAATTGCAGTCGTCCAACGGTCAAAACTGGCAAGAAGGAGGCGTTCAGGACCTCCACTGCTCGTCCATAACAAATGTCCTCTGTCGTGAGGTACTCGGGCTACATCATCCGACATCAACATGACCTCCTATGTGCAGAGTACATTTTCATAATACAACAATGTTTTCAATTGGTTCATCAAGCATGTTTTATGGCCAAAATCGTCGTTATCGGTTCTGGTTTAAGCGGATTATCTGCAGCATTGCATCTTTCTGCTGCACAACACCATGTCGTCATTCTCGAATCAAAACAAAGGATTGGAGGGAGGGGGACGTCTGAGATGATGGATAATGTTTCGTTTGGATTTGGCCCACATGTACTTCTAAAAAATGGGCCTACACATCAACTTACAAAGAAATTGAGTCGTGTCCGCCTCTACACAAAACCAATTCGATTGGAACATATCCAGACATCAAATGGACCATTGCGTCCAAATTCTTATACTGGTATTGCAGAGTTTCGAAGGTCGTTAAAATCAATGAACACCGAACATCACGCCGTTCGATGCTTACAACTCTTGGCAACATATGGTATCGACCATCAACAAGCCCCTGAACGCATCAACGCTTACGCAAAATCGAAAGCTCTCGTTACAGCAGAAGGTTGGGCAGGAATCATTGGACGACTCGCAGGTGCCCTGGATGAAGTCGGCGTCTATGTCGAAACAAATTGCAGAGTCACTGCCATCAACGAAACAACAGTGCAACTTGAAGATGGACGAACGGTTGATGCTGATGCAGTTGTCCTTGCTTGTGGTATTTCATCGACAAAGAAACTGCTATCCAAAGTACAGAATGAGCGTTTACAACCGATTGAAACGAAATATGCCTCAACAATAGATGTTGCATTATTTTCTAATCCAATGGGCCAATTACATGCTTTTATCGATAATAATGAACGTCAATTCGTCCTTCATCTATCAAAAATTCAACCACGAATGATTCACCCAGGATCTATTCTATCTGCTGCAAAATTACTTTCGCCTTCCGAAGAAGATGCCTTGGAAGAATTAAGTCAATTTCTTGACTCGAGGTTTGCGGGTTGGGATCAGCATGTGATGCACATCCGTCAACAGAAAAAAATCCTCATGTGGGCAAAAAGCGAGAATACAGAAGATATGTTTGGCAAGAGCAATATATTTCTTGCAGGAGATTGGTTGACCTCAGAATACTTATTTTCAGATGCTGCTGTTGAATCAGGAAGAATTGTAGCATCAAAAATTCAATATTGAAATTTTATTCACCGTAGTGATAAGGGCCTTTCATGAGAATCGTAACTTGGAATGTCAATGGGCTTCGGGCTGCAATACGAAAAGGAATTGATACGTATTTTGCACAATTTGATGCCGATATTATCCTCTTGCAAGAAACGCGTACATTGGAGGAACAGTTGCCCTCTGATTGGTCGTGGCCCAAAGGGTATGATGTTGTTCTTCACCCAGCAGAAAAAAAGGGGTACTCTGGTGTAGCAACATTGGCAAGAAAAGGTTTCAGCGTTATTCAAACAGGCATGCCATCAACTCTAGACAAAAAGGATTCTGAAGGTCGAGTTCTCGTCACAAAACACGACGATTGCATCTGTATCAACACATACCTCCCAAGTGGTTCGAGCAAAGAAGAACGCCAAATGTACAAAGAGGGTTGGATGGATGAATGGAGAAGTTTTTTGCAGCAATACGTCAACAATCAGGAGCCAGTCTTTGTTTGTGGCGATCTCAACATCGCCCATACCGAAGATGATATTTGGAACCCAAAGGGGAATGTGAAAACTTCTGGTTTTTTACCTCAAGAACGAGCGTGGATGACAAAACTCCTGCAGGATGGATGGTGTGATGTGTTCCGCCATATCCAAGGTGAAGGACACAAAGAATACTCATGGTGGTCAAATCGAGGTCAAGCGCGAGCGAAAAACCGAGGTTGGAGGATTGATTACATTCTCTGCAATGCGGCTGCAACCGAACTTATCTCATCGTGTTCTATTCACAGACAAGGCGGGATTGACATTTCAGACCACGCACCTGTCGTTGCCGATTGGTAATTGTGACCTCATTCGAGGTACAATCAACAATCAGAGTTCATCACTTAGAACTGATATCAGTGAGGATTGCTCGGCAATACGCTTGTTGACTTCATCTCGCCGACTTCGCCCAACAAGATAGACAACGCCGAGGAGAGCAAGTGTAAGAACGATCACCACAAACGGTAGAGCAGTCTTGGAAACGACTTCCGAAGCTACATCAAGGAACGGACTCGATGATTCGAGTGGTTGATTGATAGCAACGACGTTATCACCTTCGTCTGATTCAACAATGAGGTTCTGTGGGTCGACAACGACGTATACGCCCTTACTTCCTGCTGTAATTGGATACAGGAGGTAGAGTTCAACTTCTTTTTCATCCTCAGATGCGTCTGGTGCAAGCAATGCTCCCACAACTTGTCGCATGACGACGCGTTCTTCTTCACAACCGTTTTTCTTGATTTCACGGATGATTTCAGCATCATTTTCGTTATCGTATTCGCATAGAACGATTTCAATATCGGTAGCATGGACGTTTCCGTTGTTGACCAGTGTGATACCAATCGGTAGCGTCGAGTCAACTTCACCCGATGTAGAGGACACACGAACTTCTCTCACAATGAGGTTCGGGGCTCGTAGTCGAAGTGTAACGATGAGTTCGTTTGAATCGAGGTTCTCGCCATCCCAACCTGGAGAGTCGTCATGATCGCCATCATTCTCCATATCTCCATACATCGATGCAACCTTCAAACCGATGTTCTTGGTGCTCAAGGCGGCTGTAGGTGCAATGTGAACTTCTGCGACCACGGTGATGGTTTCGTATGGGGCCATTTCTGGTAGTCGATATTCATCATTGTATGCGAGGTAGACACAACTGTCTTCTGGGAATGCTGAAGGCGGTGTTTCAAACACTTCACAGTCTTGAACCTCACTTGCATCAATACCAGTTTGCTTGACAACCTTCCAAACAACGTACCAATTGGTGAGCGTAAACATGCCTGGCATAGTGTTCCATACAAGGTCGTCACCAGTCTGTGTTGCAGTGTGGTTATTGAGCGTTGGAACATCTGGAACGTTACCATTGTTTGTTACATTGAGCGTATATGAAACAATCTTTCCTGGTGCCGAAGTCTTAACTGGATTGTCAACACTTGAATCCATAGAAATTTGCATGTCATGGAATTCATTGACCGTCACGGTGAGTTCTACTGTGTCTCGAAGACGAGTGTCTCTACCGCTTGCATCTGGGTATGGCTCTTCGGAAAATGCTTGCAGAACAACGGTGTATTCGCCAGCCTTGACTTGATTTGGAACGTTCATGAGGACGTCAAATTCTTGGTAGGTGCCAGCAGATAATTCCATGAGCGATGCCCGTGGAATGTCGATATCCCAAATGACATCAACACCGAAAGCGTCGGTCACACGAGCTAGTCGGAAATCAAATCGATCTGGTCCGTTTCCATCATTCTTCACTGAGATTGGAAGAGTGATTTGTTCGCCTGGATTGACGTCAATGCTTGTACCTACTTCGGGGTCGATGCCAGCATCCAAATCAAAGACGTGCACGACAGATGTTGATAGAATCTTAGAGGCTGAAATTCGTGGGTATCCTTCAAGGTGGGCTTTGAGCGTAATCGCTGGACCTAAACCAGCAGTTGCATTGATAGGAGCACAAACATGTACTCGAACTTCATTCGTTACAAATTCTTCGCCACCCGGAATGGTCCATGGAAGCGGTGTACCGAGTTCTGGGTTTGGATGGTCGACATCAAATTCAACATCAACTGTCCATTGCTCTTGTCGCCATGCTTCGAGAGCGATACCTTCTGGGCGCTCTTCGGGAGCACCTGGAGTTGAGAAGACAAGGTTGCCAGAATCGAAATTCTTTGTCACATCGATTTCATAAATTGCACATGAGTTTTGTTGGCTTGCTGGTCGAGATAATTCTGAAATCGTTGCAGGCAAGACTTGTTCAGTTTGGTCATCGATGTTAAAGACAATATTTCCTGTTGAACGAATCGAAACGAAAACTCCCAATTCTAGAACGTCATAAGTTCCTTTTTCAACAGACTTGATTGGTTCTCCTTCAGACCAACCTTTCACATAAAGAACGAAAGCACCTGGGTCTTCAGAAGTTGGAACGCTGATCACCAAGTTCTTGACAACAGATTGGCCAGGGTCAAGTTCGACGCGAATTGGGAACTGGACTTGCCATCCGAATGGTAGGAGCCATTCTTGTTGGCCTTCAAGTGTAGCCGGGTCCCAGAACACGAAAGCGTCATGAACGTTTCCAGTGTTGGTGATAGTGATGGAGAAAATTGCTTGATCGCCTTGTTCAACATCAACCATACTGTGTGATGTGTCGAGGTTAATGCCGTGAACAACGTCCATCAATGTCAACGTGTTCAACTCGTTTTGAATCGCAGGATCTTTCGTCGATTTGGCCGATACCACGATATTTGCTAACTCGTCTCCATTGGCTTGGTAAATCGATGGTGCTCGTACTCGCATGTAGAAGCGAATATCTTCGCCGCCCTCAAGGAAAATTGGCGTATCATCAAAGATGGCTGTATGGTTGTTCGAGAAGTACAATGTTGCAGTCCAATTTTGCGGTACACCTGTGATGTTGAGCATGTATGTATCTGCAACGAGGTCTTTCGGACCCGGCGTAGAGTTGTTCATCGTAAGGTTGTAAATGGTTTGTTCGCCTGGTTCAATCACGTGATAGAAGGTCTCACCAAGGTCAAAGTCGACGTCAACTTGTCCAGTAAGAACGTGGGAATAGCAAATCGTGAATCGATTGTTGTTATTTTCGTCACTGCACTTGTTGGTATCAGACCAAGCTATGTGTGCTCCGCTACCAAGGTCATTTGCAAATGCTGGAGGCATACCGATGCTCGGTTGACGACCTGAATTTGGTCCGAGTTTGTTGGATTGCCAACTTGTCACAGGGATTGCTTCCCAAGGGTCAAGAGCGGTAAGGCCTGGGCCGGTCAATTCAGTTGAGTTCAATCGTACGTAGAGAATTTCTTCATCGGCAGACGCATTGCCTGAGTCAACCCAAGCGATGTGGATATTGTTTTGGTCGTCTGTGAGGAGTGAAGGGAATACAGAGTTACCACCGTATGCACGGCCAGGTGCTAAGCCATTTGGACCTTCAACGGTCGAAATTGGAGTATCATCAATTTTCTTGATGGCATATGTGGATAGCCCTTGTTCTGCACCATCCCAAGCACCTGCACCTTGAAGTCGAAGTTTTGTGTAGAATGTTTCGTAGTTTACATCCTTTTCAAATCCATAGTTTCGGCCATCCATCCAAGCAATGTGTGTGTTACCTTGCATGTCAACACCGATTGATGGGTGGAATGAATATGCGTCGTCGATGGTGATGCGTGTGTCGTTCACAACGACAAGGTGGCCATCGGCACCTGCACCAGTGTCTTCAGTGTAGCCGCCACCTGCAGAATTGTGACCAGGAGCACCTGGCGTCCAAGATGGGTCGTTGTTCATTTTTCCGTAAGGATCGAGAACCGACATGTAAATTTCACGAGAATTGTTCGTTGAAATGTACACCATCGCTTCAACAAGGAGTGACATGGAGTTCGCACCGCCAGTACCGGACGGGAATTCGTATGCTGTACCGCCGGCGTCTGTGCTCGCAAGGGTTGTTCCCGGACAGTTTCGACCTCCGGTAGAAACTACGCCATTAGGACACTTGACGAGGTCAAGGAAGTGGGATTGTACGTTACCTGCTCCACCATATGATTGTCCGTAGAGACCGACTGGAATTACACCTGCAAGAATACAGTTGTCGTGAGCCTCTTGAATGGATGAAATATCATCAGCCTGTTGTGAAGGGTCGCCGTCCTTCGGGCCTTCATCGGAAACTGGAATCACAATCTTGGTTGCGTTTGGGTTCCACTTGTGGTCATCTGTACTTGGTGGGTTACCAGGTACGTTACCTGCTGCGTCTTTCCAAGAGAGGCAAGCCCAGTTTGAACCTGGGCCCCAGTCTTCACCGGAGTAACCTGAGTATGTGTTACCGTTGTAGATTGTTTGTGGTAATTTTCGTAGTCCACCCGAGTCGTCACCGTCTTCAAGTGGTGTGGTTCGAGGACCTTGGCCGTTCTTGTAATATGCTTGACAGTTGCCTGAACTTGCAGCTCCTGGGAGCGTATTACCTAGGCCATAAATGGTTTCGAATACGGTCATGTTCGCTGCAGCAAGCATTGGCTTGAGGCCTTGGAAGTACCCACCAGAAGCAAAGTTTCCACCGTAAATAACAGTACATACATCCGCCCATTCCGAATACATGGAACCTGAAGTATCGACCACGAATACGAGTTCGACTTTACCACCGCGAGTGTCATCCCATGCAATTTGAACGTAATCGTTTGCGTCGATGACAATGTCTGGGTGTCCTTTGTGACCGATGATTGGTGTAAGCAGCGTATCGTCGAAGAGTGTGATGATAGCTCCCGAATTGATATCTGGTGTGATCATGGAGTAATAGATTTGAGGTTGGTTGAAATATTGGTTAAGGTCGTCGTATTCATCTTGCCAAACGATGTGAATGTTACCTTGGCTGTCAACGTCGAGAGCAGGCCAGTCGCGGTTCTGAGCACGACGAGAAATGATCGTATCGTCGATGGATGTGATGGTTCCATCATCGCTTGCTGAACCGTCCATAGGTGCAGCCCACGGGGAAAGAACGGTGTACATGATTGAGTGTTGGCCGACTTTGTCTGCCCAAACGATGTGAACTCGGTCATTTTCATCGATGACCATGTCGGGATGAGCAACTTTGTGGAGACCGGAATTGGTGATTTGTGTTGCATCGATAAGCACCTCGCCTCGAGGTGAGAGCATGGTGTAGTACAGATGTTGGTTATTTCTTGCCCAAACGAGGTGGACATTGCCTTCACTGTCTGCGGCTACGGTAGTTTGAGTATCTGATGATGCCCCCCCATTGGTCACATGGATCGCATCAGTGATGACCACTGTGCTTGCTGCTACGCTTGTTGTAGCAATCAAAAGCCCTGACAGGCTTGAGAGTAACATAATCATTACAAGTCCAATTGATGTTGATTTTTTCGTCATGTGTAGCACCTTATTCCAACTTACCGTTCTGTTCTTCCTACTTAATCGCGACGGGTTCCCGTCATTTTCTTCCCTTTCAAAAGAAGGCTACTGAAAGCCTGAATAATTTTATAGGGGGCCCCTTTATAACCTAACGAAAATAATGCCTTCCTCTTCTTTAACCTCATAGATTTTCAAATCTTTTTGGCGCGAAAATTTTCCGACGAGTTTACCGTATGGAGGGAATAAAGGAAACGGTGACCACTCAACCAGAGCTCCATCGTCTAAAGCATGCGTTGTTTGGTGGAGGGGGCAGCGAATACAACCATCTTTCACCTTGGCACCGTAGGCAAGAGGCCAACGCATATGACGGCAAAGTGCCTCTGTAGAAAAGAGCGTTCCATCGGTGTGTCTGCCAATCAAGATAAGATGTGATTTTACTGTCAACATCTTCTTTTTTCCTGGTTTGATTTTTTTTGTTGTCGTAGCTTTGACCCATTCCATTTTATTCACCTTGGGATTGGTATGTTGAATTCTGCAAGCAAGTTCTCAACGCTTTCTAGGGTTCCATGGACTGAACCATGGACGGTGTGATCGCCTACAACATGCACATTGCTTGGAGCATTGAAATTGATTTTATTCATTTTTGAAGACATAGGTAAAGCATTGGATAATTCCGTTGCGGCAAAAAAAGTCCAGTTTTGTGCTTGGGAGCCAAACCATTCAATGAGTTCGTTGTGTATGTCCTCTTTACTTGCATTTTCAACATCGTCACCAACAACCGTTGCACAGAGGATGTGATTGCCGTCTTCTTTAGGATGAAGAAGTGTCGGCATTTGAACATGCAAAATTGACTTTTGATTCGGATGCCATGAGGAGGAAAGCATCATTGCAGGATGGTGAAATGGGGCGTTACGCATTTGGAAACAAAACATCTTTGTTCTTCGAGAAGGTAAAGCATTGGATTGATTGTTGAGAAGTTTGTTGACAACATGGAAAGGCGTAGCGAGGATGATGAGGTCTGCTTTGTGTGACTGTGAATCGATTTCAACGCTTGAATTTGATATTGAGGTCACGCGCTGATTGAGATGAATTTGAGTTCGCTCTAGTCGAGAGCTAAGTTGGGATGGTACGCTTTGGATACCCTTCTCGAGCATCACCATCGAACCATGTGACATAGCAGACCATGTGAAATGTGCAAACCGAGCATCATCTGAAAGTTCTGGGTCGAGGGTAATGCCTGTGAAAAGTAATTCAAGATAACGCGTGGTTTTGTCGGAAAACTTCTTTCGACGAATCAACGAATGGATTGATTCGTTCGTCGCTTCGCTAAAACGATCGAGGTTTTTTCTTCGCGTTGAAAGGCGCCAACGTAGCAATCGTAGACTGTCTCGTATACCGATTGCCCGAAGTGTGGGTAAGAGGTGTTTTGGAGAAGAGAGTCCATCACCGAGACGTTCTCGTTTCCCACTTTTCTTGTCATAAAAAAACGAGCATTTTGACATCGCACGTGGTTGAAGTGCATCGACATCACACCATCGATGCAATGTTGGATAAGCGGTATGAAGAACATGGAATCCAACATCAATTGGATATCCATCAACCCAGGTTGTTGACATCCTTCCACCAACATCGTTCGAGGCTTCAAAGATGTGAACATCATGACCTGCTTTTTCAAACGCTAGTGCTGATGCAAGCCCAGCAAGTCCTGCACCAACAATGGCAACTTTCATGATTTAGCCTCGAACGTTGGACATGCCACCATCGATATGAAGTATCTCACCAGTCATCGTATCTGGTGCCTTCGTGAGAAGCCATTCAATCGTTGTCGATACATCTGTAATCTCGTTCATTTTTTTGGTTGGTATGAGTTGAATTGCTGCAGATTCGACCGCTTCTGAACGCCGAACGGATTCGGAAAGTCGGGTTCGTGTAAGCCCAGGTGCTACGGCATTGACGCGAATGCCGCGCTGTGCGTACGTTGATGCCGCGGAGCGTACCATGGCTTCAAGGCCACCCTTTGCGGCCGAAATTGCTTCATGATTTGTAAGGCCGTAACTGCCCGCTACGCTCGTGACGAAGACCATTCGTCCACCGCCCGATTTGAGCATCTTTTTACCAACCTTCGAGAGGGTGATAAACGCCGTTGTAAGATTTGTTTCAATGACCTCGGTAAAATCTTCTACTTTCATTGCATGTGGGGGGCGAAGAACAATTGAGCCAACACAATGCACCACTCCATGGATTTCTTTGCCCTCAAAATGAGCAATGACGTTGTCAAAGTCCTCGACCTTTCGAGCATCACCGATGATTGCATGAGCCCCCATAGCTTTCACTTCATCTAGTCTAGATTCATCTCGTGCAAAAAGCGTAACATTCACACCTGCCTCGATGAGGTTCTTTGTTACCTGAAGACCGATATCACTACTTCCGCCAACAATCAAAATATTCTCTACCATGATGTTACATTTTTTGATTCGTTTTTATACCCGTGTTCATCTCCGCTGAACCCATACATTTCTTGAAAAGGAGGTCCTCTTTCGTTAGGTCGTGCTTCGAGAGCCCCATCTTGGATTGCGTATGATGCTCGAGACGACATCAACGCTAACTATTCTAGGAGCGGGATTGAATGACGAAAAGCCCGCACATAGGCTCTTTCATGACCTCGACGGAAAAGGTTGGAGACTTGTTCCGGTGCATCCAAGGGACAAAGGATTCGTCCTTTCTTCACCGATAGAGCAAAGCATCAACCCCACCACAACGAAGATTCTCGTGTTCTTTTTATCGCCTCAGCAAACCCTAAATCAATTGATTGAGCTTCACAAGAATACCACCAGCAAAGAGTTTCCATTCATATGGCTCCAGCCAGGTGCAGCAGATGATGATGTATT
>CAZWXR010000017.1:0-14164 GCA_964637985.1 uncultured Candidatus Poseidoniales archaeon
ACGAGTTCTTTCTGGCGAAAGAGCAGTGACAACCATCAGCCAATTTCAAGACTGAATTGATAGGTTAATTCCTTCATTTCCGTTCTATTCTGCTCACGCAGTCGTCGCACATCATTCTTCTTCGGCCGTTTGATGTGCCCCCACCTTCAAATCAAACACATTCACTGTTCTCAAGTCACTATTTCTAAATAGAAGCGGTTCGCGAGTTATAGATAGTGAGCAGCATGGTTACCAGCGCCACTTCCCTGAAAATCGTAGCAGGGATGCCGATGTTCAACGAAGAAGAAACCATCGGTTCCGTCATTGTCAGTACACTACGACATGTTGACATGGTCGTTTGCATCGATGATGGTTCTTCAGATTCAAGTGCTAGTATTGCTGAGGCTTGTGGTGCCCACGTGATTCAACATCGTTCAAATCGTGGATACGGTGCAACGATGAAAACATTATTTCGCCATGCCCTCGAACTCGATGCTGACATCCTTGTGATACTGGATTCTGATGGGCAACATAATCCAAAAGATATCCCCTCGCTAATCGAACCGATCACATCGGGTCAAGCAGATTTCACAATAGGTTCAAGATTTGTCGATGGTGGAGGCGGCGTCGACATGCCAGCATACAGAAAGCTTGGTATCAAAGTCATTACCGCTGCATCGAATCTCTCGAGTGACCTCAATATTAGTGATACACAATCAGGTTTCCGAGCATTTTCAAAAGCAGCATTACAAAAGCTACGGTTTGATGCTGAGGGCATGGAATTATCTTTAGAAATTCTTGAAGACGCAAACGAAAAACATCTTCGTGTCAAAGAGGTCCCTACAATTATCCGATATGATGTTCCAAAAGGTTCCAATTTCACTGCATTATCTCATGGATTCACTGTGTTGACTTGGGCATTATTGTCGCTTTCTCAAAAGAAACCGATTCTTGTCCTTGGTATTCCCGGTCTTGGTCTTTTAGCCACAGGTGCGGCCATGGGAATGAATGCAGCACAAGACTTCACGACGCAAATTGATGTTCTGATTGGAAATGGCATATCTGCGATTTGGATTGGGGTTCTCGGACTGGCACTCATGGCAACTGGGATTGTGTTACAAACCGCTCAAAATTTCCTTCGCCATCTCATCGTTGAAGAATTTGGTTTGGATTGAAGGATTTTCGTAGAAGAGAGTGGAATTCTTCTTGAAGCCGAAATTGTTGGCAATACTATGACAAGTGACCAGTCATCTTCAACTGGCTCATTGTCACAACAAATCTCCGATGTGAGGGAAAAGGTAAGCACTGCCATTGAACAACGTCTAAGTCGAGTGTACACCACAACCTTACAATCACCGGGCACTGTGCTTATTCTCCTTGTAATTTTGACCGCATTTTTTGCACAAAAAGGGGCATCGTTCCAAGACCAAATAGAAGACGATGTTGAAATTTTTCTACCTGATGATGCGTTATCAACAGAACTGTTGCTTGAAGTGCGGTCTGAATGGTCCACAGATATTGCAGTCATTTACATTCAAACTCCAAATGCATTTGATACAACCTCCACAGTGAATATTACCTCGGAACAAATTTTGAATGAAATTTCGTGGATTGAAGGTGATGATAATAACATAGAGGGTGATTCAACAGGTCGAGGGATTGATTATGATAAAAATGACCGCGGAAAAAACGACGGTGTTCTCTGGATTCTTTCTGGAACACAGGTCATTAAGGAAATCAATTCAGCAGATGGGCGATTCAACCAATCAATATGTACGCATGGTTTGAATACAAGGATTCCTGTTCAATTCGATTGTTCTTTGCTACCTGAAGGAGGTGCTTACGCAATCCCAGACCAACAAAGAATTGACCAAATTATTGAGGAATCGAATGGTGGCTTGGATGTATTCTTCAAGGATACCAACGACATGGATTTTACAAAGGATACCGATGGTGATGGCAATTACACCAACGATATGGACGGTGATGGAATTTGGGATACGACTGCAATTATTGTAGGGATGCACCATAACCCGAGTGTTACCGGTGATTTTGCAGATTTTTCTGAGTTGCTGAATCATTTTCAAGCTGTGATTGATGCTAAGCCAGGTCAATATAGAAATACTGACATGACAGTCACTGGATTACCGAAAGTACTCGAGGATATCTCTGATGAAATTTACGAAGATTTGATGATGATTTTACCATTTTCAGTTCTCTTTACGATTGCTATTATCACTGCATTACATCGCTCATGGAAAGTCGTCGTCATCACAGGAACACCAATTTTGATGGCTATTGCATTGACCTTTGGGATTTCTGTCATCGTTGACATTACCCTCACGCCAATGATTATTGCAACATTTCCTATCCTCATTGGACTCGGTGTTGATTACGCACTTCACATGGTCAATCGTATTGAAGAGGTTCGTCGAAAAGAAATAACGAAAGCAAATGAAACCAACGAACGGCGTCGGCGAAAGGGCGAAGAAGAACTTGAAGTTCCAGACCTCTGGGATTTAGAATTCTACAGAAGCTGTGTTATCGAAATGACAAAATCAACTGGTGTGGCAGTGTTTTTGTCAGCCCTGACCACGATTATTGGTTTTACTGTGCTCATAATGCCCATGATTGTTCCAATTTCACCGATTCGATCTGTCGGTGCAACTCTTGTCATAGGAATTGCGGCAACGCTCCTATTTAGCGTGCTCCTTGTTCCAACGTTAGCTTGGATGTTACGCTTCAATAAACGTAGCAATCCCCCGATGTGGAAGAACATCGGTAAATTTCCTATCAAGGGATTTATCGCAATTGTCTTGGTATCTGGTTTCGTCACCATGTATGGTGTTGTGAATTTAGATGAACTCAATGAACCCATTACTGGTTCATCAGAGGCGCCTGATGGTATCGAATCGCTTAACTCATTATCAGAATATTCAAGACAATTCGACAGTGGTCAAACTTCGCTGTTTATTTTCGATGCTACAGAGCGTTCCAATGAAAACAATACCGACAACATTCGTGACCTTCCTGTACTTGATGAAATTGACAGGATTGAATCCTTGGTTGACGCAGTCGATGAAACAGAAACAACGAGCATTCTTCTCTTTTTGAAAACTATACCTGCCTCAATCACTCTCGTCGACGGTGTATCTCTGTATGAAGGAAGTTTGTGGGATTTATTGCATGAACCATGTTGGGAAAGTGACAATGTCGTTGAATGTCATGTTTGGTTATCACTCGATACTACGCCAGGTGGAAGGGAAGCCGTTCGAAAGGATATGATAAATGTCGTTTTTGACACATTATCTTACGAGGTTCGTTCGATGCTTCTCAATGAAGGCGGAACAAAAGCAATTGTTTACGTCGAACAACCATACATGAATCTCAACATTGCGGGTGGTCTTCGAGACCAAATCGATGATGTGCTTCGACAAGACACGAACCTTGCAGAAACTCAAACCTCACTGCTGACCGGTGGGCTTCCTGTCTCGCTCGATATCAACGATGGCATTCATGACTCGCAATCAAAAACAACCGTTATCACACTCATCGTTCTAACAATTATTCTATGTTTAGTGTTCAGGTCAATTCGATTGGGTGTGTACACCATGGTTCCAGTCGCTGTGGTGATTCTTTGGCAACCATTGTTGATGCAAAGTGGTGATGTCAATGTCAACATTTTTACTGCTATGATTGGTACGATTGTGTTTGGTATTGGCGTTGACGATTCAATCCATATCATGCATAGAATCCAAGAAGAAGGCGAGACGCCACAAGGTCTTTCAAATTCTATCGAACAAACCGGTCAAACAATTTTTGAAACCTCGATAACCACAATAGCGGGTATCGGTGCTGGTTTTCTTGCGGCTTTCCCCGGACTTGAAAATTTCTTCATGATCATGTGTTTACTCATCGCATTTGCATTCCTCACAAGCACATTCCTTCTTCCATCACTTCTCACGATGGAACATGTACTGAAGGCAAAAATCAAAGGAGAAGCATCTTGGATTGACTTCGGTGAAGACATTGCCCTTGCGTCACAAGTCTCAATGAAGCCACTTGATGCAGTCTTGGAAGGTGGAGGGAGAAGGGAGTAAGCCCCTTTCTGTTCCCTTTCGGTGACCGCATTCAACTATGCATCCTACCTGTCCCTCGACGTGCAGCGTCAACGGGACGATTTGGACTTGCTCCAGTGGGGTTGCTCGTTTCATCGACAACAAGGCAATCTCCGTTTTTCAACATCATTGTACACACCTTGCATCGTTCGTTTCTGTACCAATACCAGTTCATCTCTGCCCTCTTTCTTCTGAAAGCCACTTGCACTATGGAGAGGGGACTTTCCTCAGAGTCGAACTCTGTCAGCGGTCCTCCTTCTCCCTCCGGTTAGGGTAATGCATCGCCTTTTTCAAATGCCCCATCATGTTCAATTTCATTGATACGGGTTGTCGCCCGGTGAATATGTTTGTGTCTCGCCACCATATGCACCATACTGCTCTTGTGTTGGTTGTTCTAATGCAGGCAAATTTTTTGTGGCATGTTGGGGAAGTTGTGGCACGTTAGGTTGAGCTGGTTTTTTCAACCCATACACAAGGACAACCACCAATCCTGCAATGATAAGACTAATGAAGACGAGCAAGGTCGAATTTACCTCATTCAAACTCGAGAGAAGGCCATCTGATGATGCAGATTGAACTCGTATTGTCTCAGAGGTTCCAAAGGTGTTGTTTGAATTTAAAATATGAATTTCAATCCACATTGTTCCTTCACGGTTTGGTATCCATTCCTGTTGGAAGAGTATGGTTTCATTAGATTGTGCGGTCATGCTTTGACTTGCAAGTCGTGTTCTTGCTCCATTGCTTTCGACGAGTTCCATCACCAATTGTGCCTCGCCACTCGCTTGACCAGTGTTCTTGAGAAATGCTGTAATATCTATAACGTCGCCTTCTTGAATACCTGATGAAGGCGTGAGTTCAACCGATGCAAACTCAAATGCAGCAACTCGTTGCTCAAGAGGCCAAACTCGAAGAGGTGCATCGATGTCATTGAATGACCGCTCAAGCTTGTGACCTGCTTCATCGTTGCCGCTGATCCATATCCGTAACTCAAGGGACATAGAACGCATGCCCACCGTCATGATTGAATTTAGATCTAAAACCGCCTCAAATGGAATAGATTCTCCAGAATCAATGCTCCCAACCAAATTCATTGGGGCAAGACCTTCAAGCATGGCTTGAGAATTCAATCCAAGCCCTTGTTCATGAATTGCCCAGTTAAGTGTAATACTTGATGAATCAATCTTTGTATGCTCTCGAATTCGAATTTCAAATTTCTTTTGATTCCATTCTGATTCGAGGAGCATTCGATTTGCCGTAGGTTGATTTACAGCGATAACTTTTGGAGCTGTTTCATCCACAATAATATAGACAAGTGCTTCATTCATACCTCTGAAGAGGGCTCCAGATGGGGCATCATGAAGTTTGGCAAACAAACCAAATGTACCAGGTTCCAGCGGGGCAAGAAGTTCGGTTTGTAATGAACTATTCTCTGTGTTGCCGACAAATTCGTTGTTGCCCAACGTTAGTTCGAATTCAAAACTTTCAGACATTCGTTCGCCTGTTCGATACCAAACAACGTCACTACCGATGTCGAATACAGTTCGAGGCTCGACGAAATATCCAATTTCACTTGATGTAGAATCTGCAAATGTAAATTCAATTGACTCTTTGTCAATTGTTATTTCGCCAGAGAACCGCCATGATAATGCAGACAACTCAAATTGGTTTGATTGTCCGATTTGGTCATAGAGCGTAATTAGTGGTAGTCGTCGTAGATTTACATCTGGGTCGTAACCCCATTTTAAGTTGAAAGCGATGGAAAACATACCGTCACGGGCAAAATAGTCGTCAGAACCCACGGTTGAAAGGTCACATGATTCAATTTCCAAAAAATTGTTGAGTGATGTGCATTCCTTCGAGGTTGAGTTATAGATAACGGTGGAAGATTGGACTGCATTTGATGATAAATCTAAGTGAATTTCTCGAATGTCAGATATACCTCCTCGTTCATACAATGGTATCGACAGTTCATACATTTCTCCTGGGTGAAGCCAAACATCGCCCGAGGAGTGGTTCCAATTCATCGTGGTCGTTCCGAGGCCCGGGGCTTCGTCATTGTTGATTTGGACGAAGAACATTGGTGATTGGAAATTCCCTCCTTCTTGCAACACATGCCCTGCTGAATCAGCTACATCGAGCCAACCAATGAAGAAATCTCCAACATTCGCTTGACGAATGTTCACATCGTATGTGTAGAATCCTGACAGAGCATCAAGAGAAGAAGGTTGTACAAGTTCATGTGTCGTTGATTCATCAAATTGCATTCGCAGATCGTCATTTTCATCGTGCTTCCACGAGGTCCATAGATGAATCTTCGAATGTGTGGGTAAATGTGGACGGTCCGCAATCAAGAATTGCAATTCAACATCTTGTCCGGCTTGATGCTGAGAGTACGTGTCAATGTTTGAATACAAGAGAGTTGGATGGACTGTATCGAATCCAAAAGTGAGGTTTTGTGCCATATTGAACACAACATCTTGGCCCTTGAGCGGAATAACTTCGACCTTGAGTTCAACTTGAGTCTTGCCAATTGGTACTGTGTATGGCAGTAAGGCAACACCTTCGTAAAGAATTGATGTTGAACTCACTTCATATCCATCTGCATAGAATCGGACAAGGGCTTGTCCCGTCCTAGGAAATGCTCTTTCTTCAACGTCTTCAAAGCCTAAGCGTACTTCCACACTCACTTCTTGACCTGCTTGGAGGTAAGGGTATTCTTGAGATGACCGAACACCGTTACTCGATAAGATGCTCCACGATTTGACTTCAATATCATTTTCCACACCGTTTGAATGTCCGAGTCCGAATTGGTGGGTCACTGGGAGCATAGGTCCAGAGTCGGATATGAGGTGGACTCCAAGCGTTGCGGATTGTTCATCGTTCCATCCATCTGGAATCTTGAATTTGTGTTGAATTTCAAGGCGAGAACCGGAAGTCAAAGCAAAAATTTCCCCCATGTTTCCTGCATCATTCCACATGAGCGATTGGCCATGTGTGCTGCACGAGGAAATGGACATGGCAGTAACTGGCAACTGACCTAAACTACATCGAATGCTACTTGTTTGTATCAAACCATTCAAATTTAATTCAACTTGCCAATTCGAGTTGATTGCATATGTAAGTGGGTTGTCCATGGTCATTAAGCCCAAGTCAAAGGTTGAACGTGTTCGAATCCATGATGTACTTGGTGTAAGTGTATTGCTTGCGTTTTCTACAACAAGGCTGACTGGCAAAACTGATGTGGAACTCTGCACATCATCAAGAACGACGACGACTGCACCTGATTGCGACATGCGAATCGGTAAACTCACGGTTCGTTGACCATTCACTACTGGAGAATTCATCAGTTCGCTATTCAGTCCAAGAACGACCGATGAAGTCGAATCAAATGAGAGGGATATAGTTCCGTTGTACGGAGCAAAGAAACCACCAAGTGTTACGGAGCCCGGTTCCAGTGAGGAACCGATTCTAAATTCGATCAGCGTCATTTCTAATCCAGGAATGCCGTGTGTATTTTGAGCGTTAGAGAGTGCAGTGTTTAGGTTAGTTCGTTCCGCAGGGGTTAACGTGATTTCGTGAAGAAATTGGATGTTCGGTAGTGAGCGACTCATCACATCCGTTCCGTCCACGGCCAAAGCAAGGTAAGGTGATTTCATCTCTTGGAGAGGGGAGCTCACGAAGAAGGACAATGCATCAACGCCCTTCTTAGGTGCTGCAACATAAAAATTCGCTGAAGAGGAAACAGTGTACTGTTGTTCTTTCCACATTGAACCATCTTCAAGTCGATCTTGAATGCCTAATCGACCAATATGTGCTTGGTCCATGCTCCATTCGGGTGCCCCATCGAGCCCGACATCTATGCGTAGACCATCAGGTATCGATGTCCGAACCAATTCAACATCAAAGGTATTGAGCGTCCACGCTGATTGCGCTGCGGGAAGGGCTGTCATGCGAAATTGAACCATGTAAGCAGGTACGGAAAGGGTATGAGTCCCCTCTTCAGGCAAGTCAAACCATGTATCACCTGAGTCAGTGGAAAATTGAAGAACACCGTCACCGATGATGTCGTTCATCGTTTTGAATTTTGAGAAACCACTCCTTACCTTATAATCTGGGGAAAGCGTTGTCCCTGTGCCTGATACCGTACCACTCGTGCTCCAAGATGAACCATTCAAATTCCAACCAACTTCTGTGGGGTCGCTGTCAAAAGTATATGCGATATGGCCGTTAAAGGAGATGCTACGAATGATTGGAGCAACGGAACCTCCATTGGTTGAAAAATGAATCTTAAGTCGAACCTTAGGAAATTTGTTCCAGTCGATAACCCCCAAGTCTGTTGTTAATGTGTCCATATTCTCAAATCCTGGAATGGTTGCACCTGTGGAAGCATCGATAAGCGACCATTCAAACAAACTTCCTGATTGTACTGACGCATCCATGTGCATGAGGCCAAATTCTCGTAATTCGCCTCGCCCGTCGAGGAGAGGACTTATGATTTGAGATGTCCAGTTTCCTTCGCCGCCAGAAATTCCTCCAGTTGGTTCAATTTGCACATCATCAACATTCCATCCTGTGTAGGTCACACTTCCGTCTGTCGTACCCATAACAAATCGGACTTGGAAATTCGAATTTCCTCCAATGTAGTTTGAAATATCGTGCGTCATTTGTGACCATGATGAAGGGTTTGTTGATCCGCCCGTATGTGACCAAATTGTTGCCCATGAGCCACCAGAATTCGTGACTTGGACATAAGCGTGGTCATATGATGCAGACTCTATTCCTAGTCGCTTCCAATATTTCAAAGACCACGTGCCGCTGCATCCAGAACAATCAAATGTTGGGGAAGTTGCATAATTTTGACCCATAGAATTGGGATAATTTCCGTTGTATGTATAGAGGGCATTACTGCCTGAATGAACACCATTCACTTGGCCGATAGTTGTGTCATACCCGACAGACCACGCTGAACCAAGCGTCCATCCATGTGTTGTTGACTCAAAGTCCCATGTGATACCTTTTGGCAGCAGCGTCAGTTCTGTTGAATTAACATTCATGCCATCGTAGACTGAATTTGAGGTCCAATGATTCGAATTTGTCCAAATGTTAGCTGTCGAGCCATGAACTGTCGAAGGATTGAGTGTGAGGTCAAGGTTTCGAATTGAACTCCCATTGGCAACATCAAAATCGATTCGTTCATTGGCTCCATCAGGCCATGAACCTATTGCAATTGTTGTGGATTGGCCAATGTTTGTAGCCTCCTTTTGGTCGGTGCTGTCATCAAGAAATGATATGTTTCCTTGGCCGATAATGCCTGCAAGAACAGAAAGGAAGTACAAAAACATGAGGAGGCCGGCAGTCTGTTTCTTGGTGTCCAGTCCGCCCATGAAATCAGTATGAACCACGAATGGTCTAAAATGTTCGGGAATTAAATTTCAGAGGCATAGAGCGGGATGTTCAATAATTACCAATCATCCCAGCAGATATGGACGTTGAAACATTGAAGAAAGAAGCAGGGATTGCGGCCTGTGATTATGTGAAGTCCGGGATGAACGTCGGCCTTGGAACGGGTTCAACCGTGAAATATACCATACTCGAACTTGGCAGGAGAGTTCAAGAAGAAGGCTTAGAAATCGTTGGTGTACCTACCTCAGTTCAAACAGAAGAATTAGCAAAACATGTTGGCATTCCACTTGTTGAACTCGACGATATTTCTCATTTGGACGTGGTCATTGATGGTGCAGATGAATACGATGAACATTTTCAATTGATTAAAGGTGGGGGCGCAGCGTTGCTTCGAGAAAAAATCGTAGCTCAGGCGTCGAAAACAATGGTTGTTGTAGCCGATGATAGAAAACGCGTCCATGTTCTCGGTGCATTCCCATTACCAATTGAAATCACTCCATTTTGCCATGAGACCACACGAAAAAACATCGCTGAAGTCTTGAATACAGAGGTCGTCTTGAGGATGGATGAGGGCTCACCTCTCTTGACTGATAACGGAAATTACATTGTGGATGCACATTGTGGACCGACAATTGAAAGGCCACGGGAAGTTGAACAAAAATTACTGCAACTCGCAGGCGTTGTACAAGTTGGTATTTTCTCAGACATGTGTGATGTGGTTGTTCTTGCAACACCCGCAGGTGTTGAAATTGTTCAAAATCCTAGTGGAAGACTCTGAACTACACCGCCACCTCTCAAGAATTAAATACGGGGTGAGGAAGCGTAAGATGGGCCTGTAGCTTAGTCAGGTAGAGCGACGGACTCTTAATCCGTCGGTCGCGGGTTCGAACCCCGTCAGGCCCGCTCCATTTCCTTTGCTTCATCATCGATAATGGCAATGATCTCCTCACGTGATATTGTGCCGAAATGTGTTGAATCAAGCACACCTTCACCGTCGAGGTTGTCCGCTGCAAGGAAATAATGCGTACCATCGATTTCTTTGACTCTTCGAATCATTTGATGTTCATTATTCTCTGGATGAAGGCATACAACAAGGTCACCTATCTCTATTTCATCGACAGCATCAAGCAAATGTGCAATGACAGTATCGCCTGTCGTATATTTTGGTGACATGCTTTGGTCATCAATGAGAATTTCAATAAATTCTGGTGCAACATTCATGCCTTCATTTGCAGAAATTCTTGCAAGTATGAGGTCACGTCCTACTGGACCAAAATTATGCGAATCTTCTGAGCCCATCGGGTCAGGCTGATCTCCTTCGACAAAGTACAACAATCCATCAAACGATTTGATTCGTTTGACAATGTGCGTTTCGGGTTTAAACGGGTGGAGAAGGACAACAATGTCACCAATCCGTACATCATCAAATTCGTTGAGGATGTCTGCTGATACTGTTTGTCCATCGGTCAGCGTGGGATACATACTGTCGCCTAAAATGGTGACATTGAGTATACCTGACATGAAAATCAGGACGCTCGAATCCAGGGGACTTCTCTGCCCTTGACTGACCAAAAGAGGTTGTGAATCTCTTCGATAGCGTCCATGAGTTCTTGAGCGTGTATTGCTGAGACTTCGACTTTGCAAGCAGAACACAATTTGGCTGCATTCCAAAATGTTGTGTGTAAGTCAGGGTGGTTTTCAAGATGCTGTGGCTTGAAGAAGTCAGTCCACAAAACGAGGAGTTCATCTTTGCATTTTTGTGCTTCTTCCTCTTTTATGGCCGCATATCTCGACATTGTGTTTAAGTAAGCAGCTACTTGTTCATTGTTCCCTGAACCTATTGGGTTCTCTAACGCAAGCATTTTTTTGGTCATCGATTGAACTGCTTCGCCCGCTATTCGTGCGCTTGCTGGGTCGTAAACTCCACAAGGTCCATCGCAATGTGCTTCTGCAAATATGTGATTTTCTTCCATGAATAGGCGAGCAAAGTGAGGCATATGAACCTATGCAGTAGGAATTCTAAACCAAAGTGGTTCCTTCTTTGCCTCGTAGAGCGGACAATGCAAAACCAGGTTCGCATAATACAACTTTCATGTTTGCAGATGAGCGTTTCGCAGAAAGGAGACTCTTGACCTTTGGTGCCATTGAACCCTGCGGAAATTCACCTTCATCAAGCATTGATTGTAATTGATTGATGCTTAGTGTTGGATGAAATGTTTCATTCTCCTTTCCAAAATTTGTTGCTATTCCTTTTGCTGCCGTCGTAATAATAAACGCATCAGCATCAAGTGATAAAGCCAGGAGCGATGAGCAATGATCTTTGTCAATGACAGCAGGAATACCAATGAAATTATTTTTTTCTCGAACTGTTGGAATTCCTCCTCCGCCACAGCAAATCGTGACCGCATGTAAGTCGGATATGTGTCGAATAGCATCCAAATCGAGGATTTCTTTGGGCTGAGGACTCGCTACAACCCTTCTTGGTCCATGAATAGTTTCAGCGATATCCCAATCAACATTCATGACGATGTCTGATGTCAAGATTGGGCCAATAGGTTTGGTTGGCGTGGAAAATGCAATGTCGTTGACATCGACAAGAACACGAGTTGGGACCACAACAATTCGTTCTGGACGGTTGCGAAGAGCGAATATTGAACTCATCGATTGCATCAATTGGTAGCCGATCATTGATTGGGTGGCGGCAACCCATTCATCGAGTTCATGATGACTTTCTGTGTCAAGTGCAAGCAGATGCCCTACTTGTGGGCCGTTTCCATGTGTCATGATGACGTGCCAACCTGATTCAAGGAGGTCGACAATATCACTGATGACCCTTGCTAAAACTTCCGATTCCGTCTCCTTTGATGGTGACGTCGGCGATGATAGAGCATTGCCGCCCAAGGCGTAAACCACTGTTTTGACCACGTTTTTCAATCACTCTCAAACCTTTTGAGACTTCCTCCTGTATACATCATCTTGCCTTCGTTCTGCTTGCTGTAAGGAAGATTTCACATAGGGGTATGTTTTGGTAAACTTGGCGAGAGAATGAAAGACGTTTGGATTTCCGATGTTCAATCAGGAAAGTTTGATGGTCAGACCGTTGAACTCAAAGGGTGGATTAAGCGTTCTCGTGGTTCAAATAAAATTCATTTCATTGTGTTGCGGGATTCAACCGGTACGATACAATGCGTCGGTAAACGAGACGCATTGGGCGATGATAGTTTTGATGCATTCAAGGCTGCCCTTATCGAATCGAGTGTAATTCTACAAGGACATGTGAATGTCGATGAACGAGCAGACGGCGGACATGAAATTAGTATTTCATCGATTTCAGTCATTGGAGCCGTTGATGCTGAGCGACCGTTTCCAATCACCGAAAGTGCAATGGCATCCGCAGATGGTGGAGAGACAGAATTTCTACTCGACAACCGCCACCTCTACCTACGAACCTCCCGCATGACACAGATGCTCAAGGTCCGAAGTAGTGTGTTTGGAGCTATACATTCATTCTTCCGTGAACGAGATTTTACCGAATACCAAGCACCAAATTTCGTTGCCGGTGCAGTTGAAGGCGGCTCGACATTATTCGAAGTCCCTTACTTTGGTCGAAAAGCATACTTGACACAATCATGGCAACTTTACGCAGAAGCAGCCATGCCTGCTTTGGAACGTCTCTATACAATTGCACCATCCTTCCGAGCTGAAAAATCGAGAACTCGACGACATCTTACAGAGTTTTGGCATGCTGAAATGGAAGTTGCCTGGGCAGACAATGCTGAAATCATGGGTTATGGTGAAGGTTTAGTTCGCCATATTAGTGCTACGTTGCTTGAAGAGCGAACTGAAGAATTGAAATCCTTTGACAGAGATCTTTCACTTCTTGAACGGTACGCAGATAGTCCTTATCCAAGAATGCGATACGATGAAGCTATCGAAATTCTTCAAAGCAAAGGGATTGATGTTGAATGGGGTCAAGACCTCGATTATTCCAAAGAAAAAGTTTTGACTCAAGATTTCGATGTCCCACATTTCTTAACCCACTATCCTAAGGTGGCTAAGCCGTTTTACCACAGGGTTGACCCTGATGATGTCAAGTATGTCCTTTGCCACGATTTGTTGGCACCAGAAGGCTACGGCGAAATCATCGGAGGGGGCGAACGTACCTGGACGGAAGAAGAAATCTTACAACGTATAGACGAAGAAGGCGTTGCTAGAGAACCAAACCAGTTTTACATCGATATCCGGTCCTACGGTGGCGTCCCACACGGTGGCTTCGGCCTTGGTGTTGACCGTGTGTGCAGTTGGCTCTCTGGTGCAGAACACATTCGCGAAGTCATCCCATTTCCGCGCGACTCTCGTAGAGTAACGCCATAAGAAGACAATTCCCTCCCCCGCCCTCGGAGCATGATGCTCCTACGAATTGCCGTCAATCGATTATTTACCGTGTATCATTCGATTGAAGTATTCCATGAAGTGACCCATGTGTCGTTTGTATGTACGCCTAAATGATTTTGGAACAATGAGGATCCATTTACCGGCTCGAAATTCGTAGTTTGGATGTTCCTGAAGTTTTTTCATCAACCAGATATTTTTTGATTCAACGGCTTCTGAATTTTCGCAACATGGTTTGGGTTGTTTTGGAACTTCTCTCTTCTTTGTTACTG
>CAZWXR010000017.1:14264-18228 GCA_964637985.1 uncultured Candidatus Poseidoniales archaeon
TTGATGTGTGTTGCTCTGGTGGGTAATGTGAAACCTATGTGGACAAGGACATTTGTTGACAACGTCCCTCATGACCATGTTCTTGATTCACGACCCCGTCAAGTTACAAATTCATGCTTTTCTTTTGTCGAACCCACAAAGATGCCTTCGCCTAAGATTCTTCTATGGAACACCTCGTTAGCAGAACATTTGGACCTAAAAGAAGAAGCTAATTTGTGGTCTGGAAATACATTGCTTGAAGGCATGAAACCATTCGCTCATTGTTATGGTGGGCATCAATTTGGTAACTGGGCCGGTCAACTAGGTGATGGTCGAGCTATCACGTTAGGAACGATGTTCGTGCAGAATAAACCAATCGAAATTCAACTCAAAGGTTCAGGTATCACGCCATATTCTCGTCGTGGTGATGGTCGGGCAGTACTTCGTTCATCCCTTCGGGAATATTTGTGTAGCGAGGCAATGTATAACCTCAACATTCCCACATCAAGAGCACTAAGTCTTGTTTCAACAGGCGAAGAAGTTATTCGCGACATCTTGTATGATGGTCATCCAGAGAAAGAGCCGGGGGCAATCGTAACCAGGGTTGCAGAAAGTTTTCTTCGCTTCGGCTCGTTTGAAATCCATGCTTCAAGAAATGATGATGAAACAATGAGGAAATTACTCACCTATGTTCTGACTGAGCATTTTGGAAAAGAAGCATTCACTCCAGAAGGGTGTATTGAATGGTTGCGGGATGTTGCACAACGAACGGCGTTTCTTGTTTCTGAATGGATGAGAGTTGGATTTGTCCACGGCGTTATGAACACTGACAACATGTCAATTCATTCTGTCACAATCGATTATGGGCCATATGGCTGGCTCGAGCCATATCAACTCGACTGGACACCGAACACGACTGACAAATATTCGAGGCGGTATACCTATGGCAACCAACCAATGATTGCCATGTGGAATTATGCCCGTTTGCTCGATGCGATTTTACCATGCATAGGTGAACAACCTAAGAAAAAGGAATTGCTCGAAGATTTTCAACATTCATTTCATGAAGCACATCATCGTATGTGGTGCAATAAATTAGGATTTACAGATGTTGATGAACAAAGCATCCCGATCATCGAAAGATGCCAAGAACTTCTTCAAGAATCAGCAGTTGATATGACGATGTTCTTCCGAGAGTTATCACATGTAGAGGGGCCATCTATAGATTTTCTCAGCAAGGTTCAATACGAACAAATTCAATCAAAAGAACGTTGGAAGACTTGGCTTGAGGATTGGTTCAAAGCAACAAACAATATGCCAAACAGGGAGTTAATGCTCGCATCAAATCCAAAATATGTTTTGCGAAACTGGCTTGCATATAACGCTATTGAGATGGCAGAAAAAGGTGATATGACCTTGGCCAATGAGTTATTCACCTGCTTGCAAAAACCATATCAAGAACAAGAGGAATTTGAGAAATTCTATCAAAAGCGACCTCCTTGGGCAGAACAAAAACCAGGATGTTCAATGCTCTCTTGTTCAAGTTGAATTTTTCAACTTTGAACAGGTGGCGACATACATAACACTATGAATGGCCGCTTTGAGTTTTAACCATGTCATTTCGGGTATGCATCAACTGTTTCAGTATTCGAGTGTATCCATACATGGGCTTCATGGTTGGTCAACGTTACCAATGTCAAGATTGTCTTGAGTTGATGGTTTTGCCATTGGAATTTGAATCCCAAGACGATTATTCTTCATTCATGGAACAACAACATTTGCAACATGAAAATGCTTCGGAAGAAGAGTGATTTACGAACGCATATATTGAAACACTCAAAAACCAATCTGATGAGGCTCAACTATGCCGGACGACCAATCTCGTTTCACAGAAGAGCATGACATGCTTCGGTCAATGATTCGTGATTGGACTCAAGAATTCGTTGAACCGCAAGCACATACATATGATAAGAATGAAAAATTCAATCTTGATTTGCTTAGGGAAATGGGTGAATTGGGCTTGCTCGGCATTAGTGCACAAGAAGAATTTGGAGGCTCAAATCTTGATGCATTAGCTTGTGTTATTGTCCACGAAGAATTATCGTACAGTGACCCTGGCTTTGCACTTGCGTATCTTGCACATTCCATGCTTTTTGTCAATAACTTTGCTCATAATGCGAACGAAGAACAAAAATCTCGCGTCCTCCCTAAAGTCTGCTCTGGAGAATGGATTGGTGCTATGGCGATGTCCGAACCTGACGCAGGAACTGATGTTCTCGGCTTATCAACGACTGCAGTAAAACAAGATGATGGATCATATGTGCTGAACGGAAGGAAAATGTGGATCACCAACGGATGTCTTGATGATGATGGAACTCCAGCCGATGTTGTGCTCGTCTATGCCAAAACAGGAGAAGATGAACAAGGTCGTGTTCAAATATCCACATTTCTCATTGAGGCTGGTATGGAAGGATATTCAGTCGGCCAAAAAATCATGGACAAAACAGGCATGCGAGCATCAAATACTGCTGAATTGGTGTTTGATAACTGCAATGTCCCTGCTGCAAACCTCATCGGCGAAGAAGGACAATCGATGGTTCATATGATGGGAAATTTAGAACTTGAGCGACTAACATTGGCGGCCATGTCGTTGGGCATTGCACGTCGTTGCCTGCATGAAATGAACAAATATGCGACCGACAGAGCAGCCTTTGGGCAATCTATCCGTGATTTCGGTCAAATCCAAAGATATATCGGGGATTCGTGGGCGAAATATCGTGCTATGCGTGCGTACATCTATGACACTGCAAACTCCTACATTATCGGCTCATCAGGTCAACGCCTCGATTCCGATGGTGTCAAACTCTTTGCCTCGGTTGGTGCAAAAGAAATCGCTGATGCTGCAATGCAAGTCATGGGAGGCTATGGCTACGTTGCAGAATATCATGTTGAGCGGCTGTGGCGAGATTCAAAACTGCTCGAAATTGGTGGTGGCACTCTTGAATCGCATCAAAAGAACATCACAAGGGATTTATCGAAATTTCCAGAAGCAATCAATGAATGATTTCAATTTCTTTTCTTTTCGAAAAGACCCTAGAGAATGAATTCCAAACGGTAGAAATGACGCCTATTCCTATAAACAATATGACGATGCTCACCAATCCCCATCTCCAAATCGTCGACATTGTTGAAAAGATGTCATTGGTGAGAAGAAGTGCAGTCATCGTCGTTAATCCGATTGCTATTGCACTCTGAAATTTTAGGAGAAATGATACTCGGAATATCGAAGCTGCCTTTCCTAATCTGTGCAGAATCATGAAACTCCAAATTGCTATCCCGATAGACCACATTGGAATTTCTGCAGGATATGTACTGGCAATGAGAATATCGTTTTCTCTGATGTAGGCATGACCACCAAAGAGAAGTGCAACCCAAATAAGCGATGCACCCAAAGCAGCAAGGAAATGTTTCATGGGTTCGGAGGTTAAATTTTCTTGATTTTGATTGTCCGATTGCTTTGTGGTTTGTTCCAGGAGGTCCAAGGTTAAGTTTGATTGATGAATTGATTTTAGTTTTGTTTCAGCATCATCCAATCTTGAAGATAATCGTCGCAAGTGTTCAACAAGTTCATTCAAAATTTCTTGTTGCTCTTGTGCAATCTCCACGTGCTCATTTTGAAATTCAGGTAATGTGATCATAGGAGGGACCGGTTCCATGAGGTTTTGGTCTTTCAAATCGTTTTTTATCGAATCAAGTTTCTCTTCTCTGTTTTTTTCTCTCTTTTCTTTTGATTCTTGAATCGATTTTTTTATCGATTCATTTGCTTTTGTTACAGACGATTTTGTAGATTCTGCTGTTTTTTCGAATGCATTTTTTGTAAGGCTCCCGAGTCTTTTTGATATATCCGTGATTTTATCGCCAGTTTTGGCTAAGGTATCGGAAAAAGTGGTTTTCTCTTCTGTGGTCATTGGAACCAATTCCTGTT
>CAZWXR010000017.1:18328-22262 GCA_964637985.1 uncultured Candidatus Poseidoniales archaeon
AATCCAATCACTTCTCGCCCGTCGACTCCATTTGGGTTCCTCTGGTGCTCTATCGTATTCCTTCGCCATGATGGTGGTTTACTTTCCATGCAACATAAAACTTTAGTGCAATTTTATACAACGTTTCAGTATTCAACAGGTTCGGGGTCAACCGTTCTCCACAGATACCAAGAAGCAGCAGTCCTGTAAGGTTTCCACCGCTTCGACACATTGAGGATGTCTTCTTTTGAAGCCACTTCGGGCACCAATTTCTCAATGGCACGAACAAGGCCAATATCACCAATGCTAAACACATCTTGTCTTAGGAAATGAAACATGAGCATCATTTCTGCAGTCCAAGGGCCAATGCCTCGGAAGGAAGTCAGATGATTCATAATCTCGCTATCCGTCATTTCGTCATAGGGTTGATTGAGCAAATGTTCTGATTGTTCTGCAAGCCCGTAGATATAACTTGCTTTAGGCCGAGTTACGCCACATGATGCAATGCTTTCTTGTGATTTCTTGAGAACATTTTCTGGGGTCATTTCTCCGATGTGATCTGTAAGTCTTAACCAAATTGAATCAGCGGCAGCTACACTGATTTGTTGACCTACGATCGACTTCATCAGTGTTTGAAACAAATTGTTTTTTGATGATATTGAATATTCGCCAAATCTCTTGACGACAGGCGATAAAATTTCATCTTCGCTAAGGAACTTGACAGCATCATCCCACCAGTTAGGTGTGCTCGACTCCATGATAATTCGTAAAGGTAGTCTTTATTGAGGGTTCGTTTCACCTTTAATCATGAATGAAGCATTGTTGAAGTGGTTGGAATTAAAGCATCTCAATCGAGAAGGTTGGGTGCGTGCGAGCATACCAAATGTCGAATCGGTTGCCAGTCATTCATGGTCAATGAGTTTACTTGCCATGGCATTTTGTCCATCGGACCTTAACATTGAGAAAATATTGAAAATGTGTATCGTCCATGACCTTGCTGAAGTTGTTGTCGGCGATCTTACACCCGACGATGACGTAAACAATAAGGCGGAACTTGAACATCAAGCATTCAAGAATATAGCACCTCAATTTTTATCCTTATTTGAAGAGTATGAAGCAGGAGTAACGAGGGAGGCACAATTTGTGAAACACATGGATAAACTTGACATGGCATTACAATCAAAAAAATATGAGAAGGAGTACAATGTTGATTTGTCACGATTCCGTGAAAGTGCTGGAAAAGTGCTTAAGGACACCATATACGAAAGGCTATACAATGAATTTTAGGGTGGCCTAAAACTTATATTCTTCATCTTTTAGGGCGACCTAAACCTGTGGTGGACCGATGAGGAGTGTACAGGTTGTATGTATCGTTTTCATGATGTATGTGTCCTTGCTCAGTGGCTGCCTTTCTAAGGAAGATGAACCATCGATAAAAATTGCCTTTTCTGTAAAAGACGATTACACGAATTTTGATGAAAATCCTCAGAAATTGGCTGATTATCTTTCAGAATCAATAGGCATGAAGGTTGAAATTTTCCCGATTACATCAGATGCACTTGCACTTGAAGCACTGAGATTTGGTAGTGCAGACATTGCATTCCTAGACGGTGGTTCAGGTTGGATGGGGTGGAAAAAATATGGTTTAGAAGTCATGGCAGCCGATATGAATGCAGATGGACGAACATTCTACAATGCACATGCTATTGTCCTCAACGGCAGTCCTGCCGCAGAGGCACACCTTGATGATGACCCTGAAACAGATCCGTTTGCGATGTTAGAAGGTTCGCCTTCATGTCATACAGGCTGGTTGAAATCAGCAGGTATGCTCATTCCAATGGGTTACTTTATCGGACAAAACTACACGAAGGTGGTCGGTGACGAAGAAGATATCGAATCATTACGAAACACGATTTTCAGTTATTTTTCAGAAGATGCAATGATTCCTGATTCAGGCACACCATACTACAACTATGGTGGGGCGTTGCGTTGTCTCTCGGAAGAAGTCGGCGACGTCGCATTTGTCAAAGATTCAACCGTTAACACATACTGCGGAGATTCAAATGCAAATGGACCTGAAGGATGGTGTCTTGAAATGGACGAGTATGTTGCTCTTCCTTCATTTGGTAAGGCACCGAGCCATCCGTTGATGTACAATCCAACGACGGTTGGTGATGACCTTCGACAAAACCTCCTCATCGCCTTGCTTGATTTGGAGAATTCAGAGGATGGCCGTGCAATGTTGTCCGATATTCTCAACACACCGGGCATCGTTGAAACCACGAGTGATGAACATCTGGGCTCGTATTCCAGCCTCATCGAGCATGTTCCAGGAATTTCGGTGTATCTTGACTCAAAGTACTCCTCTTGAGGTGCGATCATGGAAGAAGAACTTGCCCACCTACACGATGTGAGCATCGGATATGTTGAGCCACTTGTTCATGAGATCACTATTGAGATTGTTGCCGGTGATGTTATTGCAATTTTAGGACCATCAGGTATCGGAAAAACCACCCTTCTTCGAACCATTGCAGGTCTCGTCCGTCCATTATCTGGAGAGGTTGAACTCGGTGTCAACCCAAGAGGTGGCTTAGGATATATTCCTCAACGTCTTGGTTTGGTGGGAAACCTCTCAGTCCGGTCAAACGTGGAAATGGGCGCTCGAGTTCGCTTGTCAAAATGGCACCCACCATTTTTGCCTCTGCCAAAGGAACTCGATGAAGAGGTGAATACATGTCTCGAAGCCTTAGGCATTGACCATCTAGCAGACCAACCAGTTCGTATCCTTTCGGGTGGCCAACAACGACGGGTTGCGACGGCAAGGACGATTGCACAAGCACCAAAACTTCTGCTTGCTGATGAATTCTTGGGTGAATTGGATGATGACAATGTTGAAATTGTTATGCAAGCTGTACAGCAAGTCATCAACAAGCAAAATTCTGCTCTCGTCATGGTTGAACATCACGAAGAGTTAGCTCGTCAAGTTGCCAACAGAATATGGACAATTTCGGATGGCCGGCTTGTTGAGGAGGTGTAGAAATGCAGAAGAGGTTCTTGCTTTTTGCCTCATCAATTTTCATTTTTGCGCTCGTTTTGTTTTTCGACCTTGTTGGAGATTGGGGGCGTCTAAGTGGTGGTTGGGGCAACTTAGTGGTCTTTTTTGAAGAGAGTCTTTGGCCTCCAAATTGGTCAGTTCTCGAGGCACAATCATATCCTGTTTGTGATGCTCGTTTCGAAATTTTCTGTTCAGTCGCTTGGTTAGGCATGGTGGAAACTCTAAAAATCGCTTTTATAGCAACGATTTTTGGGTGTTTCATTTCACTTCCGCTCTCCGTTATGGCTGCAAGTAATTTGAGTCCAGCCTACATTGCTCTTCCAGCACGAGTCATCTTGGCAGGTATGAGAAGTCTACCTTCGATTATCTGGGCTGTACTTTTCATGATTATCTTTGATGTTGGCGCTCTCGCAGGAATTTTTGCAATGACATTTTACACGGTTGGTTACCTCGGAAAACTGCAATTTGAGTCTATGGAGGGCATCAAAAATGCTCCACTTGAAGCAGCGAAGGCTACAGGAATGACTCGCTTTGAAACTGCGTGGCTTGTCGCCATTCCAGAATCAGCAAATAATCTGCTAAGCCATGCTCTTTTCATGTTTGAGTACAATGTTCGTCATGGTAGCGTCGTTGGACTTGTGGGGGCTGGTGGCATTGGACTTTACTTGAACACTTACCTCAAACTTGCACAATATGATAAGGTCGTAGCATTGCTCATCATCATCTTCATCGTTGTTGTCGTTATTGATTTCATTTCAATGGCACTGCGCTCCGCAGTCAACGAGGAAGGAGATGTTGAACGTCCAACATGGTCTTCATTGTTCTTGCCTGCTGCATTCACATCAAGCAATCACCCGACTCCGATGAAAAAGTTAGAAGAAAAAGAATCAGAATAATACA
>CAZWXR010000018.1:0-21411 GCA_964637985.1 uncultured Candidatus Poseidoniales archaeon
TTTTCACCTTAAATCCTGCATCTTTCATCATCTTCAGGACGGCATCTAAAATTTTCTTATCGGTGCCTGGCGCTACATGTGCTGGCCAGACTTTCACAGAGGTATCGTGCGAACCTGATGCAATCATTGTTCCTCCGTTGGAAAAATTTAGTCCGCTCACTGTTCCTTTATGATTTCGAAGTGAATGAATGACTGTCCCTAGTGCATAATTCCAAAGTTGGATGTCGTCGTTCGATGTTCCAAATGCAATAACATCGCTGTAAGGAGAGAATTGAATGCAACCGATATTTTTTGCATTGGATTGTATTGTTCTTAATTCCATACCAGAGAATGTATTGTAAATACGAAGAAGACCTCGACTTACAACTACAGCAATAACATCGCCATTCGGCGAAAAGATTGCTTTCTCTGGCACATCATTCACTTGTATTGTTCGTTCATCAATAAGAGCACCGTCATTGGTCCAAAATCTAAGCAATCCATCTTCACATGCAGTCATTATCGTGTTGCCATCGGGTGAAAAATCTGCATCAAGTACTGCCCCTTTATGCTTTGAGAGGGCCATCATGTGCTCTCCTGTGGCGGGATTCCACAATCGTGCTGTTCGATCATGTGATGATGAGAGTAACATTTTCCCCAATGGTGAAAAGACAACTTTGTTGACTCTTTCTTTGTGATGTGTGAGAACTTGACTGGAAATACCAGTTGTTGTATCCCAAATTCGTACTTGTCCATCACTCGAAGCAGACGCTACCACTTTGGCATCAGGTGCGTAGCAAATTGAATTGACATGGCCGGTATGGCCTGAAAGTGCTCGAATGTGTTCACCAGTCAATGGATTCCAAATTCGAATGGTGCCGTCATGGGACGACGAAGCTACCTCAGAATCATCAGAGGAAAATGCAACTGATACGACTGCATCTTTGTGATGGTCCATAGACATCACATTGAGAGGTATTCGAACTGATACCGCCCCATCTCTATTACTCATTTCCCGGATGGTATCGGCAAACCGTTGCTGAAGAATTGAAATTTCTTCATCTTTGTTTCGCTGAACTTCCATCTCTGCAATTGCCTTTCTTTCGTCAAGTTCCGAAGCGATTTGAGCAAAAGGGTTGGCAGGTGCATCGCCCTCTCCGGTCATGTTTGTTCCACCACGATGTCATACATCAATTCGATTCCTGTATGAAATCGAATTCAATCAGCGTAATATGATTCAGGATTAGGTTCCGGCTTGAGTCCTTTACGTTGACGGATCTCTCCGACGACTTTGTCAAAGAGTTGTGGTGGAAGCATTTCAAAACCGAGGTTTTCAGTATTCCACACCGCACGGCCTTGTGATGCAGCACGTATGTCATTTGAAAATCCGAAAGTTTCAGCGATTGGTAGTGTCGCAACGACAGTTGTGACAGCACCCTCTGAGGGCATATCTTCAATAATGCCTCTTCGAGTTGTGACTTCACGAGTGACTTGACCAAGCCAATCATTTGGTACTGAGACAAACGCCTTTTGCATTGGTTCTAGAATGATTGTTCGGGCTCGCATCATTGCACCCTTGATACCATTACGAACTGCAGGGATTGTTTGTGCAGGTCCGCGGTGAATGGCGTCTTCGTGGAGTTTTGCATCAACAAGGCGTACAAACATCCCTTGTACAGGTTCGTCAGCAATTGGTCCTTTTGCACATACTTCGTTGAATGCTTCGATAATCAACTCACGAGTTTCATGGAGGTTTTGGATACCTTTTGTATCGTTCACCAGAACATTTGTTCCGTTGATGGCATAGATTTTCCTCATGAGGTCTTTGTCCATACCATATTCACCGAAGCGTGAACCGACTTCCTTCGCATCAGAGGTTCGCACAGGGCCGTCACCCAGTTCTCCACTGCGAAGGCCTTGGACGACCTCTTCGGATAGAGCTTCAACCTCAAAGTAAAATCGGTTGTGTCGGTTTGGTGATTTTCCTTCGAATGGATTTCCGTGATTATTTGATTGAATACCTTCTCGATAAACAACGATTGGTGGACTAACTTTGACTTTGATATTTTGTTCTTCTTCAATTCTATACACTGTAATTTCAAGGTGCAATTCACCCATTCCAGCGAGAAGTGCTTCACCAGTTTCCTGGTTTGTTGTGACTTGAAGCGATGCGTCGGCTTTTGCAAGTGATCGCAAAGCATCAATGAACTTTGGCAGGTCCTTCATACTCTTTGGCTCTACAGCGACCGTAACAACAGGGTCGGAATAATGCCGAATTGCTTCAAATGGCGTGAAGTCTTTATCTCGTGACAAGGTAACACCAGCAGCCGCAGAACGAATTCCTGTTATTGCTGCTATGTTGCCAGCTACAACTTTAGGTACAGCGATTCGGTCTCCACCGACCATCATCGATACCTGTTGGACACGCTCTGGTTTGGCTGCACCTATAGCAAATACTTGTTCACCTTGATTGATTGAACCAGAGTAGATTCGACCTACAGCGACTTCGCCAGCGTGTGGGTCCATCCAAATTTTTGTTACCATCAAGGCGAGTTCAGCTTCTGGGTCGCAATTTACCATTGCTTTACCAATGGCTGAATCAATGTCGCCAGTCCAGATGTTTGGGATTCTGTATGGCTGTGCATCGACAGGGCTTGGTAGTTTGCTGACGGCCATGTCAAGCAAGACTTCATGGACTGGAGCTTTTTGAGCAAGTTCTTTTTGATTTTCGTTGTTACAATACTCAAAGATATCTTTGAACGAAATACCAGATTTTTGCATGTATGGTACAGTAATACCCCAATTGTGGTACGCAGAGCCGAATGCAACGGTACCTGCGCCAACATCAACCTGCCACTCCTTTTTGAATTCTTCAGGAGCAAATTGCTTGATGAGTTTGTTAACTTTTTGAATGGTGCCTTTGAATCTCTCCATCATATCTTCAGGTGTAACTTGCAATTCATTGATGAGTCGATCAACTTTATTGATGAAGAGCACGGGCTTCACTTTTTCTTTTAGTGCTTGACGCACGACAGTTTCTGTTTGTGGCATTGGTCCTTCAACAGCACATGCGAGAATAAAACATCCATCGACAGCACGCATAGCACGAGTTACGTCTCCACCAAAGTCAACGTGACCAGGTGTATCGATGAGGTTGATGAGGTAATCAGTACCCTCCACAGAGTGAACCATTGATGCGGAAGCAGCGTTAATAGTAATTCCACGTGCAGATTCTTGTTCATCAAAATCAAGAACACGAGCAGCACCAGCGAGTTCATTTGACATCATGCCGGCACCCGCGATAAGGTTGTCAGACAGGGTTGTTTTTCCGTGGTCAATGTGAGCAGCAATACACAAATTTCGAATTTGTGGTAATTCGTTCATAACTTCTGTTGCTTTCTTGATGTTGTCTTCTTTTCTTCCCATGGTTTTCACCTAACCTGATTATTCCTACCGACCCGAATTGAGTTCTTAAGTCAAACGCACAACAGAGAAGTTGAACTCTGCTTCATCGTGCAGAAGCGGCAACACGTTCTTTGTCTTCTTTCTTGTTGACTGCAAACGAAGTAACATCACCTTTCGATGCCTTTGTCAATTCATTGACAATACATGAAGTCAATGTTCTCTTCGATTTGTGTGTGCCTTGTTGTGCACCTTTTGCGAGATTTCCTAGTGCAACATCAAGTCGCCTTGATGGCGATGAATCAACCGCTTTAGGTTGTGCAACTGCACCGAATTTGATGTATGTGATTTCTTCACGAGGTGCTGCGTGAATAATGGCATCAACGAAGGTTTGAAGGGGGTTTTCTCCTGATTGTTCAGCGATCTTATCGAGTGCTTGCTCAAAAGCTTTCATCGCACTTTGTTTTTTACCGGTGTAAGCACCCGTTCGCATGAGTTTGTTGATGTATCGTTCGACAACTGATAGTTTTGATTTACCGAACCATGAATTTGCATGACGTCCTCCTGTATGGGGGACACCAACTGTTGTGAGGTTGACGTATGGTGCTAAACCTGGGTCGCTGCATGTTACTTCACTAGCATCCCATTTTCCGAAAACTTTTGTCCCAATTCCTGCAATAGGTCGTGTATCAACTTCTTGTTCTTCCATACTATCACCTCATCGAACTGGTTTCTCTTTTCGTCCTCGGACCATTTCATCAAGTGAAACACCGTTGACTTGAATGACTTTGTAACGAACACCAGGGATATCACCATACGAACGTCCCATACGGCCTCCGATACCTTCAACCATGACTTCGTCGTGCTCGTCGATGAAATTAATTGCACCATCTCCCGGTGCAAATGCTGTGAGTTTGTTTCCATTTTTGATGAGTGAAATTTTAACTGCTTTTCGAATTCCTGAATTTGGTTGCTTCGCTTCAATACCGACCTTTTCGATAACGATACCTTTTGCTTGGGTAGAACCTGCTAGAGGGTCGTGCTTCTCACGACTCTTGAGCATTCTTTTCTTATATCGTCGGTCAGACCATCGAAATTTTTGGCGGTCTTTTGCCATTTTTGCACCTGCAAATAATCCTCGTCCCATGGTTGAACCTCATTCGTGCAGCGTCGTCCACTTTCCGCCCATATATAACCAAATCCCTTGCCCCATAGTTGTTTGAATTTGAAATGTGAATAACATTCAAGCATCTTCGCCTTCTCGTCAAGCCATGGCCTTTCGCGACCATCTTGGTGCAGCACAAAATCATTCAACGTCTGTGAGCCTTATTCATGAAATGAGACGAGTTTCGGAAGAACATCAACATGGAATGCTGGTTTTTGACAATATTGTTGAGGCTCCTGGCCACAAAGCAGTCATCAATTTGCTTACTCGAGACCGATTGTGCGAAGCCATTGGGATATCGCCGTCAGAATATATCGATACACTTGGATGGGGTATGGAGCACCCCGAAGATCCAGCTTCTGTTGAAGCGATTCATGCACCTTGTTTTGAACACATCCAAGATGACGTTGACTTGAGTATGTTGCCAATACCACATCATTGGGAGGCAGACCGTGGCCGATACTCGTCTGCGAGTATCATCATTGCTGAAGACAATGGCATTCGAAATGTTTCTTTTCATCGTCAGTTTCTTCGAGACAGTTCGCACCTCGTCGTTCGTCTCGTACCCCGTCATTTGCGAACCATGGTCATGAATGCACGAGAGGAAGGCCGCCCTGTGAAAATTGCAATTGTGAATGCACCAGACCCTGTTGTTTTGCTTGCAGCAGCGATGTCATTCAATGAAAATCTAGACGAATTAACTGTTGCCGCTGCCTTGCACAAGAGACTCTATGACCGAACGCTCCAAGTCACAAATGCACCAAACGGTGTCACAGTGCCAGCAGATGCAGAATATGTATTGTGGGGTGAAATCACACTCGAGGACGATGAAGAGGGACCATATGTCGACATTACTGGAACGGTTGACGATGTTCGATATGAACCGGTCATCCGAGTCGACGGTGTGGCACATCGTTCAGACCCAATTTTTCACGCCCTCATTCCAGGGGAGGCTGAACATAAGACGTTGATGGGTCTTCCAAGGTCGCCAACAATTAAATCTGCAGTATCCAAAGTGGTTGATTGCATTGATGTACACATGTCAGAAGGTGGCTGCGGATGGCTTGCTGCAGTGATTAAAATTCGAAAACAAAACGACGATGATGGTATAAAAGCCATCCATGCTGCATTTAACGGGCATAAGAGCATGAAAATGGTTACAGTTGTCGATGAAGATATTGACATTACGAATCCTGTTCGAGTTGAATGGGCGATGATGACTAGATGGCAACCTGATAAAGATACGGTGATTCTTGAAAATCAAAAGGGAAGTTCGCTCGATCCATCAAGATACGATGATGGGAACACCTCAAAAATTGGATATGATGCAACAATAGATGCTTCTAAAGACAAAAGTGGGTTCATGTCTGTCCAATTCTGAGCGTGATGGCATGATTGAGAGCGATACTTCTCTTCACCCACGAAGGAATCTCGGTAATCGCTACAGAAGCAATGCTTTGAAATTTCTCCGTCTCGCTGAATCTGATGCTGAACGTTCTGAGGAGCATATGAATTGGGCGGAACAAAATGCAAGACAAGCACTGCTCCATGACTATACAGATACGAGAAATTGGCTATGTTTGGTTGAATTAAAGGTCAAAACCAATGATAAAAATGGCATCCATGCAGTGATTAAAGATTTATTTTCAGTTCTGGGAAGAGACCCTGAACAGTTAACCCAACTCCACGACGTCGATTATATTGAACATGGAAAAGAACTCGTTCATGCTGCCTTACTCAAAGACCCATTAAACCCACAAGATTGGTGGACTGAAATCGTTTCTCCTAAGCCCGAAGGTCTTGTTCGAGAATTCGTAGAGCGGTGCAAAAGGCTAGACTTTCGAGACCAAAGGGCGAACATTGTTTTTGCCCGCCGTTTAGAGCAGTTACATATTCATGGATTTGAGGATGAATTTCTTGAAATCGCTCATCATCTTCTTGCTCATCGACCGCAAAATCATGAATTGTGGATGCAAATAGGCCGATCACATGAGCGGAGAAATGAGTTTGACCAAGCATGGTTATGCTATGACCATGTGCAACAGTTGAGGCCTCATCTTACAGTTCGAGATGAATTCTTGGAACGATTAAAAACTGAAATGGATGGAAAAAAGCAACAACCATGGTCTGCACCTACGGTTGAAGATCGTCATGCGTTCTTGGAAAAGATGGAACATCTGACGAGTCGTTTACGAACTGAAGTCCACATCCCACCAATTGTGGAATTAGATGATGAGCATACTGACTCCATGGATAAACAGAAGTTACTAGACCTCATATCAAGCAACAACATGGAAGAAGCTTTCTTTTATGCACGAAGACTTGTCGCACAAGGTGAAGAATGGGCAAACGAATACCTGAGTGAGATACAGAAAAATCTAGGCTGATTTTATGAAATATCCAGTATTTGTGTTGGCTTGGGTGACGCCGAAAGGTGCTTCAAAACAAGGCCAATTGAGATTACCGACATTATTCGTCGAGCACCCAATCCGTGGTTGGGAAATTCCCGGAGGCCATGTTGAAGCAGGTGAATCTCCCGAACAAGCACTTCATCGAGAATTGCTTGAAGAGACAGGATGCAGTGGAACTATTCATTGTTGGAATAAAGAATATTATTCCGAAGGTTGGGTTGCTCATGTCATCATAGACAACGGGCCCGATGGAGAGTTTTGGAGTGTAGACGACACATCGGTGATATGTACAAAATGGTGGACTGATATTCCACCTGTAAAACAGTGGACAACAAAAGAATTCAGTGATCTGAATCTATATTTTTCATCGTGCGATTAAATTCGTGATAATTGAGTTAATCGTGCATTCCATTTCGCAACATCTTCAGCGCTTGATACAATGCTCATGCAAAGTGATGCCAGAAATGTGTCTTCGACGTGTTCTGGATGAAGAAGAAGAAATGACATGTTATCTAATTCGTCGAGATGAAGCGATATCCGCAACAATGCCTGTAAATCAGGACGATGTTCACCAGAAATATTACGTTCAATGTGTTCTAAACACCAAGAATAGACCTTTTTGATGTCATCTTGTTGAACCCGTAGTTGAGGTAATTCATCCTTTAGGTCTCTTGGTGTACTTTTCTCAACTTGTATGCTCATGGGTTCTGCATCTTCATCTCGATGATGTAACGAAATTTCGATGAAAAGTGTACCTGCCTCAATGGCCATCAATATTTGATTCGATAGAATACTGTGATAATGTGCATTCCATGCATGCCGAGCTGCATCAAAATCATGTCCCAACTCATAATGAATTCTAGAAGCCCCTAATCTTGAAATTGCTATTGTCTCATGAGCATGTCCGCCATGTCGAGATATATCGCCGTAGACTTGTAAAGCCATAAGTTGCTCACCTCTGGCCATGTGAAATGCTGCTTTGTTAAGCAATGATAGATCATGGTCTCGACTTGCTTTACTGACTGATTTTAATCGGGTTTCTGCCCAAGTTAAATCTGATTCTGCACCATCAAAGTCACCCTCTTCAAATCGTACCAATCCTCGTTCCATTCTCAGCCTTCCTTCGAGATGGACATCCCTGTTTTCTTTTGTACAACAAACCACAAGAGCCTTTTCTATAGAATCAAGGAGTTCAGTATGACCTTCAAAACGATGTTTTACAACCTCTAATACTGCTATCTCTTGGACCTCCAAATGGTTCGCAATTTCATTGAGTAACTGAGAATGTTGAAGGTGAACGCACGCTTCGGCAAAGGAAAGATATGTCATTGAATCTGACGATGATATGATTTCAAGTAAATCATCAAACGAATTGAATTCATCATTTTCCCATTGCTCAATAAGATGAATTGTTGAAGTCAAGTTGTCAGCCCCTCTTCGTTCTTGCTAAAATGTCGAGAAATGCAGTTTCTGCTGCAATGGCGTCGCATTGACCAGACCAGCCTGCTGCACCATCATGTCCACCACCTTCGCCCCCCAATCGTTGTGCAACATGTTCCATCATTGAACCCAATTTGACCCCTTGTAAAACAGCCTCTCGTTGTGCACGGCCCGTTAAGCGTGTTTCACCATTTCTATGCCGTGTTATGAGGACGACATCGGTTTGCAATCCTCGCAAAATATTTGCCATTTTTGACTCTTGCGTACTCGCCCTCGTCATTGCAAGAGACCACTGGCCAGCCTGCTCAATTTTAGCTCGGTGCATTCCTCTGAGAAGTACGCCTTGTTCACTCGGTGTTAAGTCATCCTGCTCAATATATTCGACGTATTTTTGAAAATCAATTGTTGAACGATGTAGAATTCGTTGCGTCAATGAAAACACATGTTCATCCGCATATTTGAATCGGCCTGTATCGGTGATTAAGCCTGCAAGGAGGAATTTCAAAACCGGTTCGGTAAGTGCATGTGAATGATATTTCTCTAAATATTCAAAGATGATTTGCGTTGTCGAACGAGCATCTAATTGACACATGAGGTCCCCTTCATTAAGATTCCAATCGTTTGTTGAATGGTGATCGATGATGCATTTAGGAACATTTGGCAAATTCAAGCCAGTTTGATTTTCAGCGGCTGCATCGACAACAATGACAGCAGTAAGTGATGACGGCCATGAGGTATTTTTTTCAGAAAGTATTCTGAACGGTGCAGATAAATCACCTACGAGTCGTTTTGATAATCGATTCATGTGCAATCCACACGCCATAAGATTGGGATGGATTGACGCTAGCGAAATTGATGAACCTATGGTGTCCATATCGCCATTTTTACCGCAAACAACCGCAACAGCACCCTTTTGGACGTGGGATTGGATCCAAGAATCCAATGCAATGAATGCACCATTGTGGTCAGGATTCATTGTTTTTCCTCTTGCAATGATTTCTTGAGTTCTTCATAATTCTCAATCAATTGCTTTTCCCGTTCTACGATTCTCTCTAAAGAAGACGACAACAATTGGATGGTATGTTCTAAATCTTCCACCAGTTTTTCTCGGTCATGAACTTGAATCATAACTCCACCAATTTGGCGTAAAATAGCCATGTCATCCGGTTGCTCTTGAACAGCAATGACCGTATTTTCGAACTCTTGTACTTGGGATTTAAGATTTGCAACTTGCTGACGAGCAGCTTGTACTTCGGTAACAACCCTCTGTATTGCTTCCATGGTATCCATATCATCACCTATTTTTCCGTAACTCGTCGAGTTCTTTAAGGACGTTGTCACATGCTATGATACCTCTCATCCTTGTGTTCCACATGGCCCGTAGGTCTTTTGCTGACTTTTCATTGAGTTCGAATTGAAAAGAGGTCTCTGATATTCGATTTACTTCTGAATCAGTTGCCAGGCCATCGGACAGTGCAGTTGAGTACAAATTGTCTTTTGCTGAAATTGTAGCGACTAAATGCCACATGGGGAATCCCCATCACTCTTCTTCTGAGGTTTCTTGCAGTGAACGCTCGTATTCGATTGCTTTTTGTTGAGCAATATATGCCATATCTGCAGTCGTTGCGCCTTCAACTGCTCTTCGTAGAATTCGATTATTGAAATCAGAGGCACGTGTAAATGGTTCCCAGGCACCACCAGCAAAGGTGTGGTCACACTTTCCACATGACCAAATCCCAACAGATTGGCGAGTGACCTTTTGGTATTGACATACCGGACAGGTGTATTTCTTTGACCGCTTTCTCATGGCAGAGCCTGCATTTCGTCGAACCGATACACCATATCGTGCTCCAAATCGAGCGGTTGCTCCTGCTTTCTGAGTTCTCTTTGCCATCAGTTACCCTCCTTTTCTGCGACGAGTTTTCGAAGTTCATTGCATCGTTGTTGTGCCACCTCAAATATCTCGGCAAATTCAGCCGGAGTGAAAACCCCTTTTAGCCCCTTCTGTAATGAATGGACATGACCTTCATCTCCCAATGTTATGTGAATTCGTTCCTCTCCACCCAATTCTTCTTCCTCTGAGGGGTCGTAGATATAACGTCCTCCGACACGGGTGAATGAAGCCATAATTGGTGTTCCGTTAACCTTCAACCTGTAATCTTCACCCACATCAAACCGCTCTGCTGGGACAGTAGCCGTGCGGAGGGCTGCAATAGCAGCAAGACCGCACGCATCGAAGATATTCCCTTGGTCAGATAGAACGTGAATATCGATCATGACACCCCACACTTTCTCACCTGGGACAATGCATAAATCGTCCATGTCGATGCATCCCGATTCTCGAATGCCTCGATCAACTACACGGCCAAGTTCAATTGATTGAGGCGATGGTGGGCCTGGTTCGTACTTAACGTGAGCAACTGGACGTAATTCTGCGCCACACATAAGTGAACCTTGCGTGGGGCGGTCAGGCCATGGTGTACGAATTTCAAACTTGACTCCAGCATACACAATCGTTCCACCAATGGTAACTTTTGCAGAACCTTCGGCATTGTAAAGACAATTTGTTTCCAGTGAAATGTTCCGCCCTTCCCATTGACTTCGTCCATCAAGGCGTTCGCCTTCTTGTGCGAGTCGAGTTAATTCTTGTCGAAGCAAACTTGGTACGAGTTCTGCCATCATGCATCACCTCGAGATTGTTTTTGCTTTAGAGCATCAACCATGATGTCGTGAATTTCCTTGGCCGCTTTGAAATTGTAGTCCATTGCAAGATTGAATTCATCGGGTGACAAATCGCCATCCATTTGCAAAAATGCTATTTCACCTGTGTTTGGAAGGATTCCTGCCGGTAAATCTGCTTGCCCGTAATTGTCTTCTGCTTTATCGAGGTCGAGAACCACAGTGTCTTCGATTTTCCCTGATGCAACACCAATCATCAAATCTCGCATTGGTATTCCAGCGTCGGCTAATGCCGCTGTGGCTGCAGTAATTCCAGCACATCGAGTTCCTGCTTCGGCTGCCAAAATTTCGATTTCGACTCGAATTTTTGATCTTGGAAACAATTCAACGAGAACTACGGATTCAAGAGCCTCAGCAGTTACCTTTGAAATCTCTTGGGAACGCCTGTTGAAACCTGGTCGGATTCGGTCAGATGTTGAAAATGGTGCCATGTTGTAACGAACATCAATGACTGCTCTGTCCTGGCGTTGAATTTTGCGAGGGTGAGCCTCCATTGGCCCATAAACAGCAGCGACTGCTACATTGAGGCCATGAGTGATCATTGCTGAACCTTGTGCTGCTGGTAATACACCAACTTCGATTGAAACTGGCCGCATCTCATCGACAGCTCGCCCATCAAGTCTTTTTCCATCTTCGCGTAGTAATTGTACGTCTCCATATCCTCCCATTTCATCACCTCATAATTTATCGATTAAAGATTGTAATTCATCTGAATGAATGCATTGCTTGAATGTCGCAATCAATGTTCGAACATTTCGCATCGAATCAACATCACCATCAAACCATATTTTCCCGTTGTCCGTTGCAATAATTCTTGCATTCGTTGTGTCACGAAGTTTGATGATGTTAGCATTCTGTTTCCCAAGAAATGCACCAATGAGATGTGCAGGTAAAGAATCAATTGCACCTTCGCTAATTCTTCTCAACCCTACACCCTTCATTGTTAGGACGACATTATGACTTTCGTCAACTTCCTGAACCCGCGCAAAAACTGCATCGCCAATGTCAAGGTGCTTTCGAGATTCACCAAATTCTACTTTCCATGGTGCAAGTGACATTGGCAAAAGGCCTTGAAACGGTCCATTGATTTGAAGGAACCAAAGATTACTCCTTGCTTCAACAACATAACCAATAATGAAATCTCCCGATTGTGGCATGTACGACGAATTGGATGGGGTGACAGAAATTGTTTGATTGTGTGAATGAAGGTATCCAAGTTTAGTTGAATAAAATTGACCTTCTTTTTCGATAACTCCACTTCCGTTTCGTAACCCGGAAGATGAGCCTAATGCTTCTCCCGGGGTCACGAGGCGCTGCTCGGCGCCACTCTGACCTTTGGACATTCTTTTCTCTCCAATTGCGGGCACAAATGACCCCATGATAAAGGAAACCCTTTCAAATGATTTTCATGAGGACAATTCTTTGACTTCAATTTCACTTGATTTTTTCATAATTTGGCTGATAATGTCGCCTTTGATTGCAGTCGGACATTCGATGACGCATGCCCAATTCCCGTCGGCCAACCACTCTTCTCTTTGTTGATATTCCCGTAGCATTTGGTGAACACTCCCATAGGCATTGTGGGGGACTCGTATCGCCATGCGGGTATTTTCGAAGGATAGCGGAAGAAGAGGTTTCAATCGTGATATTGCTTCTTTTACTTGGGTTTCAAGGCGTTTGAAAGGGTCAACTGAAAATCTTGATTCGTCTAATGCAAGTTCGATTCTGGTTTTTGGGTGTGGTGATTTGGTCCGTGGATCGACGGCTTGTGTGTGGATGCTGTGAATGATCTTTTGCCTCATTCGTTCAACCATTTCCTTTCGTTGTTGGGTTGTAAGTTGAATCGTTCCTTTCGTAAGAATTCGTTCGACGATTTCTTCGATATTTAGAGTTCCAAATACTTCTTGAATAACAGCTTCAGTATGACGTTCTCCCGCCCGTGCATCTTCAAAAACTTCGTCTAATACAAGGAATTCATCCAAATCGACATTCTCGGGAGACGCTTTGAAAACATCGACCATCCCTGGGTCAACAAGTAACTCAAATCGATGACCAGAATGTTCAAACCGTGCTAAAACTGCGTCGTCAAGGCTGACCATAATCATCGTTCGTTCAATCATCGAGAGGCTTTAGTCTGTCGATTTGTTTATTGACATCCTCTCTGTTAAGAATTGAGTATCCATTTTGGTCAACAACAACCACTTCGACTGCATCTCTATTTAATTCTGAATCGTTAGCGTCTCGAAGAGCCTCTAGACCTAACTTCATCGCTGCATTCAATGTTAATCCTTCCTTCCAATTTTGTTCAAAGTATTCGATGACTGAATTCCTTCCACTTCCAATTGCGCCCGCATGATATGATTGGTATGCACCAGAAGGGTCTGTTTCATACAAATGAATTCCATTCGCATCTACGCCTCCAATCAGCAATGCAGTACCAAATGGCCGAGAGCCTCCGTATTGTGTGAACGACTGCTTGAAGTCACACAATTTTTTTACCAAAACATCAACAGGTACATCTGCAGCATAGGTTATTCGATTGATTTGAGATTCGACTCGTGCTCTGGCAACGAGTTGGCGTGCATCAGCAACCAGTCCTGATGTAGCAATTCCAATGTGGTCGGCTATTTTGAACATTTTTTCAATAGATTCTGGTATGATTAGTCGGCTGACAATTCTTTTATCACAAACGAGAACAACGCCATCACGGAATTTTAGACCCGCAGTCGTTGTCCCACGCTTGACAGATTCTCTGGCATATTCGACTTGAAAAAGCCTACCGTCGGGGCTAAATGTTGTGATACCATGGTCATATCCTCTTCCGCTTGGCTGCATGAGTGTTCCTCCTGTCGACACTTTATATGATTGGGGGTTGAAAAACTTGATTCTTTTCGCTAATGAGTTGATTGTAAACCGGCTGAAGAATCAATAACCGGTATGTTAAGCGTTGTTCGTGCGAGTAGCGATTCTAAATTCTGGTGGTAAGGATTCTGCTTCTGCATGGTGGTGGGCGACTTGTCGTGGTTGGGATATTTCCCAAATCATCACAGTAAAAGTCAAAGGATACGATTCACATATGTTTCAAATTCCAGGTATTGAAATTTCGAGTGTTCAAGCAAATATTGCCGGTGTGCCATATCTTGAGGTTACGGTAACGGGTGAAGAAAATTTTGAAGTGCATGAATTGAAACAACACATTGCAGAACTTCAAATTGATGGCCTTGTTGTCGGGGCATTACGTTCAGATTATCAAAAATCTAGACTTGAGAGAATGACAGAAGAATTAGGTCTCCATTTATGGACGCCATTGTGGCATCAAAACGGAGAAAATCATGTTCGACATTTGATTGAGAATTCATTTAGCGTTATGATTTCGAGTGTAAGTTGTGATGGTTTAGATGATTCGTGGTTGGGGCGTATTCTTACTTTGAATGACTTTAACCAACTAAAGAACCTCTCAGAAAAATATAGATTTCATATTGACGGCGAAGGTGGTGAGTATGAAACAATTGTTTTGGGTGGACCCCATTTACCCAAAGGAATTGACATAAAGTTTGAACAACACTGGGATGGTAAGCGAGGTTCGATTACGATTCTTGAATGCTCGACCTAGCAAGTGCTACGCATTCATCAACCAATTCTTGGGCAACACCGATATGATTCATTGGATCAAACATCGTTTCCAATTCTTCGACTGAAAAAGATGCAGATATTTCTGGTGTTCGACAACATACGTCGAACAACTCCTCTCCATTGTTGATTGCGGTAAAGGATGCAGTTCGCAGAATTTCATGTGCATCATCCCTCGAAATACCATGATTGACAAGTTCAATCATGACTTTTTCAGCCATAACGAGGCCTTTCTGAGCATGGATATTTGCTAAGCATCTCTCGTGGTCGACCCACATATTCTTCAATACTGTGCGGGTTTTCCTCATCACATCCTCTGCCAAAGCAGAGGCATGAGATAATGTGAATCTCTCGCTACTTGAGTTTGCTAGGTCCCTTTCATGCCACAACAAGGCGTTTTCGTATGTTGGGATAATCATCGCTCTGACAATTCTAGCTAGACCGCTTGCATTTTCCGACATAATAGGATTCTTTTTGTGGGCCATTGTTGATGAGCCTACCTGTTTTTCAACATCAAAACCTTCGCCAGCTTCAGCTATTTCAGAGCGTTGTAAGTTTCGAATTTCCTGACAAATCTTTTCACACGTTGTGGCAATGTTTGCAAGCCACGATACATATTCGACATACCTGTCGCGTCCGACAACTTGAGTTGTGACGAGTGGCACTGTCAAACCGAGGTGTGTTAAAACAAGACGTTGCAACTCCCGGGCATGCTCCCCTTGAGCTGCACCTGTGCCTACAGCTCCAAGGAATTTACCGACCGCTATTCTGGGGCTTGCCTCATCAAGTCGAATCAATTGACGTCGTAGTTCATCCAACCAAACAGATGCCTTCAACCCAAATGTGATCGGCGTTGCTGCTTGTCCATGTGTTCTCCCAAGCATCACAGTATCTCGCTCTCTTTCAGCAATATCAGAACATTGTGATATGAGTTGGCATAACTCTTTTCGAAGTAAAACAATGCTATCTCGAAGTTGCAAACCAACTGCTGTATCGACGATGTCATTTGATGTAGCACCTAGATGAATGCACCATCCAGCATCTCCAGCGGCTTCAGCCATAGCTTTTGTCAACGCCATAATATCGTGTTTTGTTTCTCTTTCAATCTCGTTGACCCTTTCCTTCCGTACATCATTTGGATTCGAAATAGTTTCAACTGCTTTGTAATCTTGTTCTGACACTTTTCCAAGTTGCCAATGGGCCCAAATGAGCGCACGTTCGACCTCAATTTGTCGCTCGTGTCGTCCGTCTTCTGACCAAATATGTTTGAAATCTTGACGGCCATACCTGTAATCGAGTGGACAGAATGCCATGATAAGCGGTAATAGGCTCGAAACAATAACCTTCCTATGGTCTAAATCGAGCAAATGATGGACTCAATTCTGATTGTTTGCTTGAGAGAATGCTAAGCGCACAAGCACGATTGCAAGCAGTGCGCTAAGGACAAACACTCCACCAATAAATTCAGACATGTTATACCAAATTATCGCTAATCCTATGATTGAGAAATATGAAATGGCTTGACATAAAGCACTTAGTCGCATAAGGAGTGAATAATTAGATTCCGCTATGGATTCCTTTGATTCCAATACAAATGCATGAACCATGAAATACACTGCTTGAAATGGCATGCTTGCAGCAATAATGATGAGAGCGAATTCTCTTATTTTTGTCGGATTGTGTTCTTGCTCTAAGCCATGAAACAGCATTATAGCTAAATTGGTTCCGAGTAACGATGCCATAATCGACCATCGTAGGTCCGTTGAAGAGCCAGTTTCTTGGCTACTCGCTTCACCCATACTTCGATATTTATCAAGGAAGCATAATGATGTTTACTCATGCTTCGAGGTCTTGCTGATGTATTTCAATAGTGAATTACAATCGCATGATAAGATTCATGATTCCACCAGTAATGGTTGCAACGATGAGGAGTAGAATCATCATCGCAACTGGACCATATTGATTTTTATCATCGAATGCTGTTCCAAAAAAACCATCTCGAGAAATTGCATGACCAAGTGAGTCTGCATCTTCATACTGAGGCGCAGGGCGACGAGGGATTCGTTCATTCGCCGCCCACGGCTCCTTCCCCTTGGCCATGATGGTATGAGGCTGGGTCATCAATTAGAAGTTTCGATGAGATGATGTTGACAAAACAATCATTTCCTTCGAGCATACATCAGGATATGTGAGCCGATTTTCGATTGACATCACAGATGTTAGGATTCATTTAGGCGTCGAAGGTAGCTGTGGAGGTACATCGTTGGGTTTGCATTTGGCTGCTGATGAAATTTTGAACAAAAACCGAGTTCTTTGGGCAGGTGAACATATGCCTCATCCCCAACGATTCTCACAATTGTTTTCACATGTTCCGTTGACCGAATCTTCGAGATTTCATGCCATGTCATTTGGTGTTAAATTTGAACGAACCATGAATGAGATTCTACTAGCGTGCCATTCTCTACCTGGCCTTAGCCTCATTGTCCTCGATGATTGGTGCTCAAAACAAGGGCATATCGAAAAAGATCGCATTGAACAAATAAGCAACTTAGCAAAAAAGATGCCATTAGGAATGGGGTTATTATGCATCTCTAAAGGCGGAATTCAAATGATGGATGCTAGAAATGATGAATTTGATGTGAGAGCAAAAAATAAGATGATTGAAATTGGATTTTCAACTGCAGTCTTGAAGAAATCACCCGATGGACACAAACGAATCTTTGAGCATGAAGGAAATGTTATCCATCTTGATATCAAAGATGAGGGTTATAACCTCACTGGTTCGAAGTAGGCTCAAAACTATGATTGATGATTTCGGAAGAATCCTCGTCATCAAAAAAATCTCCTTCGTTTTCATCATCGAGTAATTTTGCCATTTCTTCAAGAGCTTCTTCATCCGGTTCATCAAATAATTGAGGGTTTCTTGCACCACCTTCAAGTTCATCTTCACCTGCGATTTTAGGACCAGAGTTTTCAATAATTTGCTGCCTGTTTTGCATTGCTTTTCTTGAAATAAACCACACCATTATTGCAAGAAAAACGACGAGCGTTATGGAAATAATGTTCTTCTGCGTATCTTGGTCCATAGGTTGTGTTTAGAATAGTTGTATTTAGAGGTCGCGATAAATTTCAGTTTAATGATAGATTTAGGGGCTTTGTTAGATGCCTCCGTTGGTCATCTGGTGGTTCCATCCACACATGGAGTGGGATGGGCGGCACAAAAGAGATGAAATCATCTGCATCTCTTTGTTTACACATCGGGCAACGTATCCCCTGACCTTTACCCATTGATTTCATGGTTCGGTTGCAATTTCTACATTTTGGTCGACCTTTTTTTCTTGGCGTCAAATAATGAATTTGCATGTTTTCTACGTGTAGGACATTTGACAAATCATTGAGGCCACGCACGACAATGACATCGCCTTCAACAAGTTGTTTAGCGATTCGATTCATAGCTCCACTTTCATGATGAATTCTCAACTCCTGGGCACATTCTGATACTATGTTGACATGCCCCCCATCAACCTGTATTAATCGAATAACATATTTCTTTGAATGTTCTATGTGATCATTCGTTGCTTGATTCGTTTCAAAAACCAAATAATTTAACGATTCTTCTGTGTTTTCAGCACCGATGAGATGAACACATGAATCTTCAACACTTTGTTGGGTTATTCCACGGATTCCAAATAGGACTGGAGATTGTCCTTTTGGGGCAACAAGTTGTTGATTACTTTTGGAATGGACAGTGAGAAAAATGTCATTATTTTTTGAAATTATATGGAGTGTATCCAAGCAAATCTTCCGTGCACCTTTGGAATTATGGCCTCTGTATGCAATTGCTTCCCAAGACGACAACTTGGCTCTCCATGCGACTGCACATGTGGCACCAATTCTTCCGTTTCCTCCCAAGGAAAGAACGCCACTTGGTAATTCTTCCAATGTAACCTCTTGACGAACACCTTTGAAGTACAGTTCTTCCGGAGGTTGCTTTTCGAAAACTACAAGTCCAGGGTCAGCAGGAAATTGGATTCTTGAAGAATGATGGGAATGTTGAATTTTACCCTTCAATGGTACAATATTATGTTCCCAAAATGTGTTGATGGCACTGATCAGTAGTGATTTCTGCTCTGCTTCTACTCGGGCACATACAGCAGCATTACCACGCGTACGACGAGGGGCAAATGGCCACAATCGCACGAGTCGAACTTCCAAGACTGCAGCAATTTTGTCGATGCTCTGTAGGAGTTCATTGAAGGTGGCCGTCGTACATCCTCCAGCGAGGGAATCTGTGTCATCAAGACCAATCCAAAATGTAGATTTAGGGATGAAAATCATCTCCTTGGTCATCTCTATTCAAAATTCTAGGTACCAAAGTCAACAAAGAAGTATTGCTACGAATACGAAAGGTACGTGCACCATACCCCCAACCTGCACCTTCATCCGTTCGTCGATCTCCAATCATTGCGTCATTCGGATGCGGGGGACTTGGTTTATCATCAAACCAATTTGTTTCTTTGTAAAATGAAGAATGAAGCGTTGTCATCCCGTAATTACTCGAAATGTTTGGCGTCCCGTTGCGTAAAATTGATTCACCGAATCTCAACAACGTAGATTCTGGTTTCCTACAGATGCATGATGACGAAAATTTGTGAGGACATGCGAGAACGAGGTCCACAATTGCATTTGATTCAATTTTTTCCAGTTCGTGAAACATTTGTTTATGGATGGATGCAAGAACATGGTGGTCCCATAATTTGCGTTCTAATGGGGATTGATTTGTCACGACACACACAAGAAAGCCGCCTTGTTTGAGTTTTGATATTGCTTCAGCAGCACCTTCCAACAAGACAAGTTCATCAGGATGATTGACATACGTGCTGTACCCTTCATTGATGACGCCGTCTCTGTCGAGAAAAGCAATTGCAGCATTTGTGTTTGGAGTGTGTTGGAAATTAGGGTGAAACTGGAAAAAAGCTTCACTCATAATTGGCGTGAAACAATCACCATTCAAATTTTTTTGGTAATATTTGTTAATGCGAATCTCATGGAGGTATTGTGTCAGTGGATTCAAACCTTCCCGCATTGCTGGGCGTCATAGGGATGACTCTTCTCGGTGCATCGTGGTTTATGAGACATCGAAATGTAGAGTTGATAGCTAATCTTGGATGGTTTTGCAGTGGACTTTCATTTTTCTTTCAATCGTTTTACTATCTCGACATCCAAGATTATATTCTTACCATCATGTCGGCATTATGCCTCCCACTCGCCGTAGGGATGATGTTATGGGAACGACAAAATGATGACGAATCGAAAATTGCACGACACTGGGCGAGAGGAACAGTTGCATTTGCGGGTGGACCTTACCTGTTGATTGCATATATTCCGTGGTTAAGCGTGCTCGCCATTTGGTTCGTTGCTTCCCAATCTGCACTATTTCTGAGATATGCAACAGGAACCGATATTGAGATAGGAACAACGTATGTGAACACTTCATCCGGCCAATACACTTGGTCTGAGTGGGACGGAAACAGATTTTTTTTCACAGATTTTGAGGGTGATTACCCCTTTCAAGCCGAACTTCTATTGGCTGATGGCACAGGTATTGGCATAAATTTCGTCCTTGCTTGTACTGCAATTCAATCAATGGTTCTCTTTATTGGTGCAATTTCTGTACTCAACTTGTCTCTAAAGAAGAGATGTCAAGTCCTTTTCCTCATCATACCTTTTATTCACATCATGAATGTATTTCGCAATGCAGGTTTGATTTGGATGCACATGACGTATATCGATTGGACATTTTATGGGCTTTCCGTTTTTGAATTTGGTCACACATATGTTGCCCGATTTGTCTCTCTTTTTGCGATGTTTCTCATTGCATTAGTCATGTTTGACCTCTTACCCCAGATGCATCGAAATATCATGACATTAACTAGCCCATTTAGGAAGAGTTCTCAGAAGTAGTCCATTCGACCCATTGATTTGATTCGCCTTTGATTCGATAAAAGTTGATCCCCGAATTTTCAGGATACTCAAGCCATTCATAGCCATTTTCGTCGACATTTCCTTCTAATTCTTCATCAGGTAATTCATTGACATGTGCTTCTTCGGTTGCAACTTCAGAAGAGGTTTCTGTTATTACCTCTGTTTCGTGAGGTTCATTTGTTTCTTCCTGTGTTGAATTAAGATTGATTTCTTGTTGTTGAATGGGTGAATATTGGTCATAACTCTTGGTATCAAAATCTTCCTGAATCTGGTCAAATTCTTCTTGTGCCATTTCTTGATAACCGCCTCCAATTGGATGTTGAATCATGTTTGATTTTGGTTTCGTAGCCATCAATTGAACGAGTAAAATTGCAACAAGCAAGAGAACAACAGCTATTTCAATAAAATTAATTGATGTGTCATCACTCTCTGAAGAAAGCAAATCATCTTGGCCTGTATCCGTACCATTCATATCTTGATTTTCCAATGAGTTATCAACCATGTTCGTTGTGTTTTGGAATGTTTCATTTTCATATGTTGTGTTTTCATACGTCGTGTTGTCGTATTCGTATGTATAGTTATCATAATCATATGTGTTGTTTTCATATTCATTCGTTTCATTGAGGTATGTCGAGTTGAAATAGGAGTCATTTTGATAGG
>CAZWXR010000019.1:0-20821 GCA_964637985.1 uncultured Candidatus Poseidoniales archaeon
GGGTTGGCACGGTTTGTGGTGTGAACCATCGGATGAAACAGGCGACGTTGAACGCACCTGCAGCGTATCCAATGAGGTCTTCACCGAATTGATCGTAATCGATATCGAGTGTTTCTGGTGAGAAAACAACACCTTCTTCAATCGTTCCGCAGAGTCGAAGACCGGTGATGATGGGGTTGATGCCAACCTTTGATAACATCATACCAAGGTCGCCTTCGAAAGTTTCTCCAGCGTTGAGTACGGTGGTCGTTTTCTGGATGTGAACAGAGCCCTGCACGATTTTAGCAGGAATGCCAACCGAATTGAGTTCACCGACAATTGGTCCAGGCTTCATACCGGTGTCTTGTTTTTCGACAACGATGTCGAAAGGTGCGACATCACCAGGCTTTGCTGCACGACCAGCTTCGGTTTTCTTGAGTTCGGTAAAGAGTGCAAATGAGTTGAGAGCACTACTTGAAACGAGTGCAGGTTGTACGGCAGTTTCGTAGAGTGTTTCAAGGTCAGCTTCATCAAAGCCGGCTTTGTCCCAAGCGATTTTCATGAGTCGCTTCTTTGCGACCATAATCTCCATGTTGTCACGAAGGTTTGCCCTCATGCCAATCATCGAATCGGCAGGAACACCGTGAATATCGATGACAGCAATTGTTTCCCCGCTGGTGAGCAGAGCATGAAGCTTGTCGACGGTGTCTCGCTTCCAGTTCATGACTTTTGGAATCACAACATCACCTCGAGTTTTTGAGCAGGACCCATGGTGGTCTTGATGTAGACTGAGCGGATATTGCCAGCACCGCGTTCGAGTTTTCCGATGACACGGTTGTAAATTTCCATTGCATTTGCGACAAGGTCGTTTTCGCTTTGTTCTACGGTTCCGAAGGTCGCATGGAATGTCATTTTGTCTCCAGATTTGACGACAACGGTTGATCGAAGTCCGTTTGCCAATACACCTGGGTCAAGTGTTGGTGGAACAGGTCGAGGCATTTTACCTCGTGGACCGAGAACAGTACCAAGGTAACGTCCGATTAGACCCATATGGGGTACTTCGGACAAAAAGAAGTCATGCTGGTTTGCAATGGTTTTTGCTCGTCCCTTATTAGAACCCAAATCTTCTATTTCTTGGGGGGAAATGACCTTGATACCAGCTTCTTTTGCTTTCGATGCTGCTTCGCCGGTTGCGAACATAGCAACTTTGATTTCTTTTCCACGGCCAGATGGCAATCGAATTTCTTCTTTGATTCGATTGTTCGGATTCTTCAAGTCCACATCTTTGATGGTGAATGCGATATCTATCGATTCAACGAACTTTCTCTTTGGTGCTGCAGCAAGTGCTGCTTGGATGGCTTGTGTGATGTTTTCTTCCATATTTCCTCACCTCTGCGGTCAGCGAGGTGTTCAACCTCTCCCGCAATTCGTGATGCTCAATTAAACCGCTCGTCCCATTCTCCTTTTGCAATGATTTCGAGGGCGTCATTGGCCCAGTGCCCGTCGACCTTTACTCGCATTGAGACGCAAGTTCCGATAACTTCGCGTGTTTGTGCTTTGAGATCTCGGCCAGTCAAGTGTCCGTCACCTGCTTTTTGTTGTGCAATTTTCATTGCTTCTTCCAAAGGCAAGTTTTCGGTTGCTGCATCAAGGCTTCCGTTGCACTTCTTCACACCAAGAGATTTCTTGATGAGTTCTGAAGTCCATGGTTTTGGCATTGAATTCAACTCCTCTCATAACCTGAGCAACTTGCCCGACTTGAAACCCCTATTTAATCGCACCGCGTTATAAAATGTTAGCCGTCGACCCGCTCGTAAACTCGAACATGGTCGCCACGCATGCTGATTGTCATAGGAATTGGATTTTCATAGAGGTCAAGACTCACTTCGTTCTTGGTATCTTGGACCGAGAGGACACGAGCCTTTTCGCCCTTGAATGCACCTGAAATAATTTCGACAATACATCCAATTTCGATACCGTGAGTCACCGACTTCGGTTCAAGGTAAGGCAAGATATCTTCAAGCGGTGCTTCTCCAGGTAGGACGGATTTTGCATTCTTGAGCGGTGTTTGATTGACACCTCGTCGAGATGACGGGTCACGGCCACCACTTCGACCGATCAATTTCTCAACGTGGTGAAGTGCACTTGCTTCAACAAAGACATACCCTCGCATTCCAGTTGGATGAAGAATCGACATAATTTCTTCATCAAGGTCAGTGAGCGAACCCGAACCAGTGAGACGGGCTCCCATTTCATCAACGACTCGAATTTCGGAGTTGATAGCGGTTTTGACGATGTAAAGGAATGAACCGACAGACCCGTACATTTCCCGAAACAACTTGGTGGAGTTGTCCATATCAAGATTTGAAAAGATGCAGGTGTACTCCTGAATTTTACCTGGGTCAACCCATTCAGCGTGTGTGTAAATGCCCGCAGGTTCCACATCTTCGGTGGCGGAAACGACGAGCACTGGCACAACATCAACAAGACTACCTGAGTCCATGACAATGCCTCTGTCCGGTCCGTGACCGTGGTAAACAAGTGCCTCGGTTGGAATGCCGGTACATTCTGAAACTCGTGTGATGACTTCTTCTGGGTCTGTGCCTGAACCGGAGCCCCAAACACCATCCCACATGCCAGAGAAATCGGCAGCTGTGTTGCTGCGCTTCAGCATGAGAAGTTTTTCTTCAAATCGTACAAATGCTACAAATGCTTCACTCATTTTTTCACCTCAGGGATTTGCGATGCCAAAGACATCGTGAATAAGCCACGGAAAGAAGTTGTCCATCAAGACGAGAATTGCAAAGCCGATGGCTCCAAGAACGAAAAGGCCGATGCCACAGATAATTGCGGTCTGGCGGAATTCTTGTTTTGTCGGTTTCTTAGCCATTCGAATGATACGTGCCCAAGACCCGCGAGTGATGCGTCGAAATTGCGACTCAATCCAATCTTGACGGTCTTGTACACGCTGTTCAAATGATTTTTGATTTGCATTTTCGTCAGACATGGTATAACCTCAGCCCACCGAGCCACAAACCTCCTCATTATAACCACTCCGCAAAAGGTACGAATCACTCTCGTTGAATCCAATGAAAAATTTTATCATCTAAAATTTCACCATTTTAACCATGGATACAACATCACCACTCGTCCTGCGCAGATATCAAATCGACGAAACTGGCATATCTGGAGCCCACGTCTGGATCGAAGCAAGACAGAAAGGAATATTCAATTTTCTCTTGACACTCATTGGACTTGATCCCACAACCACACTAAAGGTGTCGAGAGGGTCCATTTCGTTTCAAAGCTCTTCTGTTTTTGGTTCCTCCCAAATCTCTACACCATTACCAAACATCGGTGCATTTCTTGGAGGATACAAAAAGCCATTCTTTTCTCTCCTCTTTGGAGTCATTTTTTCGTTCGTCGGACTAATAACTACATTGGCAGGAGAAACATTGGGGATAGTCTTCGTCATTGTTGGGCTGGGATTTTTGCTTCATTATTACTTACAGAAAACAATGTTCATTGGTTTCGAGACAAGCGGTGGTGCAACCTATGGTTTTGCCTTCAAAGCATCACTCATCGAAGGTGTAAATGTCAACATTGACCGGGTCTCTTCTACAATTGACTATGTGAATTCTCTCATCAGCAGTGCTACCCTTGGCGAAGCGGTCATCGAAACATCAAAGGTTGATGTTATGGGTGGAAGGACAGCAACAGTCCAAGCCATTCCGCAATCAGTTGCAGTGCCTGCTGCATCAGTTGTACCACAACCTGCATCAACTCAGATGACCCCTATGCAAGCAACAACTGCAGTGCCACAACATACGGTATCCACCTTTCAAAATGTAACGCAACCTGCCGTTCAATCGCAAGGGGTTGTACCATCAACTGTTCAAGCGACTCCAGCAGCAACTCCTGCACCTTGGCCAGCCGCAACACAGCAACCTGCTCAACCAGCAGTATCTCAGCCTCAAACACAATTCCAACCTGAAGGCCAAGGGCAACTCTAAGTCACTTGATTTGTTGTTGACGCACATCTCTGAGGTTGAGCATCGTCAAATTTCCATGATGCGAGGGTTGATGAAGAGCCTCTACGGCGTGTCTTGTTGATGAGCGGACGAAACCCGTATGAGGTTCTGGGCGTGTCGAAGTCAGCAACAGATGCTGAAATCAAACGAGCATATCGAAAATTAGCCCGTCAATACCATCCAGACCGTAATCCCGGTGATTCAGCAGCCGAATCAAAATTCAAGGAAATTCAATCAGCCTATGAAAAAATAGAGTCGCCGCAAGCCCGGCAAGAATACGACCAACAACAACAGATGTCGAATATGTTTGGCCAAGGGTTTGGTGGAGGTAATGTCCGGTTCAACATGAATGGTCAAAGCATGGGTGGAATCCAAGATATCTTCTCATCCATGTTTGGTGGAGGTCAACCAAACCAGTCATTTGGTGGTCAACAACGTCAGCAGAACATACCTAAAGCGTCCCCAATCAACGTCGCCCTCGTACTGACGCTTGAGGAAGCAAAAAACGGCGGAGATTTTCCGTTTTCATTCAAACGTTTCAAATCGACTGGAAGGGGCATGGAAACCAAAAAAGTCACTTTGAAACTCAAATTAAAACCCGGTGTTCAGCATGGTGATAAGAAGACATTGAAAGCACAGGGGCACGATCATCCTGAGGGTGAAACCGGAGATGTTCATGTGACGATTCGAGTTGACCCAGGAGAACACATGGCGTGGGATGGGGATGTCCTCGTGCAGTATGTCGAGGTGCCGTATTCGATGCTTGTCCTTGGCGGAAAAATTTCCACCAAACTTCCAAGTGGGAAATCGGTTCGATTGAATATAGAACCACATTCTCAAAGTGGCGACCGACGTCGAATTTCAGGTGAAGGTTTTAATTCAGGACCACTAGAAATCGAATTCGTCCTTCCAGAACTCGAGGGTGTATCACTATCAAAAGAACAGCAACAGGCTCTTGAGAATCTTCGTGACCTTGGATTGTAATGAGGTCATCGTATGCGAAAGAATCACTCGAAACGCAAGAAGAAAGGGCCTACAATAGACCCTTCTCAGCGGTTATGGCGACGAATGTCGACATCACAGGGTGAATGGTGGAACGAAAACTGGAGTGTGGATGCCCTCATCAAGCACCTTTCGACATTGGAATCTGTATCAAAACAATTCAACGACAACAATGCTTTTGCAAAATCATTTTCAGCAGATGTTCAGAACCTGTTTGGCGAAGCCCGAAAAGCAGGTACATTTGCCATTCGCTCCGAAGATGATACCATCCGCTTTCGCTCCCAGAATGAAATCGACGCCATTACTGAGTCTATTGCAAATTGGGCTACGTTGTTTGAATCTGTATCACTTGAATCATTGAAACAAGAACTTGCCACCTCAGAACAGAACCAGGTCTTGATTCAAGCATGGATTGCACTTCTCGTCGGAGCCCCGCTTCCTGAACAATTTTCCATCGATATTCAAACACAACTCCGATACTGGCCAGGATTTGACTTGGTTCAACAAGCAAAAAAATGTGCTGTACGAATAAGCAAACTGCGATTTCGCCACCCAGAACCTGCAATGGCTTACGCCCTCGTTTTTGTTGAAGCGTGGAATGCAAGCGACATTATGATCAATCGTCTTCTCTCTTTGCGTAAGGAGGGGATAAATCCGTTTCAACCTTCATATCCGCCCTCACTTGTTGAACATGTGGCCCATCTTCCAGAGGTGGATGGGGATGGAGAAGTTGCCAAAGGGCGTACCGATTTACGTCATCTTGATTTTGTCACCATTGACCCCGTGGACGCCAAAGATTTTGATGATGCAATTTATCTTGAAAAACAAGAACCTGGATGGAAACTGTGGGTTGCTATTGCCGATGTAGCACATTATGTTCGACCAAAAACCTCACTCGATGATGAAGCATTTTCAAGAGCAACGTCGGTGTATTTGCCTCATGCTGTCTTGCCAATGCTCCCTCCAAAACTTGCTGATGAATTATGCTCTCTGCGAGCAAATGTGGATCGATTGGCGATGGTTGTCTGCCTTCATGTTAATGCAAGCATGAATGTGACGAAAACCGAGGTGTTTGAAGCAGTGATTCGAGTACGAGAAAATTTATCCTATGGTGATGCCCTTGGAAATGAAGCATTCGCTGAACATTTTGCCCTGTCGCGTCGATGGCAAGAATCCGAGGTGAAATTGAGGCTCGAGCAGGCTGAGATGCGACCAAGAATCACACAGGATGGAGAGATTTCGATTGAAGTAAAATGGCCGAACCAAGCAACGAAAATGATTGAGTCATTCATGGTTGCAACCAATGCCGCAATTGGTCATTTTCTTGGTAAACATGGTGCTCCATTGTTGTGGCGATGTCATCCACCACCGGACGCTCCAGAAGTTGAATCTGTGAATGCAACGTTTGATGCATTGGGATTGACAATTGAACTCCCGATGCCAAGCACGAGAAAACACGGTCAATCTGATGTCGACGAACTTGCCAACATTCTAGGGAGCATGGGTGCAGGGGTTTCCATTGATGTTGGTGATTTAGCGAAAACTTCGCAGGACTCAACCCCCAAATATCTCGTATCCGTACTCGACCCAGAAGCACGTCATGATATCTTGCAATCACTTGAACAAGCACAGCAACAGGCTTCAAGCCTCAAATCATCAACGCGAAGAGTTGTCGACCATGGCTTATTTCAGCTGATGCAACGGGCATATTATTCACCTGAAAACCATGGTCATTTTGGATTGAATCTCGATGCTTATGTTCACTTTACCTCGCCCATTCGTCGATATCCTGACCTTCTTGTTCACCGTCAATTAAAATCGTATCTCGCCGGTAAAGAATTTTCAATTGGGGAAGATGAATTGAATCGTTATGCCGAACAATGCAATGCAAGAGCACGATCGGCTCAAAAACTCGAATGGGGTCTTGTTGCCAACGCTTTTGGCCTCAAACTCCTCGAAGGACATGAATTGTTTGAACACTCAACACCTTATACATTGCAATCGAAATGGAAGGCGAGAGTTGTCGGGCTCCGAACACCTTGGATTTTCCTTGACCTCGCAGATGAAGGCTATATCTCAGGACGAGTACATTTTCGTCAATTTAAGCCGAATGAACAACTTGTCACCGATGAATTTGACCTCAAAGTGTTGAGTGCAGAGGCTGAAGATACGCTTGAACCAAAAGAATGGCTTCGCGTTGGGCAACTTGTTTCGTGCAGAATTCACGGCGTCGATGTTTGGTCCGGAGAGTTGGATGTTCAAATCCTCAATGAATGATTATTGACTACAAAACAACAGGTTTATATTGACTACAAAAAACAGGTTATCATGGTCCGAATCAAAGCACAGGCCTGTGCTTGCAACTGCAAAATGAAACGTCTCTATGTTCGTCAAGAAGGTGGGAAAGGATGGGATGGAATTGGGTGGTTGTGCACCTGTGGATGTGGATGTGTGACCTTTGACCAAAATGAACAAAAAACCATTATCGATTGTTGTACATCCTAATCTGAGGTGAGTTCATGGATGAAAAAGTCACATTGAGCGTTCAAGGCATGACCTGTGCTGCATGCGTTGCCTCAGTCTCTAGGGTTGTCGGGAATATCGACGGTGTTCAGCATGTGAGCGTGAATTTGCCGCTCGAAAAAGCATGGATTGAACTTGAACCTGGTTTCGCACAAGCCGACATTAAAACAAGAAGCATGGACGCAATTCGAAAGGCGGGGTTTCAAGCAAATGAACTCAAGAGTCCGCTTCAACTTCGTGCTGAGGCTGAAGAACATGTGGCCAAACAAAAGCGCAAAGTTGCAGTTGCGTTTCTCATGATTTTACCGGTTTTTCTCCTCACGATGTTTGTAGGTCCCTTAGGACGATGGAACGACATCGACCTACGCTGGTTATGTGCTTTTTTCCTCACTGCTCCAATCTATTTTTGGTCGGGTTTGGATTTCCACAAGGGCGCATATGCTTCGCTGCGAGGTGGTTCAGCAAATATGGATGTCCTGGTGACTCTTGGTACATCGGTTGGTTTTTTCTGGTCAACATTCGTGACCTTCTCACCCCTTTTGCCTCAAAGTCCAGATGTTCTTTTGAACGCCGACCACGTATTTTTCGATGGGGTTGCCTTCATCATAGGCTTTGTGTTGTTTGGAAATGTCCTTGAATCTAATGCCAAACTCCAGGCAACGGATGCCATCCACAGTTTGATGCGGCTACAACCTCGCCAAGCACGAGTTCTCAACGAAGAGGGCCATGTGCAGATGGTGGATGTTGAAACGATAGAGAAGGGAACCCGTCTCCGCCTCCTCGCTGGTGATACCGTACCACTGGATGCAGAAGTCGTTGATGGGTCAACGAGCATCGATGAATCGATGATGACAGGCGAGGCGTACCCTGTTCGGAAAAAAGTTGGTGATGAGATCCGTGCAGGAACGATTGTTCTCGACGGCACCTTGGAAGCAGTCACAACATCAACAGCAGATGATTCACACCTTGCTAAAATCATTCAATTTGTTGAACAAGCACAAATGGGTAAAGCCCCAATTCAACGATTGGTCGACAAAATTTCAAGCATTTTTGTTCCAATAGTTGTGCTCCTCGCCATTATTGCGTCCCTTCTATGGTACTTCAACGGTTCTTCATGGGCTAGCCAACATCCAATGGAGCCTTACGAAATTGCCATCATGGTTTTTGTATCGACTATGGTTATTGCGTGCCCTTGCGCACTCGGTCTTGCAACACCAACAGCCCTCGTCGTTGGAACTGGCAGAGGTGCACGTTTTGGCCTGCTGGTCAAAGGTATTGAAGCCCTTGAAGCCTCCCACAAAACCAATGTCCTTCTGGTTGACAAAACTGGTACACTCACAGCAGGAAAACCCCGGGTTAGTCATATCGAATGGGTCGACGGCGAGGTCAAAGAAATTCTCCAAATAGCAGCGGCACTCGAGGAACATTCCACTCACCCATTTGCACTGGCTGTTCAAACTGCATGGTCAAACCTCACACAAGAGAGACCAACAGCCACAGAGGTCGTCACCTATCCTGGTATGGGCGTTGTTGGCGTTATCGAAGGAGAACGAGCGATGATTGGAACGCCTCAACTTCTCTCAGAACAAGGATTTGAATTGACTGAAGCACATCGTCAAATTTTGGAGCAGGGAGCGAGTCGAGGAGCATCTGTTGCTTGTGTTGTTTATGAGAAACGCTTGTTGGGAACTATTGAATTCAAAGATCGAATTCGGGAATCAACACCACATGCCCTCAAACAAGCGAGAATCATGGGCATGACCATTTGTATGGTCACTGGTGATCGGAAAGAAGCAGCAATGCTAATCGCTGATGAACTCGGAATCGAAAACGTCCATGCTGGTGTTTTGCCGCAAGAAAAAGGTGCGATTGTTCGGTCCTATCAAGAACAAGGCAACGTCGTTGCTATGGTGGGTGATGGCATCAATGATGCTGCAGCGCTTGTCCAAGCAGATGTGGGTATTGCGATGGGCGATGGTAGTCAAATCGCTCTCGAATCTGCAGATATTGTCCTCTCTCGAAACGACCTTTCGGGTGCTACCGCAGCCCTTGAACTCGGGCAGGTCACGATGAGAAAAATTCGATCTAATTTAGCATGGGCTTTCATCTACAACCTCATCGGTATTCCCTTTGCTATGGGTGTGTTTTTCTTTACCACAGGTTGGTTTTTGCCGCCCGCATTTGCAGCAGCAGCCATGTCGTTGTCGAGTGTGAGTGTTGTAAGCAATTCGTTGCTCCTTCGATTTTGGAGGCCAAAGTCGTTCATGGAATAGAATTCAAAGAATTCAAGAAAGAGCGATACTTGCCGAATCCATGGACACAACTCACGAAGTATCAATTCAAGGCATGACTTGTGGTGGTTGCTCAGGTCGAGTCACCAATGTATTGCTCAACACGCCAGGCGTCAAAAGTGCCACGATTTCCCATGAACAAAACCACGGCGTCATCGTAACTGATAGCACCCTATCCACTTCCCAACTTCTTGAAATTATAGAAGCGACCGGATTTTCTGCTAGTGTATGAAGCGACGGATTCAAAACCAATTCTTTCCGAGCCAAAACTACGCGGGGGTCGCCCAGCTTGGTCAACGGCGGTGGGTTTAGGCCCCATTCCTTATCGGTTCGCAGGTTCAAATCCTGCCCCCCGCACTACAATGATAAGTTTGTGTTGGGTTCAGTTTAATATTTGAAAACTTCAGCAATGTTTTGGTGGCTAAGGTGATGAACAAGCCGGATCGAAGTCACTACAATCGATTTTGGAATCTAAACAAGGATATTGTATTCCTCAATCACGGTTCTTTTGGTGCGACACCAACATTTGCGATGGAGGAACAAAAAAAATGGGTTCAACTCATGGAAAAGGATCCCGTTTATTTTTTTGAACACGCAGCATTAGAGCCGTATGCAAAAGCAAAACAATCGGTTGCAGCAATGGTTGGTTGCGACACAAGCGACCTTGCTTTTGTCGAAAATGCTACGACTGGTGTGAATACAGTGCTACGTTCGCTTGTGTTAGCGAAAGGCGATGAAATCTTGGTTGCTGACCATGCATACAAGGCATGCAAAAACGCCCTCGACTTTGTTGCGAATCGCTGGGATGCCACCGTGGTGACATTTGAAATCCCATTTCCAATCGAGCATGATGACATCGTTCTTGAGTCTATGCGACAAGCAATTTCTGAGCGTACTGTGCTTGCAATGCTTGATTCTGTAACCTCGCCTACTGCACTTCGCCTTCCATTTGAATCAATGGTTAAGGAACTCGAAGGTCGAGGTATCGAGGTTCTTCTTGATGCTGCCCATGGCATTGGGATGATTCCATTGAATCTTTCAGAATTAGGTGCATCATATGTGACGAGCAATTGTCACAAATGGCTTTGTGCTCCGAAAGGTGCCGCATTTCTCTATGTTCGAAAGGACAAACAAGAGCACATCCATCCCTTGACCATCAGTCATGGTCATACCGTCCCTGAAGGTGAGAAACGACGGTTTGAACTTGAATTTGATTGGACGGGGACCCGTGATGTGTCTGCGATGCTTACATTACCAATTGTCATCGATGGTATGGCCCATCTCCACGAGGAAGGATGGCATGGTATCATGCAACACAACCACGACCTCGTTGTTCAAGCAAGAACATTGTTGCTTGACGGTCTTGGTATCGATGCCCCTTGCCCTGAATCTATGCTTGGTTCGATTGCAACAATCCCACTACCGCACGAAGGTGAGGTCGATGTCTTCGCACCTGACCCCCTTCATACTCGTCTTCGAGAACATTACAACATTCAAATTCCAGTCATGCAGTGGGACAGTCCAAAGGGGAGATTTTTGCGAATTTCAGCTCAGTTGTACAACTCGATTGATGAGTACTCATATCTGCTTGAGTGCTTGAAAAAAGAATTAGATTTGAATTGATAACAACTCAAGCAAAAAGCAGAGGTGCATCCCATGGCCAAAAAACTCGAGGAACCTTCCTTTGAACTCGTTGAAAAACATCCCGAATTTGAAATCCGTAGGTACACTTCCAACATTCAGGCTTCTGTACGAAGTCAAGGGTCTGGTGACTTGGTCAATAGAGGTTCTTTTCAGCGAATCGCTGGTTATATTTTTGGTCGAAATTCCTCAAATCAACGAATAGCAATGACAGCCCCAGTGTTGATGTGGCAAGATGATGATGGAGCCTCAATAATGTCGTTTGTCATGCCCTCTGCATATGCACTTGATGACCTTCCTGAGCCAGTCGATGTTGACCTTCAACTCGCTGTCAAAGAAGAAGAAATTGTCGCATCTCTTTCATTTCGAGGCTTTTCAAGACCGAGTAAAGTTGCACGCCTCACAAAACACCTTCAATCACTTGTAGAGCAAGAGGGGTGGCAACAAATAGGGCCTGCTCGTCTTGCTGTGTACGACCCTCCAACAACCTTACCATTCCTTCGCCGCAACGAGATTTTGATACCAGTCCACATGGCATAGAATCACATGCTGGCTCAATTGAAAGCGAGGTTGAACTCAACCTTCAGCGAACAATGGGTAAGTGCTTGACCGGTGGTGCGATACCAAGGTCTTCAGGGAAGAACATGGTTGGTTCTGGAAGGGGAATTGGCGATATCTCCTTACCAACGAGGGCAACACGACTAGGTCGTGATTCCGAAAGAATTTCGCGATTGGTCAGTGGGGCAATTTTGCGTGAAAATTCCATGATGTCCTCATGGCTAGGCATGTTTTCAACGCTGAGATTTTCCCTGCTATGGCCCACATAAACGTAGCCTTTGTTTTCGATGAAGTCAGGATTCGCTCGGCGATCGATGGCGGCAAATTCTTCAATATGTTTGTCAGACATGTTGATACCTTTCATCAGCGTGTGTCTGCATACGATTCGAGTATCGAGTGAGGGGAGCAAATCAATAGTTTTCTCAAATTGCTCCCACGCTCCGTTGTTCCATTTTGGTCGGCAAACCGCATCAAACACCTCTTTGTTCGGAGCATCAACTGATACATACAACTGTGTTGGTAACGGGTCGAGTTTCTCGAGTACCTTTGGTAATGTGCCATTGGTGACAAGCATAGTGGTCATGCCGTGTTTGTGGCACAAATCGATGTATTCGCCGAGGCGGGTGTACAATGTTGGCTCACCGTTGAGAGATATAGCCACATGTTTGGGGTTTTGTGCATCAAGCCACTTTTCCTTGGGCACTTTGTCGTTTCCTCCAAACCCAGAGAGAAGTCTGCGCTGAGCTCGAACAGACTCATAGAGAAGGTCGAGTGGGTCTTGGTCGGTGAGTTCCAATGTGTCCATGTGCGGCTCTCTCCAACAATACGTGCATGCGAGATTGCATTGGTCGACGACTGGCGACATTTGCATGCAATTGTGGCTTTGAACACCGTAGAACTTTCCCTTGTAGCATTGCCTGTCTCTAAGAAGTGATTCCTTAGTCCAGTGGCATGTTTTGACACCGCCGTGTTCACCAACGATGTGATATCGTTGTTTTTGCAATGTTGCTTTGAGTACTGGATCCATGCCCATGTGTTCACCGCCTTGAGCCTAACTTCACAGTCGGAGTGCATTCGGAAGGGGCTCGGCTAAGTTTGCCTAATTTTTGATTGGTTTTGAATTCGCCGTTTGTTCAAACGAGAGAAACAATGTAAGTTTAAACACTAAGTGTATTTTTTGCACCTATGTAGTAACACATTTACCAAGGATTGATATAGGTCCCCACCCAAATGTATACCAGGTAAGAACGATGGATACCGAATTAGAAACCTATGTCGAGAACGTCATGGAGCGTCAAGAGTACCGAAGTGGTATATTCACTTCAGTTTCACGCTCTGTAAAGAAAGCAATAATCCGAGGAATGGCTGCTTGCAAAGCACCTTCTTGGTCAAAATATGCGAGGATTTGATATGGATGCTTGGCTTGACACTTATGTTCAGGAAATACTCGAAAAGCAAGAGTACCGAAGTGGGATCTTCACAAAACTCTTCTCTCGTTTAGGGAACAAATCTCCTGAGTGAAGTACAACATTTAACATAGGCCTTCATGGGTTACAATCCATGAGCAGGTGGATGCCTCATTTGATTGGTTTAGCAACGCCAATCTTGGTTTTCGTCTCCATCTTCATGGGTGAATTATGGCAAGGGCTACCTCTACTCATTATCTTGGGGTTGTATCCGCTGCTCGACCTCCTAGCAGGTCAATCGGGTGAAGTGAATGGCATTGAAGAAGATAAGATGTTCAACTTCATCATTCATTTCCACGGCTTTTTCATGCCCGCTGTTGTTATTGCATTTCTCTTCCTTGTGTACACGCGAGGCTTTGATGAGTACACTTGGTTAGGCATACTATCAGTTGGTTTGACAACAGGAGCAAGTGGTATCGTTGCAGCTCATGAATTAGGTCACCGAAAGCCAAAGTCATTCTCTTGGTGGCTAGCAAGGGCAGGTCTCCTGAGCGTTCTCTATCTTCATTTCACCACCGAGCACAATTATACTCATCACAAACACTGGGCACGCCCTATCGACCCAACCTCCTCACCAAAAGGTCGTGGAATTTATGTTCATTTTTTGCGAACAATCCCCCTACAAGTGAAAGGGGCACTCAAAGCCCGACCTCAAGATACTAAAATTTCTCTTGCGATCGAACTAGGCCTTCTTGTCGGATTGTTCCTCGTCTCGTCATCGGTATTTGCGGCCTTCGTTCTTCAAGCATTTGTTGCGGTCTTTTTGCTCGAGTATGTGAATTACCTTCAGCACCATGGCCTCGTTCGAGGAGAAGATGAACGAATGGGGCCTCAGCACGCATGGGAGAGCCGACATAGATGGAGTCGATGGACGCTCATGGAGTTGCCACTCCACCCTGCCCATCATCTCACCTCGAGTTTACCGGCATGGAAGCTTTCGACATACGATGAATCTCCTCGTCTTCCATTTGGTTACTACACATCGTTTTGGCTTGCCCTCATACCTCCAATTTGGCATGCTATGATGAAAAACCATATTCAATCAGCCTCGAACAAATGAAATCATTGAGCAAAAAATCATAACAATATACACGCTATTATAAACACGGAATTCGCCGTTACAATGTGTCAATGCTCAAAGTTAGTGAATTGAAAAAAGGCTTCGGCTCTGGGGATTCTCGGCTGGAAGTACTCAAGGGTGTTGACCTTGAAATTGTCCAGGGTGAAATGGTTGCATTGATGGGACCTTCGGGCTCTGGAAAGTCAACCCTTCTCAATATCATCGGAGGCCTCATGGCTGCCGATAGTGGGCAAATCAAACTCAAAGAGCGAACCTACGGCAAGAAAGGGCCTTCCGGTGTTATCGATGTGCGACGAAATCTTGTCGGATGGATTTTCCAAGATTTTCATCTGCTGGATAATTTAACCGCAGTTGACAATGTTGCAATGTCACTCGAACTCTCTGGAATGAGTGCCTCGGAAGCCGAGAAGGCAGCTGTCACTGCCCTTGAAAAAGTTGGATTAGGTGATAGAATGCATCACATTCCTGACCAATTATCCGGTGGTCAACAACAGCGTGTTGCAATTGCCCGTGCCATTGCTGGAAACCGACCAGTCCTCCTTGCAGATGAGCCGACAGGTAACCTCGACATTGCAAGCGGGAAAGAAGTGATGGCTCTGTTCAAAGAATTGTGTCATGATGAGAAAAATCCTGTCTCGATTTTGATGGTCACACACGACCCTGATTTAGCATCCAATGCTGATCGCATGTTGCTGCTGCGAGATGGCAAAACCGAGGCTTCTGACATCCGCTCGGCTTGGGGCCTCGACATTGAGGACACACCACAAGGTGGTGAAGAGGAATGAACTCTGAGCATGATGCTCTCGAGCCTTCAGATTTTTCGACTGGGCGGTCTCGAATCAACCGTATCAAGCATCGAGTGATGGAATTACCAAGCAAATTGAGGTTAGCCGGCCAAGGTGCATGGCGAGGGAAAGAGCGAGGACTTGCCGTTATTGCTGGTGTATTTCTCGCATCACTCGTCATCACCACAGTCCTCGCCTACGGTGTCGGTCTCTCTCAATTGTTCTTCGAAGAGTCCCTCAAATCTGAACCATTCGACGCCAAAATCGAGTATGCTCGAACACCTGTCGAAAATGCATCTGGATGGTCGAACAACACGACAACGATGCTAAGTGTGTGCGATGAATTGATGGAAGAATTCTCTGAGTTCAACGATTGTACACTCGTCCTTGGTCGGCAAGGCATCCATAGCGGCGGCTTATTCAATCGAGAATTCGTTGTTGCACAGCCACTTGAAATGAGGATTGTGACCGATGACGAAAATCCGTACTGGGGTAACGTCACTTTCGATTACCCAGAGGCCGATGAGAATGGGCCTCCGATATCGAACAAGCGTGCCATCCGTTTCCTTGGTCCTGAAGCCTTCGACGGTGAATTGGCCAATCGTTACAGTGAAAACATCATTGCGGGCTCCGGCGAGTGGCCCACGCCAGAAAACATGACAAACAATCGTGGCATTATTTTGCCATCAACCATTGCAAGCGAAGCCCAAGCAAATGTTGGTGATGTGCTCGATTCGTTGACTTTTGTCTATGTGGTCGATGAATCCACACTCCTCGAGGGCACAGTGGATGAAGACAATTGTGCGGGTGAAATCACCCCAGAAAACAACGAAATGATTTATTGTCGTATGTCGATGACTGTGGAGAACCTTACCGTCATGGGCATTTACGAGCCATGGCCATTTGGAAACCCCACATTGCCGTTCAATCCAATCTTCTCTACATGGGAAGTACTGACAGAAGAACAGCGTGGCATCTTGATGGCATACGACCACATGTATCTCGGGGTTACCGTTGATAGAGGGCAACTCCCGACAAGTTCAACCGATGACGCTGCAGAATGGCTCGAAGACCTCGGGACTCGAGTTCAAGCAGGCTCGTACACCGACGAAGGTGTTGAATTGTATTACACAGACATCATTAGCGGCACGATTTTGTTCCTGAATATTTTCCTTGGTTTGATTCAAATTTTCGATTACATCATCATGATTCCAATCGTTGTGTTATCGATTTCCGTCCTCATTTACGGTCTTGTGTTGTCACTTGAACAACGTCGCCGTGAAGTGAGCATTCACCGTGTGATCGGTGCCGATAGTCAAAGCCTCCAGGGCATGGTTCTTCTGGAGTTATTCGTGATGTCATCTGTAGCGTGGCTTCTCGGGTACCTCCTTGCCATGCTCGCTGTCCCAGTGGTTCTTTCCGCAGTTGGATTTATGGAATTCAGGACAGGTGACTTTGATGTCAATCCAACCTTATCTGTCACCTCAACAATTTTCACAGCAGTCACTACCCTCGGACTTGCACTATTGTTCGGTCGAAGTCGGGCACGACAGTTCATCGAACTTGAAATTGAGGAAGGCGTCAAAAAGACAGCCCAAGCAGCCGAACCAAAACGATGGCTCCATTGGCTTGCCTTCTCGTTTGGTATGCTCGCAGTCGTCGATACATGGCTTGAGGCGAACGGGAGTGAAGACGGCATCATCTCCAACTTTTTCTTTGAGGGGCTCATCAGTATCTTTGGACCATTCGCATTGTGGATCGGTGGAGCGTTGTTGTTAGGTCGCATTGGGGCCAAAGGGCCACAAATCATGCAATTCATCTTTGGACGTACGCGGCTTTTGAGTGATGTCAAGAGGGGCTTGAAAGGCTCCGGATCGACTGAATCTGTGAATCGTTTGGCAGTTATCATGCTCCTCACATTGTCTATTGTTACACTTGCAGCGGTTCAAGGGTACACTGGTACACTCGTCGATGAGAAAACAGTTGATGCTTCGGTAGGTTCTGACCTCAAAATTACGCTTGAGCAACCCGTTAACGAGGATGACCTCCTTGCCTTGCTCGACGAATTCATCGATGGTAAGGTAACACCCGTTGCTACAAGCGTCGCAGAAATTGCCCTCTCAGATAGCAGTGGGAGCGACGCATTCCAGACCTATGTCCTGCTCGACAACAACGGCGATGTCCTTCGCTGGAGTGAGCAAGCCTTACCCGGGGAGGATATTGATGCAGCACTCAATGCATACGCAGCGGGCGGGTTTAGTGCAGGAGAAGATTCAGCATATTCCCTCGATTTGCCTGGTTCAGACCGTGGTGGTGATGAGAACCGACTTGACGATGTGTTGCTCAAACCGAGTGACGATAAATCCGAAACGATTACCTTTGTATGGGAGAAAATAGAATTCAATTTCACCGCTGGCGGTTCTGAAGAACCAGATGTTTTTGCCTTGTTTGAATCCTACACTCTGCTCATGAAGAGCGACTGGTCGAACCTCAACTTGACCGGCCAAGACTTGAGCGGCAGGAACATCAGTCGTGTTGACCTGTCAGGGAGTAACCTTTCAGGAGCGAACCTTGCGGATGTGAACTTGAGTGAGGCCATTCTTGTCAACGCAGACCTTTCCTACGCTGATTTGAGCGGTGTGAATCTCAAGAATACTGTCCTTGTCAACATCAACGGAGGCTCTTTGGAAGGCACGGACTTCACCAATGCAAATCTCGAGGGAGCCTTTGGATTCTTTGACCTCTCAGGTGCTATCTTGACAAATGCAACATGTCCAGACGGTTCTTCTGCGGACGAGACTTCGTGTGCAGCCGGTGCATCTGAAATTCCGCCACCTTTGGCAGCCGACCTCTTCCTTGAAGGTACAAGGGTCCAGATTATCATCACGCCATACACGACAGAGATGTATTACATGGGAACTCACGAATATGTTCCTGGAGTCAATTCAGCAACCGCCTCATCGGCGCTCATCATCGGCGAATCGGCATGGAGGGCACTTGTCAGCGATGAAGTAGCAGATAATTACACATCAACCACATGGATCGTTGATGTTGGAAGCATAGAAGGCGAACAACTCGAGGCATTGGGGTCAAAATTATCTGCAGACTCACGATTTTCAAGCGTTGAAGATTGGGCGAGCACGCACAAAGATGTAGAACGAAATGGCGGCCTTATCTTCGGAACACCAGGTCTCCTGTCCCTGCAATTTGTTGTTGCGAGTGTTGCTGCTATTGCATCGAGTTTCGTGTTCCTATCGCTCGTTCTCAGTCAACGTCAGAAAGAACTCGCTGTTCTTCAAGCGATTGGTGCTTCTCCAAATCAAATCATTCGACTTGTCTTGTTCGAGATTCTTTCCATTGTGATGGTTTCGATGATTCTCGGCATCGTGCTCGGCGTGGGCCTTGCACTCTCGTTCAACGGTTTCTTTGACGTGTTTGGTTTCATCTTCCAAATCTTCGGAGGTTCATCCACGACGATTCAGCGAACGTTGGTGTACCCGTGGTTCCAGATTATTCTCGTATCCATCGCAGTTTTCGCTGCTGTGGTCGTTGCCCTTCTCTTCACGACACGCAGGGCATTGAAAGCAGACTTAGCAAGCGTGCTCAAGGGGGAGTGAAGATGACAGAAACAATTCTCAAAGCTGACGGCCTTTATCATGTCTACGAATCAAAGGCAGAAGACGGAAACGTTGTGGCTCTCCGAGGTCTTCACATCAACATGAAAGAAGGAGAGGCCATTGCCGTGGTTGGACCTTCTGGTTCTGGGAAATCAACGCTCATGAAGTGCCTTGGTGGGTTGATGAAACCGAGCGCTGGTTCGGTGACGCTCTCGGGCAAAAACATGACACGGCTCACGGGAAAAGAACTCGTAGAATTACGTCAGAAGAAGGTGTCCTTCATTTTCCAAGAAGGAAATTTGCTCCCAGATTTAAATGCACGCGATAATGTTGCTCAACCGCTACGGCACCAAGGCGTTGCCTCCAAGAAAGCCCTCGCTCTTGCTGATGCCATGCTTGAGCGTCTTGGAATGGGTCATCGAATTCATGCTTTGCCGGCTATGCTGAGTGGCGGTGAACAACAACGTGTTGCCATTGCACGAGCACTCATCACCCAACCCCGACTTATTCTTGCCGACGAACCAACAGGTGCTCTCGACCCCGTCACGAGCAGAGAAGTGTTGGCTCTTTTCAAGAACCTCCACAAGAATGAGGGTGTATCTTTCCTAATTGTGACGCACTCAAAAGAAGTTGCCGCTTTTGCAAACAGGTCGCTTGAATTACGTGACGGCAGGTTTGTTGCAGAACACGGTGATAGTGTCGATGTTGAAGATTTGAGCAAAGACAGGGAACTGATCATCGATGAAACCGGAACGGTCACACTGCCACCCGACCTCCTCGTTCGCCTCGGCGGTGCAGGCCGCTACTCGATTGGAAATGTTTCAAGTGGGTATTTATCGCTTCAGGGTGAAGCAGTGGAAGCTATGGGTAAGATGGAACTTGCATCTTCATGTCCAGCATGCAAACACAAGTACGGCGATAGCGATGACCAATTGTGTCCTTCGTGCGGTTCAAGTAGGCCGATGGTTGAGAGCAAATCATGAAGCACCTTGTCTCCTTTTTCGGCTACCTTGAAGGTTTTTCATTTCTGATTCTTTTGTTTTACGCGATGCCAATCAAGTACATCGGCGGTGATCCGAGTGTTGTCTCGCTCGTCGGGGCAATCCATGGGTTCTTATTCGTCGTATATCTTCTGTTGATTTTCCTCGGTGTTGGAAAGCAGTGGACGATGACCGCTCTTGTTCACGGATTTGTCGCTGCTGTCGTTCCTGCTGGACCATTTTTGTTTGAAGGCCTGCTCGTTTCAGGAGAATACGACATCGAATGATGAAGTGGAAGATAATCTATATGAAGCGACGATGTGAATAAATTTCATGGTCAAAGTGCATTGTATCGACTGTGGCGAAGTTGAATTCGAAGCCGAGACGCTCAAAGAGATGCTCACGGTCATGATGCCACATTATTTCGATGCCCACCAAGACATTATGTCAGGTCAATCGACAGAAACCCAAGAACAATGGATGCAGCGGTTGACCATAGCGTTTGAGGATGCAAAGAAAGCCTAAATCTTAAGCAGATTTTACACCTTCGGGCCATAGTACGAGAATGAGTGTTTGGCCACGTGTTTTTGGTGTGTGTGTAGATTCACGTTCCATCCAAACGATAGATCCTGTCGGGTAGGTGCCATCTTCATCCCAAACTTCGCCTCGTAGGACGAGATATGCTTCACCGCCAGGGTGCATGTGAGGCATAAAAGCATCAACCTCGACCTCAGAATCGGCTTCGTATAGAACGAGTGAACATTTGTCTTCACGCTTTAATTTTCCAAGTTTGACCCCTGTTTCAAAATCCTTCCAAGATATGTTTTCTTGTAACCATTCATCGTTAATGTTGAATGAAAGCCAGTC
>CAZWXR010000020.1:0-20282 GCA_964637985.1 uncultured Candidatus Poseidoniales archaeon
GGGTCGGTATCATTGACAACTGCAATGAATTCTCCGCTCGTTCCTCGTGCCATACGCTCACCTTACAGACTTTGCCGACTAACGACCCGTATTTAGCCCCTCCGCACGATGTTAAGGTTCGGTTACTTCCGCAATCGCTTTGGAATAAGCATTTCCAACCTTGAAGCAATATCAGCGGGTAGGAAGTGTGGCATGGTAAGGTGTGTTGTTCTACCTCGGCCGCCTTCAACGGTTGACACGTTTGAGACAATGATTTGTGTGTGTTCGAGATGCTTCACATATTTCCACATCGTTGTGTGACTTTTGGGGCTCTGTCCATACTCCTCACAAATCAAATGATACAATCCGGAAACATCGCCCATCGTCATTGTTGGTATTTTCCTGAGACGTCGACACATAGCGAGCAAAGTCATCATGGCATGAGCACTTAAGTCATCGACGTGGTCCATTTTCGTTGAGACATTCACAGCGACAAGGTCTGAAGATTCATGAACATCTTGAATTGTTAAAAATGGCTCTGAATGACCGTCTTGTCGGAATTCACACCGCTCAACTGCAGCATTAAGAAATTCGATAACACGTCGTGCATCTCCGCTGGGGCCAGCCTTTTCTGCAATCAGCCGAATCACATCAAAATCCCATGTACCCTCCACAAGTCCTAATTCAGCTCGTTGAAGGGCGATTGCTTCAAGTTCATCAACCGTGTATGGTTGAACACGAATGTGGTTGGATTGACCAAGCCGAGATAGAACTGCTGGCTCAAGAAAATCCAAGACTTGTTCTTGGCTGATGAGTATGAGTGACACAGAACCATTTCTTCTCTGGTCTTCGTCAATTCGAAGAAGGTGGTACAGCAATTCATCACCCGAACGTCGTAGAACATGGTCAACTTCATCGAGAACGACAATGAGATGAGATGCAGCACGATCAAGTAATTTGCGGATACTGTTGAGGAGTTCTCCAATTGACAAGCCTCGGTCGGGGTGCCCTGGGTCGAGCGTGTGGACAATTCGTTGAACAACTTGCATACTCGTCGATGCGTTTCTACAGTTGATGTGTGCGGTACGTATGGTTCGTTGGTCTGCGAATTTCCGTTGGACATCTTCACAGAATCGCCGAATAAGAACGGTTTTTCCACTTCCAACAGGCCCAGTGAGAACGACTCTTCCACTTCCTTCAGGCTGTGCAATTGTGGTGAATTTCGATGCTAACTCTCGTTGTAGCGTACTTCTCCCCACCAAACGGGGTGGTACAAAATCGAAATTGAACGCTTCCGCATTGGCGAGAATGATGCCTGCACCAATACTGTCAAGATAATCAGTCATCTCATTACATGCTTATGGCAACCGTTCTAAAAGATGTGCATCAAAAGTCGAGCAAATTGCGGTGTTCCTCGATCGTATTTCGTCAAATTCGTGGCCGTGTTCTCCTGTTTTTCACCAAGTCTATCTTCAGGTTGTTAATGACGTAGTTAGCGTTGTTTGTAGCCCACAACGCTCAAAGAGGACGATGTAAAGGAAGAGGCATGAGCACCCGACGCCTCTTTGCTGCAGTTCGGGATATCGATCCACCCGGCGGTGGGGCTGAGCGCTCTTTGGCTGCGTTGTTGAACGGTATTGCTGTAGCCGGGCCAACGCTTGAGACCGCACCAACATTTGTCCCAATGTCGCCCTCAGAGGTTGTGCCAACGCACCCAGCGTGGACGGTGAGTGCCTATGCAAGTCACGATAGAGGCGACCGAATTGGCTTGCTTGTGCCCGAAGTGAACTTTATCACCACAGACCTCCCTATCGAAGGGTTCTGGTCGAAGATGGCGTGGGGCTTGCGAGAGCGTAGTGGTGAATTGAGGCGAAGAAAGTGGCCTTTGGACCGTCATATTGCTCGACGGAGTTCCCAGTTTGCCGCTCGCGTGGGTTCGTGGTTGGACAAACAGGAGTACGCAGGCGGTATTGGGTTGACTCAACTCGATTGGGCACCAGGGGCAGCAGAAGCGTTTAGTGCCCGTGGTATGCCTTACATTATGTTCGTTCGAGACGATACGGTGTTCCGCCTTCAGGACCGATTTCGACCTGCGATGGAGGGTGCAGCCCTTGTGTGTGCAGCTGGAGAAGGCCTGCTCGCTGACATCGGTTCACGGTTCTCCATTCAGCAAGGTCATAGCGTCCCTCTACCAATCGATTTCAGCGGGCGTTTTGGCAGCATGGATGACGTTATTGCCTTACGAACAAATGAACAGGCAAAGAGAGCCGATGGGGCACCACCAAGGATTGGCATAATGGTCGTTACCCCTGAAAAAGGGTTGCGAATATATCAACGCCTTCTGCCAAGGTTGCTTGAGCAGTGGCCTGAAGCAGAAGTTCACATTGCAGGTGGAAGTTCTTACCCGCAACAACTTGCCCATCACCCAAATGCGCGTGTCAGAGGTTACATTGACGCAGCAACCTTCTTTGCAAGCATTGATGTTCACCTCATTTTGTTTGAGACCACTGGTTCATGGGGGCGGGTCATCGGTGAGGCAGGTTTATTCGGAGTACCAAGCGTAACATCCGACATTGGTTCGCAAAAGGAAGCCTTGGGTGATGGTGGCATTTTAGTACCGGACGGACATGATGTCGATGCCGTTATCGATGCCTTAAGGAATGTTTACGATGAGCGTGAGCGGTACGGTGCGTTGGCACGAAAACATACCCAAATGGTTGATCATCGACGTTCTGTGGCTGCCTTCCGCAGTGGTGTTGAGGCTTTGTTTGAAAATATGTGAACAGGAGCAATTGTGTGACCGAAATTTGTCGTGAGGAAAAATACATTGTTGCCTCAAAGAACGGATATCGCAATATCAGATTCTGATAGAGACGCATGCCTATTCTGAATGTTTGATTTCTAGGTAAATTCTTTGTGTACTCTATCGTTTGGAGCGACCATTGAATCAAGTTGATTATCAGATTGTATCGTAAATATCGAGGAATTGCTTGCGGATTGCAGCTTTAGTATACCTTGCTTCTACGCCGTCTCGCATCAATTTGGTGTCCCATTCCATGCCGATCATGTTGGCCATTGCTTCTGCCAAGCCATCGACATCGTCGACGTCGACCAGTATGCCATCCTCATTTCGAACGATGTCGTTTGGTCCGCCGCAGCGGGTGGCGACAACTGGTCGACCAGTTGAAAGTGCTTCGATTAACACGATGCCAAATGTTTCGTATCGGCTTGGATGGACAAAGGCATCGACTGCTTGAAAAAATTCACATGCTTTTTCCCGCGGTATGGCACCAACAAACTCTACTCTGTCGTCGATTCCGAATACCGAGGTCAGTTTTTCCAACTGTTTCCGAAGTGGGCCGTCACCAGCCAACAAAAGTTTTGCATTCGTAACTTTTTTGAATGCTTTCAACAAGGTTTCGTGGCCTTTGTCGTTCACCAAATTGGCCATGTATCCGAACGTGAATGTGGTGTTTTTGGGTAGCGGTGTGTAAGGGAATTTTTCCACATCGATCATGTTCGGTACTGTGGTGAATTTTGAAGCATGAATACCTAGGATTCGTTCTAAATCTTTGGCAAGTGTACTGCTGACAGAGAGAAGTCGGTTGGCTGATTTCAAGGCCAACGTAGCGGTTACTTTTTCCCTCGGCCCTACAATGTTTCTTGCGAACACGCTCGAGTGAACCGTCACAAGATAAGGGATGTTTTCCCTCTCAGCGATGGCTTTCGCAAGTACGGCCCCCCACATCGTAGCTTTGGCGTGAATGATATCAGGTGCCCCATGGACTGCCTTGTACGCATCATACATTTTCAATGCAAATTTTTCATGGGAACGAACGAATGAACGGTATATCGAGGGAATATTATGAAACGGGCCTGGTTGGAACAATCGTTTACTGGCTCTAACAACGGCCAGGTTGTTTTCTACAGCCATCGAAATTGGTTGACTTGGCCCTTTGAGCCAAGTTGGAGATGGGAGGTGATGAAATCTTGCATGAAGAACGCCAACTTTGTGCCCGATTTCAGCAAACATCTCGGCCTGCTCTCTGAAGAAGGTTCCCAAAAGAGGAGCGTCTACGCTCGGGTACCAAGAGGGAATGAAGAGGATATGGCGTTCTGTCAAGGTATCACCACTCACTAGCCACGAACTTGATGTGCGTTTGTGGACATGCGTCTCATTACCATTTGTTAAAGCAATTCCAGTTCATTTGTGTTAACACCTATCCAAATCGCATTTGTGCCGCCTGGCCGAGCCTGCTGAACACTGCTCCACATCTGTCGCTTTCTATCCTAAGTGGTTATTTAGGGGATTGATTATTTAATGATGGCGCCAGTGTCAGCACTATGACAGAAAGTGCTGAAGGGGGTTCATTTTTCAAAAAATGGGTCATGCGACAATACTGGAGAATGCAACAATCTCAAGCCGTCGTCAGCTTGTTGTTGTGGGGGACAACCATCACCCTCCTCATATGGCCTTTAATCCGGTGGAGATTCTCAGCAGAGTGCACAACTGGAGTTTGTATTTCGGATGAATTCTTAGGTATACCGAGTACATATTTTGCACTTACAGGTATCTTTTTCACCGTGATGTTTACTGTTCTCACTATTGGTTTTCTTTACGATCAAGTGTTTTCTCTTTGGACCGAGTTTCGAAATGTCGATATGGAGCGAAACCCCTTCGCAACCTACGCCCTTGCTCCAATTTGGGTCATGACGATTGCATTACAAGCCGAAGTTTTGAAACGCACCTCGCCCGATGATGAAGCAATTGTCAAGCAAGCTGATTGGTGCCTAAAATGGTGCGAGACCTACACAGAAGGTGAAATGTTCGCTCGTGCAGTTCAACGCTGGGACGAAGATTTGGGAGAAACGCCAACATTTTGGTTCACAACCGATGAGGCGATGGAGCGTGCTCGGCAGGCTTCATTCGTCGATGAATCTTGATTGCTTGTTGCATCAGAAGTACCGAGGGGAGAAATGTTTGCTCACCATCTTTAGGAAAGGCCGAAGCAACCGTCCTTGAACATGTGTATCAACATGAGGAAATAGCAATTTTCTCTAAGGGATTTCGTCAAATTGGTAGCCGTGTTGCCACTGTTTTTCACCCAGTGCAACTTCAAGTTCGAATGGCGTGATGAGTGGCTTTCGATACCGCACAGCATCATCAATAGCAATACGTGGACATGCAGTGTTTACAAAAGCATCAACAGGATAGAAATCAATGAGGTCAGGTCCAATGTGCTCGAGTGCGAGCAGATAGCCCTTTTTGTCATGCTGTTCCAAGAGTTTTTTCATCCGAAGAGCGAGTGTCCTTCGCATTTGCCCCGGTTTTTCTCCAATGAGGATGCCAAAAGTTTGTGCATCTTGACACGACATGATGAGGCCAAAACGCTGCCTAAGTATTCTTTCGATGCGCTCAAGTGACATTTCTTCTGCATCGCCTGTGTATGGGTCAAGCATTGCCAGTGGTTTTCCTGTATGAAGTACAAGCCCTATTGGGTGGAAATCACCTGAGCCAAGGAAAAGATAATGGCCTATAGAAGCGTCATCTCCGCTGTAATTACATCCCAAAACTTGACCTGGGAATGAAAGTCTCGCACCACCAATAGGAATCGTCACATCGTAGCCCGCTTTTTCCAGACGTTCAACAAAGTCAGGGAGCAAATGAAGGTGTTGAATTGACCCGACGAGTCCAAGTTTTGCATCAGTCAGGGGGGCAAGTCGTCCAACCGCATCCATAAACCGTTCTTGAGCTTCTTCGTCACTCATTGAAGAATCATCATTTTGTTGTTGAAGTCTTTGTTGTGCCATCGCTCTGTGCTGTTCCAAAATTGGAAGGACAGGCTGGAGTTCAGGGTCCCCGTCATATGTCACATTGATGAATTGGGTCGGCATACCAGAATCAATATTCATTTGGGAATGGCCCATGTGTGCGACGAGTTCAACACCCATAAGTTTCATTTTATCATGAACGAGGTCACATGCTCCGTAGCAAGGGTCAGCAGCGAGAACAATTTTTGCACTTGTCTCACTTTCGATCGCATCCATCATTTCGAGTGCTTGCATCTTGAGTCCTTCAGGCACTTGGAGGGCAACAAGTCTGTGGTCATTGGTTTGAATTTTGTCAATGAGGTCGTTTAGTTCAAAATCGTGACGTTCCATATCCATCTGTTCACCTCAGTTTAGGATGTGGACATTGCCTTCAACCATTTCAACTTGGAGAAGCGATTGAAAATGAACTTGAGGAAATTTTTCTTGGAGCATCCTCATTCCAGTTCCCTTCTCAACAACCGTAATCACTTCGCTAACAGTAACATTTGCTTTAAGAAGACCCTCAAGAATTGCAAAAAGAGTTCCCCCAGTTGAGATCACATCATCAAAGATAGCGACTTTTTCCCCCTCATACACGTCGTTGATGTATAATGATGCTTTGGAGTATCCAGTTTTTTGTTCAATTTTTATTTCTCCTTCCATTCCGTAAGGCCTTTTTCGAATCACTGCAAATGGGATGCCTGTTGCCATACTCAAAGGTGCAGTAAGTGGAAGTCCCATCGCTTCGATACCCAGGAGAACATCGATTTTTGACCAATCGATTCGAGTATGAACATCTTCAATTATTTCAGTTAACACTTCAGCGGGCAATCGAGGTACTCCATCGGTGATAGGGTGAACGAAGTACGGGTATCCATCTTTCCAGATAATGGGGGCGTCAATTAAACTCTGTCTCAAAAATGACAGATTATCACCGGACATATTAATCCGAAGAGCAATTGTCGTTTGAGTCTTCCCTACAACTCAGAAATGTATTCAACATACTCATCTGGGTCAAGGAGTTGTTCCATATCGATGGCGTGGGGCTCGAGAACGATAATCCATCCATGGTCATAGGCCGAATCATTGACGAGGTCTGGATTGATTTCGACTTCGCCGTTGACTTCTCGAATCAAGCCCGAAAATGGGGACGGGAATGAAATCTTTTCATCCGAAGTCCAAATTGAAAACAAATCATCCCCTTCATCAACCTCAGTTTCGGCTTGAGGGAGAATAACCCTGAGTACTTCGCCAGCATCATATGCTAGAAATTCACTTACGCCAATCATTAATTTTTCTTCCTTGTCTTGATACCAGAGGTGATCAAGGGAGTATTTTCGGTTATGTGCAACTTGAAATTCAACGTAATCATAATCTTCGTCCATAAGGCATCTGCACCGCCGTACAACAGGGGGTATATGAATAATGAGTTCCAGCAATCCGTTGTAACCAATCAAACGGGTTAAGAAACACCGTAGTATCCAATTGATTGGTGAGCCTTTGAACTATGGAGAAACCGATGAACAGCAAATGATTCGGGAGATGGTGCGAGATTTTGCTGAATCCGTGCTTGTTGAAACAATCGAAGAACGTGATAAGAATCAAATTCCTCCATCCAAGGAATGGCAATCATTTCTTGAATTAGGCCTTCAAGGTATCACAATTCCAGAAGATTATGGCGGCATGCCAATCGATGATATTTCGGAAGCAATCATCGTAGAGGAACTGGCTCGTGTCGACCCTTCCTTCGCAGTGATGTATTGTGTTCATGTTGGTCTTTGCTCGATGACCATTGCTCTACATGGGAATGATGAACAAAAAGCAGCATATCTACCTCGACTTGCCGCTGGAGAAGTAGGAGCTTACTCACTTTCTGAAGCAGGCGCCGGAACAGATGCAGCAGCAATGTCTTGCAAAGCCGAATTATCGGAGGATGGCACACATTACATTTTGAACGGCGAAAAAATGTGGGTTACGAATGGTGTTCAGGCTAAAATTTTGGTTTTGTTTGCCAAAGACGTCAATCATCCAGATTACGGCGTCAAAAAGCATGGAGGGACAACAGCATTCATCGTTGAATCCTCGTTTGAAGGTTTTAGTGTTGGAAAGAAAGAGGATAAACTCGGAATTCGTTCTTCAGACACATGTACCCTTGTACTCCAAAATTGTAAGGTTCCAGTTGAGAATGTGCTGAAAGGATCTGGAAACGGCTTCCCAATCGCAATGAATGCATTGGATAACAGCCGAATTGGCATCGCTGCTCAAGCATTGGGCATTAGCCAAGGTGCTTACGAGGCGGCATTACAATATTCGAAAGAAAGAGAAGCCTTTGGAAAACCAATAGGCCACCACCAAATGATTATGGCATATCTTGCAGACATGGCAACTCGAATTGAAGCAGCACGTCATCTCGTCTACAAGGCGGCGTGGACGAAGCAACAACACTACGAAGACGGGGGGCCACGTCATTCGATGGAAGCCAGCATGGCAAAATTGTTCGCAGGGGATACGGCGATGTGGGTTTCCGAACGAGCAATTCAAGTTCTCGGCGGATATGGGTATACCAAAGAATTCCCCGTTGAACGATTCTTTCGTGATGCAAAAATCACCCAAATTTATGAGGGGACGCAAGAAGTCCAACGCATCGTTATCAGCCGAGGAATCAGCAGCTGAGTGCTCAGATTTTCTTCAAAATCAACCTATTTCTTGCGAGTGACCAAGCAATAGGTGTGCATGTCACCTCGATGGTTTTGTTCATCGGGATAAGACCAGATTGCTCTATAGGGAATTGAATCTCTACTTCGTGTTGCTCATCCAATTCGATACCAATCAGCGATGTTCCTCCTTTGTACCCTTTTTCCGAAAGAAGAGTTGTTTGTTGGGATACAGGAGTGAATTGAAAAGTAAATTGAACGTGTTTTGATTCAATTTTCTCTGCATAATCTTTTGATAATCGACATTTCTCTAAACTGTGAAGAAATTCAAGTAAATTTGTTGCAACGGCTTGATGAGGTTCTTCTTTATCTTCAACGATAACTTCAGGTTCTTGTACATCCTCATCTTCTGTAACGGGTTCATATTGTTCAATGTCTAATGTCACTGCGTCCAACAACTTTGATTCGGATGAGTTATTTTCGAAAAGACGAAGTGAATACTTCCCAGTTTGAAAGACATTTTCAACCTCAACATTGATGATATCGCTGGACATTTTTTCATTGAAGTAGACTTTAGAATCTTCATAGAGTGTATCGCTTTGGATATCAAAAAAACCAATCCAGGCATCTTTTTGATATGGCGGAAGGAGCAATCGAACGGTGATAAGCGACCCATCTTCATTTATCTCAGCATCGAGATGAATTTCCGGCTCTTGAACAGTTTCTTCTTCAATTTCCTCAACGATTGGTTCTTCTTTCTTGAGGAATGAATCCGGGGGTGATATCCCCAAGGTGGTTAGATATGCATAATATTCCGTTAACATGATGCCTTCATTCGTGTCTTTTCCCATGAATTTAAACAAGAGTTCGCTGACCCATGGAGGTGGATTTTCATTTGTCAATTTGAAAATTAGATTATTCAGTTCGTCAATACTAATGATGTTGTCTTTGTTTTCGTCCGCTTCGTAAATGAGCGTGGTAGGGTCATAAGTGCCATTGAGTATATTGTCTCGAAAATTTTGTTGGAGCAATCCTGCCATTCGATTGGAAGAAGAGATTGCCTCAATTCGCTGCGTCGTTTGTTGGACTTGTTGTTCGAAAACTTCCTGGAGATTTACACTAGGTACCGCACTCATGACACTCAGTCTTACGCTAGCGAACTGAATTCAAAAGTTTTAGGGAAATTTACCGTAAACACCATCACTCTGAAATTTGGATTTCTAATCGCGGAATTTCATCAACCTCAAGATATGCCCAATCGATTTGTGCGAGTTCAATCATCATGTCTTCTTTTGTCGAGATTGCTTTTTCAATTTGTATTCGATGCATCCATTGCTTTATGCGTCCCAATTTAATTCCTTCAGAAATGCCAGTCGATTGCATAATGTCTTCACCATTAAGAATCGATTCAGTCGATGTCATCGATGAAATCTCATTAGATAATTTTTGAACTTGTTCTGCATCCTCAATTGAGATGTATCTGGTATTGTGGACGTAAACTTTGTGACAAGCCAAATATCTATGAAGTTGAATAAAGACTTCCATTGTGTTTTGCGTGAAATAATGAAAAATTCTGATCGATGATTTCGATGGCACAGGCGGTTTTGCAAGGATAGAATGAAATTGAAGGATTTCATTTTTCTCCTTGTTTGAGGCCTTCAGCCAAGTGAGGTGCTGCTTCAATATATTTGGTTCAGATTCAGCCCAAAGAAGGCCAAATTTTTGATGAATGTTCAGCGTTGTTGAAACCGTAGAGATGCAGTCAAGGATTTTCTGAGTCGGCGTACTCGATGAACGAAATATTTGATTGAACACACCTGAATCAATCATCCGATGTAGAATTAGGTGGCACATGTTTTTGTTGAGTATGCGTTTCATTTCATTCCATATTCGTTCAACCGACAAAGTGTGAATTTGAGGTGCGGTTGATTTTACGGCAGTGAGTAAATCTTGATCCATTTGAAACATGACGCCTGGGCTTGGAGATAGAAAACGGAATGCACGTAATACGCGTAATACATCTTCATTGCACCGTTGAAAGGGGTCGCCAACGCCTTTCAATAGTCTTCGTTGAGCATCGTGTTTTCCGTGAAAAGGGTCATACAACATGCCTAAACCAACATCGATTGCCATTGCGTTTATTGTGAAATCTCGACGCTCTAAATCATTCAATAGCGACTTACCCCACGTGACATCGACAGGATGACGCTGGTCTTCATACACTCCATCTACGCGAAGTGTCGTGATTTCAATCACCGTTTCGCCTTTTAGAGTTACAGTCCCAAAATCAATACCAGTTGGAACGGCCATGTTGCCAAAAAGTTCCAAGGTTTGTTCAGGCGTAGATGTGGTTGCAATATCATAATCAGTGGTTTTGTTTCTTAGGAAGAAATCACGCACACATCCGCCCACTAACCATGCTCCATGCCCCTTCGATTGTAGTAATTCAAGTGTGTCTTGTACATGTTGAGGTATGTCTTGAATTGCTTGTAGTAATTCATCATTGAGGTTCTCGCCTTGAATGTCAGCATGAATCCATGTCAACTCACCACCTCCCTCATTCTTCTGTCAACAACAATAGAAAATGAATTATGCGGTCTTGTCTTCGGGTTGACCATGGATTATGAAGGGGAGGATGTTTCACTCGTCCCTATCGAATGGCTAAAGCCCCATGAAGAGATCAAAGAGAAAAATTGCCAATCATTGTTGGTGATGACAAAAAAATGGGGAGGATATACCAAACCCCTCATTGTTGACAAAGCGACTGGAGCAATATTAGATGGGCATCATCGATACAATGTTGGATTACGACTTGAACTTCAATTGCTTCCAGCATTGTGCATCGATTATCTTACTGATTCAAGAATTAGTGTCGAGACATGGCAAGCGAGTACCTATGACGAAATTACAAAGCAACAAGTCATCGAAATGTCGCTTTCGAATAATGTATTTCCTGCAAAAACCAGCAAACATACGCTTGCATTCGACATCCCTCCAATTTTTGTTCCTCTCGAACAACTTCAAGCTTGACGTGAGGAAAGATATCTGCTCCAATGTTCGTTCTTTTTTCCTTGAATTGTCCATGTCGACGGTGGTTGAGAAGGTAGTTGTAGTTGAATTTCTTTCGTTACACCTTCTGAAGCAAAAAGTATGTTGACCTCAGAATCCGCCTTGCCTTGTAACGCTGCATCAACCGCTTTCATGGACGATGTTCGCAATGAATCAATGGCTAAGATTTCGTCTCCAACTTTGAGATGGAGCCGTAAAGGTGAATCCTTTAGAAAACGTAGGATTTCTATGCTATGGCATTTTTGAGTTAATGCCGTACCAAGCCAGGCATTCTCCACCTTTGCTTCTTCTTTGTGCACGATGTTTCTTCCAAAATATCTTAACGCTTTTTCGAGAGGTAAAGGCCCTTTGTTTTTGACAATTTGACGAACAAAACGGCCCATATTTTGCCCCCCATCCATGGATTGAATCGTTTTCACGATGTCATTCAGGTCAATTCCTAAGCCATCAGAATTTGGATAATCTAAAGCATGTTGCTCACATAATTTTTTCAAAAGGAGTTCAACTGTCGATTTCCCCTTCGATCTTCGTTGCAATTCAGCATCAATACACAATATTGCTAACTCGCCTTCGAGATAGTATGATATTTGACGTTCTCTTGAATAGGGTCCGCTTCTATAGAGGTGTATCCAGGCATCATGGCTTGATTCTTCAAGAGATTCATACTCAAGCCCATTCAAGCTGTAATGCCGCTTTAACTTCTTTTCAAATTCTTCAATCCAGTCAAACTCACTCCAAGCACCAGACCGAACGCATTGCATATCTCCAATCCAAGATGTACATCCTTCAAACCACCATAATAAATTCGAATGTCCCTCAGTTTGAAGATTATAGTCATGAAATGATTTGGGCCTTAAACGCTTTACATTCCATTGATGTACATATTCGTGAGAAAATAAACTTAACAGATCTCGATATATTTCATCGTTACCAGGAAGTAAGCATTGACGTGGCATCATTGATGTTTGAGAATTAAGATGTTCCAATCCTCCTCGATTGGTTTGTGTGAGGTGGAGAACAGTGAGGTAATCACCCCATTTTTGTACGCCAAATAAGGCATGATATTCTTTGACAATTCGTTCGCAGTCATCAAGAAATTTTGAGATCATTTCATCATTTAATTTGTAGTCTCCACTGTCCCAAAACTTGAACAAATGCGTCCGCCCATCGATCGTTCTCGAAATTGTGGGATTGCTGTTCGCTTCCATAATTGAATCGAGGAAGAAGTCTCTATTTTTTGCTGAGTAGTTCCAATGTTTCATCCCATTCTTGACCTTATCATCTAAAAATGTCAACTGAGTTGCAGGCTCCCATTCCTTGGGAAGAATATATTCAACGCTATGCACTAAATCAAGTCGCTCTGAAGCAATACCTTTGACTGGTATGAACCAAGTGTAAGGTGGCATAAGATGAATATGCGTAGCGTCGAGATGATTCGAACGAACACTCAATTCTAGACAAAAGAGTTTGTACTCCACATGAATTGTTTTTTTGTTTTTTACATTGAAAATTTTGAGTGAATCAACTCCATTTCGCTCATGTTTCAACGTTGTTCCCTGTTCATCTTGGACGGAGATATCAAAAACATGTTGAATAGGTTCTCGAAGAAAGTATGAACCAGGAACCCAACGAGGAAATGATAACAAGAGGTTTGTACCTGTGAATGGGGAATCCACTTTGATTCCCACGGTGAGATGATGAGAGCCTGGGTTCTCCGCTTTGATGTAAAATTTCAATCCAGAAGTTGTCATATGCCCACTTTTTCTCTTCTTTTTACGACCTTCAATATACATTCCGCAATGAATCATTCATTTTTCCAATCGAAAGTGCTGCTTGTGCAGAATAAACTGGTTTGACATGAAACGCATTGCACGCATTCCTCAAGTCTACAAATCGAGAATGAAATTGTTCAAAAAAACCCTTGGAAATAATTCTAAACCGATGATGTGACCAGTATGCATGACAACATATGTCATCGACTCAAATTGTTTTATCCACATGGGGTCATTTGCAAAAGATGCGGTTGTCCGATATATTTTGAAATCAAATTTACCTCTCAATATTACATCAGGTGTGTTGGATGAAGTCCGTACAGTCACATTTCAGAGGATTGAAAAAAAACCGCGTCTCCTCAAAGTTATTGGTGAGAAATTAACCGTCCATTCAATTGATGATGCTCAAATCAAGGCTCTCGCTACAAAAATAGGTGAAAAAGCAGCACCTCAAGATGTTGATGTTTCCCTTCTCGTTTTGTCCTATCAACTGAAACAACAAGGAGAAGAGGTTCTGCTGGTGACTGATGACTTCAAGTTAGCAAATGCAGGAATAGACCATCAACTCGTCACCGAAGTATGTCCTCCATCTACTTTTTTTGAACGACTTTACAGAATTGAATCAGGAAAAATAGCAAATGATATCAAGAAACTCGCTTGGAAAATCCGTTCAGCAGAAATGAAGTACGCCATAAGCCGAAAAGAACAGTACAACATCCAAGAAAAGTTGACTTGGCTTATTGAATCTCTTATCGACCAAGAAGGTCAAGAAAATGAAACAGAAATCCAAGAGGTTAACCTGCCTCAACAATCCCCTTCGATTCGAAAACTTGTTCAAAATTTGGTCAAATTATCCCGTGGTGGAAAAATAAAAACAAGCATGAACGAACGAATACAGCACCTTCTCCCAATATGTACACATGTCTCTGCTTTGTTTGATTCTATCGATTCTCTTTACAAATTAGATAATCACACAAATCTCGACAATAAATTAGAGAATTTACAAAATGAAACGAGAAATGTGTATGAGAACGTGGCCTATGACCTAACATCATTGAAAGGCGAGGACCTTGAAATTATTCAACAGTACACATTCAAGGCATTTACGAAATCATATCTTCTTCAGGGTATTTTGTTTCAAAATCTAGGTCAAGCAGAAAAATCAAAAACAGCATTTTCTAAAGCATTATTCTACACAAGTTTGCTTGATGATGATGTTAACGAATCAAAAATATTGGTGTCACTTGCAACGATACACATCACAAAAGAAGACTACGGAAATGGTATGTTGTGCATTCAAAAATCGATTAATTTAGGTTTTGAAAACGATGCGATGAGTATTCATCGACACATTTTAGTCGCTATTTGTCTTGAGTTTATGGATCAATCAAACGAGGCATTGGAAGCAATTCGGCAAGCAGCCATGACACTCAAGGAAAATCTGCGAGGCGGTGCTGAAGCTATTTTTGGTCTTGGAAAGTCATTCTTAGCACTCAATGCACCACATATAGCTGTGGAGTTGTTTGATGAAGCATTAGAATGCTACGCTCAGTTGGATTCTTGGTCAGAAGAGGTCTTCAGTTATTACATGACAGCCCTTAACAGAAGTGAAGACATCAGCGGTAAACCGTCAATACGGGAACTCCTCGACCAAATACATCACCAATCGGATGAAGTACAAACATTGATTGAAGAAAAAGTCAAAGAAAATTTATGATACATCAAGAAATTCTATTGATTCATGAGTTCTTTGAAGCGTGTCGGGCATTGTTTTGAGTAAAGTTTCAATGAGGCGAGTGCGCTCTATGTTGTAACCTAGTTTATGGAGAGATGTTGTCGTTTGAGCATCGAGACCGCATCCTTGGACACTCTCGACACGACCTTCTGGTGTATTGTAGTTGATTGTGAATCCATGACGGCTGACCCACCTGAGAAAGGATAATCCGATACTACAAATTTTGAACCCATCGACCCAAACGCCTTGCATACGAGGGTCTCGAGAAGCATGAATGCCAAGGTCTTCTAGAGTCTCAATAACCCATTGTTCAATTTTCGAAATGATATGTTGAACTGAGCGCTCATCGTCGAGTTCCCATAGGAACACCGGGTAGACAACCAGTTGGCCTGGGCCGTGCCACGTTAGTCCGCCCCCACGATCAACATCATGAATTGAGTAATCCTTTGGAGGCAGCAGTCCTTCGTTTCTTGCCTTTGGTCCCACGGTGACGATTTCAGGATGTTCAAGGAAGAGCAAGACATCACCAATTTCATTTTCAATTCGTCTCGCTTGAAGTTGCCTCATGTATGCGTCCGCTTCAGTATACTTCATCACTTGATGAATTTCAACCTGAACAGGGTGCATCAATTTCTCCCCCTTCTTATGATCAAAATTGACCTGTAGAGCCAAAACCACCGGTGCCACGTGTTGTACCACCTAAGTGTTCTTTTTCAACTTCAAACCATGTTGCCATTGGAACTCGTGCAAAGATCAATTGAGCAACGCGCTCCCCCTTCTCGATGGTGATTGAATCACCATCGCCGATAAACGATGCTAGAACTTTCAATTCACCTCTGTAGTCTGAATCAATTGTTCCAACTCCATTTGGAAGCATCATGCCTCTCTTTCCTAAGGATGAGCGGCACCGAAGTTGACCCTCCCAGCCGACAGGGATAGCAATTGCAAGACCGGTTGGTATGAGAACTGTGGCATTTTTCCGTACTTCAGTTTGCTCCAATGCGTACAAATCCCAGCCAGCCGCCTCAACTGAACCTTGGGTTGGCAGTATTGCATCTTCATGCAACTTTGAAATTTGAATGTGGAGTTCATCGCGGCTCATGGATGCCTCAAGTACAATCTCCGATTGAACTTTTTGTCAAAGTAAATCGATACCCACTTGTTGAATTTCTTTCAGAACAAGCAATTTTCGAAGGAAAATGTTATTTTTCAAACTGAAATAAAAACGAATTAAAAGTAAATTCTTTTTTGCAGTATGTCGATTCCTATCAAATGCAAGGGTTCAAAATCAGTCAGATTTTATTCACACCATGTGCAATAAATATAAACCCCATACGAATGAACTACAAATCCGTGTCGGCGGGAGGTGAAGATTATGGTCATGGACAAAGCATCATCGGATTCAAACATTGAGATTGACTTGTCACAAGAGCATATTGAGCCTATGCTGCAGGAGAATTTAGATCGCTTCGTTTTGTTCCCAATCCAACATCACGATATTTGGACGATGTACAAGCAGGAGCAAGCATCGTTTTGGACAGCCGAAGAAATCGATTTAGCCCAAGATAAGAAAGACTGGGAGAATTTGAATAACGATGAGCGCCATTTCCTTAAACATGTTCTTGCGTTTTTTGCAGCAAGTGACGGTATTGTAAACGAGAATCTTGTCATGAATTTCTCAAACGAAGTCTGTTGGCCTGAAGCACGTGCGTTTTATGGATTTCAGATTATGATGGAAAATATCCACGCAGAAACATATTCCTTGCTTATCGACACATACATTTCTGACGAAAAAGAAAAAGATCACTTGTTCAAAGCACTTGAAACAGTCCCATCGGTCCAAAAGAAGGGCGAGTGGGCACTACGATGGCTTTCCAGAAAGCGAGGATCATTTGCAGAGCGACTCGTTGCATTCGCCGCAGTCGAGGGTATTTTCTTCTCTGGTTCATTCTGTGCGATCTTTTGGCTCAAAAAGAGAGGGCTAATGCCAGGACTAACATTTTCAAACGAATTAATTTCAAGAGATGAAGGGCTTCATTGCGATTTCGCCTGTTTGTTGCACAATAAACTCATCCGAGGTGCAGGTGAAAATGTGATTCGACGAGTCATCGCCGAGGCTGTTGAAATTGAAATTGAATTCGTGACCACTGCATTACCGGTGAATCTCATCGGCATGAATGCAGAGCTAATGAAACAATACATCGAGTTTGTTGCGGACCGATTGCTTGTTTCTCTGAATTGTTCGAAGATTTACAATTCGAGCAATCCGTTCCCATGGATGGAAATGATTTCTATGCAGGGAAAAACCAACTTCTTCGAGAAGCGGGTCGCCGAATACCAGAAAGCTGGTGTTATGGACGGCGCATCTCTAGGAAGTGTACAACAAAGGTTTTCTGTAGACGAAGACTTTTGAACTGTCCGCGCACGAAGAGCGTTGTTGCGCTCAACTTGAACAAGAAACGGTGATAAAATGACAATGCAGGTAATCAAGAGAAATGGAGAGAAGGAAGCGGTCCGATTCGATGCTATTTTAGAAAAACTGACTCGACTTTCTGAAGACCTAAACAATGAATGGATCGACCCAGGTATGGTTACGAAGTTGACCATTGAAGGTTTGTATGACGGGGTCACAACACGAGAACTCGACATGCTCGCAGCGGAAACAGCCGCTTCACTCACTTCGCAGCATCCTGATTACAGCCGACTTGCAGCCCGTATTTGTGTTGATGACTTGCATCGCTCTACTCGAGGCGTGTTCACTGATGTCATCAAGGATTTAAGAGAATATATCGACCCTGAATCTGGAAAACACGCACCTCTCATCTCCGAAGAAGTATTTGATATCATCATGGCAAATAGCGATGTTCTTAACAACCACATTGATTACAATCGAGACAACAATTACGATTATTTTGGTATTAAAACTCTTGAGCGTTCATATCTTCTTCGACTCAATGGCGAAATCGCAGAGCGACCTCAAGACATGCTCATGCGAGTCGCTGTTGGTATCCACCACACAGATATCGAAAAGGCACTCCAAACCTACGATTTGATGAGCGAAGGCTACTTCACACATGCCACGCCTACACTTTTCAATTCAGCTACACCAATGCCACAGATGTCCTCCTGTTTCTTGCTCACCATGCAAGATGACTCTTTGGATGGAATTTATGATACGCTCAAACAGTGCGCGTTAATCTCGAAATCTGCAGGTGGCATCGGTTTGTCAATCCATCACATTCGGTCACAGGGCTCCTACATCAAGGGAACAAATGGTACATCAAATGGAATAGTCCCCATGCTTCGTGTGTTCAACGACACAGCACGATATGTCGATCAAGGCGGTGGCAAGCGAAAGGGCTCAATCGCAATCTACCTCGAACCTTGGCATCCCGACCTTCTCGATTTCTTGAATCTTCGAAAGAATCATGGAAAAGAAGAATTGCGTGCAAGAGATTTGTTCTATGCTCTTTGGACTCCTGATTTGTTCATGCAACGTGTTGAACAAAACGGAAATTGGTCGTTTTTGTGCCCCAACGAATGTCCTGGATTGCAAGATGTATATGGTGATGAATTCAAAGCACTCTATGAGAAATATGAATCAGAAGGACTTGCTAGAAAAACAATGCCTGCAAGAGAAGTCTGGGATAAAATCGTCGAAGCACAGATTGAGACGGGTACACCCTATATGTTGTACAAAGATGCAGCAAATCAGAAATCCAATCAAAAGAATTTGGGAACAATCCGTTCGTCAAATCTTTGCACTGAAATTATGGAATACACATCCAAAGACGAAGTTGCAGTTTGCAATCTAGCCTCAATCGCTCTTCCGAAATATGTCAATCTCGAAACGAAAGAGTTCGACCATCAATTATTGTATGATGTAACATATCATGTAACAGGTAACCTTAATCGAGTCATCGATGTTAATTACTACCCCGTTCCAGAAGCACGAAATTCAAACATGAGGCACAGGCCAATCGGATTAGGTGTCCAAGGTCTTGCTGACACATTTGCAATGCTTGGCATGGCATTTGAGAGTCCTGAAGCAAAGGCATTGAACAAAGAAATTTTCGAGACCATCTATTATGCTGCATGTGCTTCATCGAAGGATTCAGCTAAAGTTGAAGGGCCATATTCCACATTTGAAGGCTCACCAGCTAGCAAGGGAATTCTTCAATTTGATTTGTGGGACATGAACGACCATAGCGGTCGATGGGATTGGGACTCGCTCAAAGCAGAAATTGTGGAACATGGTATGCGGAACTCACTCCTGCTCGCCCCAATGCCGACTGCTTCAACCTCACAAATTCTTGGTAACAACGAGTGTTTTGAGGCTTTTACTTCAAACCTCTATGTGCGAAGAACATTATCTGGAGAATTCATTGTCCTCAACAAGCACCTTGTGAATGATTTGATTTCCGAGGGTATTTGGAGTGTTGAATTGAAAGATCAAATCCTGATACAAAAGGGATCGATTCAACAAATTCCTTCAATACCAGACAGAATTAAAGATATTTACAAGACGACATGGGAGATTAAACAAAAAACAATTTTGGAAATGGCAGCAGACCGTGGAGCATACATTGACCAAAGTCAATCCCTCAACATTCACATGGTCGATGCAAATCCTGCAAAGGTTTCATCCATGCACTTCTATGGATGGAAGTTGGGATTGAAGACAGGCATGTACTACTTGAGAACAAAAGCTGCAGCCGATGCAATCCAATTTACAGTGGAAGCCAAAGGAAAAGATGACCAAACTGTGAACGGACTTGCGAACAGGGCTGATGAAATTAGTTCGATGGATGCGATTGCGTGTAGTCTTGACAGCCCAGACGACTGTCTTTCTTGTGGTTCGTGATTTTCTTAAAACAAATTTCAGTTCAATTGTTATATCGTTGACTCTTTCGCCATATCAATGGATGCGGTTGAGCAGTATGTTGACGCTCTCCCTGAAGAAAGGAAGGAAGTTCTTTCTAAACTCCTTGAGATCATTCGAGAACATCTACCTGATGGTTTTCAAGAGTGCATCATGTACAACATGCCAGGTTGGGTTGTACCACATTCGACGTATCCAAAGGGATATCATGTAGACTCAAGTTCCCCCCTGCCATTTTTGAATGTAGCATCACAAAAAAATCACATTGCGTTGTATCATATGGGGGTGTATTCAGATCCGTCGTTGCTTGCGTGGGTTAAACAAGAATACCCTAAACACAGCACGACAAAATTAGACATGGGAAAAAGTTGCATTCGCTT
>CAZWXR010000021.1:0-19573 GCA_964637985.1 uncultured Candidatus Poseidoniales archaeon
TCATTGAAGTATGGCAACACTTGCTGAATATGGTTTCATAGGTCTCGGAATCCTGCTGGGGGCCGTCGTTGGTTACCTTCTTGCAAAATCAAAATTTGCTGAAATGGCGATGAAAGCAGAGGCCCGTCTTGAGAAAGAAATCGCTGCATCGGAAGCAAAAGCCGAGGTAGCAGAAGAGAGTAAAAAATCTATGAAAGCAGAGATGGAGAGCATTGCTTCCCAAGTGGCCCGACAAAATTCAGAGGATTTTTTGAGGTTAGCAGAAGAACGATTACGTGGCGTACAAACCGAAGCGAGCAAAGATTATGATGCAAGGAAAAAAGAAGTTGAGTCTCTGGTCAGTCCCATAAAAGAACACTTGGAGAAACTCGAAAAGGCAACAAACGAACTTGAAAAGAATCGAGAAGGTGCATATCAAGGCATCGCTGAAATGGTCAAAGGTTTGCAAGAACAGACAACCACTTTGCGAGACACTAACATCAAACTCTCAACTGCTCTACGAAGTTCATCAAAAGCAAGAGGAAAGTGGGGCGAGGTCTCACTGAAGAACATTGCCGAGGCTGCTGGGATGTTGCAACATTGTGATTTTGATGTGCAGGTTTCTCTAAAATCTGGAAGTGGTGGAGCAATTGTCGATTTGGTGGCCAACATCCCAAATGGCGGTCATGTTCCAATTGATGCCAAAGTTCCTCTTGCTGCGTATTGGGATAGTCTCGATATTGACGACCCTGATGCAAAGGGCTTGAAATTAAAGGAGCATGCTCAGCAAGTCAAAAAACACATTGACGAACTCGCCGGTCGAGATTATCCAAGATTTTTAGATGGAACTGATTTCACCGTCATGTTCATTCCAGCGGAACCAATTCTATCGGCTGCTTTTGAAATCGAGCCAACACTTCAAGAATACGCCTTCAGTAAACATATTTTGGTCGTCACACCAGTTACATTACTCGCCCTCCTCCGGACGGTTGGATTATATTGGCAACAGCAAACAATGGCTGAAAATGCAAAGGAAATACATGCACAATCAAGAGAATTTTATGACAGGGTTGCTAAATTTAGTGAAGACTTGGCAAAAGTGGGACGCGGGCTATCAACCGCTGTCGGGGCATTCAACGCATCAATTGGTACATATGAAAGTAGAATTTTGCCTGCTGGAAAAAAGATTGAATCGCTCAAAGTTACCGAGGGGACACAACGAAAGTTGGAAACAATCGAAATTCAAAACGATACGGTTCGACAATTGAAGGAAGTCAACGAGGACGAAGAGCATTGATTGAGTGCCGGTGGTAGGATTCGAACCTACGAAGCTATACGCAGCAGATCTTGAGTCTGGCCCCTTTGACCGCTCGGGAACACCGGCTTGACTCCTGCGTGATGACTTCTCTTCTTGACTATTCCTCTTCACTTTGATTCGCTTTTCTGTGGTCGCCCGAAATCTGATTTGGTTCATCGAAATGAACGTCATCGAACCATTTCTCGACATTTCTATTTCGTCGGATGATGATAAGGAACACAATGACAACAATGCCCAAAATGGACAGCCCAGCATTGATCATTCCTGAAGATGTGTCTTCTTTTTCATATGGTTCAATCGCGGCCATTGGTATAGGAATTCGTGGTGTCATATTCTCAAGTTCAATGGTGAGGCCTAAGCGCCCTTCTTTCCAAGCCTCAATCGTCCACGAAATTCGCTCGGTTTGTCCGCTCTCCAATTCCAAGTCTGTTGAATTGAGAATTCTGCCCTCATCGTTTCGGAGAAGAAGTGTTGTAGAACCAGCCAATAAGCCAGGATTAACAACCTCGATATCGATAGACAATTCTTGACCTACCTTCGCCCGATATGGATTGACCAGAATATCTTGAAACGCAGGTTCAAACGCAACAAGTGTGATGCCAAATCGGTAAGGTTGGTCTTCACTACCCAACCCAGTCATCTCATATCCTGCATTATCGATGACTTGGAACCAGATTTTGAACGAATCACCTCGTTCGAATTCTACATCAGAAAATGAGAGATTCACATATTGCTCAAATGTAATTCTCGTCGAACCAGTGGCCTCGCCACCCAAGACAAACGTCCGATGTATGCCTTCAACCGGCTTACCCGCTCGATAGAGTTCCACATACATGAGCGTCTCATGGATACCGATGCCACCTTCATCATCGACAATAAAAATGAGTTCGACATTGTCAAGTGCATTGCTCCTAAGATTCTCAAAAATGCCTTGAGGTAGTTCTCCTCTTGGAGCATCTTCGTCCATGATGATGTCGAGATGAATTGAACTTGTATTCCAATCATCCATTCCTTCTAGTGAAAACGAAAGAGTGCCCTCATCTTGAACCATGACAATTGTTTCCATTGAAATTGGAATCGAATACTGACCCGCGTCTGTCAAATTTACATGCCCATTTCTTTGTCGAACACCATCGGATAGAATCCATTTGATCGATCCTATTGAAGGCAAAAATTCGGCTTGGAGGATGGATGAATTGTAGTAGACACCCAAAGTAGCATTCACCACATCCCCGGTTGTTACTGTTAATGTATCCACATACATACCGCCAGCAGGATTTGTTTCATCCTCAATCGAATCAATTCGGAGGTCAATAACACGCTCAGCCATCCATCGATAGCGTTCCATGGTGGAGAACCCTATTGGTAGAGATGAACCTTCATCATGCACAGCAAAAGACGGTAAATACGATTTTTCTGGTAAATTTGCAACCCTCTGCCATGCAAGGCGGAACGAATATTTTACTTCAAATGTCGACGAAGGCGTGCGTTGAACAACTTCAACCTGTGGCCGCTCCTCAAAACAAGACTCATCGAAATTTAGGTTATTGTATCGAGGTAAATAATGAATGAAACAAGACTGGAGGTTGTCGCCAGACATAAGATGAAACCGGATACTATCTAGGGATTCAAGCCCGTTCCCCTCTGTGAGCACTGCCGTAAATGAATGGAGGTACCCTGGCAGGAGATGACCTCCTGCAATATCGAATTGAAAATCATCGATTTGAACAAGTGTTTCGGAACGCCTGTGCACTTCAAATGTAGCAGCATCGGATTCTTCACCTTCGGAGCCACCAAATTGTATCGGGTTTCCTGCTAAATCATAAGCATAAACGACAAGACTTGCTTTACCTACTTGACTTGTCGGTGCTAATATCTCATTCCAAGACATTAAAGGAAGATCAATTTCTGCTGAGGTTTCTCCTTTGTTGACGGATACCCAAAGCGATTGATATTCATCGACATCCATGACGCCATCATCATTGTCATCATCTCTATACTCAAACCATGTGCGTACTTCAATATTTGAGGCGAGCCCTTCGTCATCTTCGATGAACAACCGAACGGGAATGTTTTGTCCCTCCATCCAAATGTGTCCATCCAAAGGAACTCGTCCTGTTGGATCAAGAACATCAAGTTCGACAAAACTCGGTGGAGAAGAATCGTGCAAAAATCGAATTTCTGATATTGTTTGAGTTCGATCGAGGGATGTCGTTATCGTTTGACTTTGTGGTCCACATCTTGAGATATATGCCTGAATTTTGAACCATGTATTCGATGGAAGGTCATCTTCTACGCTGGGGGACTGGATTTCGATAGAAAAACGTCCATTCTCATCCACTTCACCAGTCCAAGTTCTTGCGAAATCCACTGGATTTTCTGGCCATTCGGGTTCACCCCCCGATGCATTGATTGGTGGTACAGCCTGAAGACGAATTGTAATTTCAGCCTCGTTTGAACCAACCCAAATATTGGAAGTTCCGTCAAAGCGAACCTTTCCTATGACTTCCATTGCTGAAGAGGGTTGAATGTGAAATGGCCACATTGGGTCTGTCCAATCTCCAATCGAACGGTCTAAAGTATCGGTGATCGAAAGTTCAACAATTTCCAAATCATTCTCGATTTGGTTTGATTGTGTGTTCTTAAATGAGTGGAAAGGACCTGCATACATACCATTTGAATCAGTAGATGTGAGAAAATAATGCACATCATCGACATCATCGAGCAGCCACGAACTCTTGAATTTCCATTGTACTTCACAGGCATTCATGAGACAGGATATTGTGGAGGGTTGTAATGCTGCTAAACCAAGTCCACTGTGCTGTCTAAATCGTGGTGTTGAATCGATTTGGTCAACCTCAACAACAACAAAACTCGAATCAATGGCAGAACTTGAGGCTAATGAAAGGACAATCGAAGTGATGTCTGGTGCATCATTAGTTGATTGTGCGGGATTGACTCTAGCATGATACGTCGTGATTTCTACTTCTCGATTTGGAAGCCATTGCTCGATTGTTGAGGATTCAACGGACTCAATGAACATTGGAAGTTGAACAGTTGTTGCATTGATTCGGACACCCGCATTTGATGATTGTATGGCAATTGGGATACCAATGATCTCATAATTTCCACCTTGATATGATGCTAACTTGGCAGTTTCTAGAATTTGATGAGTTAAAGATAGGGTAAAAGTAGAGTGTTGATGAAAATGTAAAAAACGGTTGATTTTGAGCGTTCCTTGGGCATTTGATTCGATACGAATATCACATGTTTGTGTTTGAGCATCTGTACTTTCGTTGTAAATTTGAGTTGTTGCATTTGGACAGCGTTGTTGCAATGGAATGTAAAACGAGTTCCTACCAGCCAAAACATCGATTTGGTTCGTTGTCGAAATAGAGAGTGTTGAATTTGAAGAGAAATTTGTCGTCACATGAACATATCCGTACTGATTGTGCGTATTGAGCAATGTACTGAATGGTAGAATGTAAGATAGCGAAATATTGGACTGGGGAGATATCGTGGTTTCATCCGTGGAAGCTACAGGTTGAGTTTGTCCGTTAAGGAAAAACATAGACGCTAGTCCAAGAGTCGAGGGAAGTGAAGAAGGTGGCCAAGAGAAAAGTTGTTCAGAGATACTGTCAAATTCAATTGAAATATTTGTTGGAAAAAGAACGCATTGGGGCGTAATTACAGCCTTTTCAAATTCTTGGCCTTGTTCAAATTTCAATCGAAGTGTTAATCCTGTTTTTGCAACGGTTGACGAAAAATTGTACTGACGCTCACCGTTTTTATCTTGATTATTCCACCACGATGAATTGAACATTTCATCATCTGCCCAAGATGCATTCCACCCGTATGTGACGAGATTTAGACGTGAAAATGGACAAACGGAAAACTCATTGAGACGCATGGATTGTTGCTGTGATGACACGAATCCATTGTTTGAAAATGTCCCCGAAAGTTGTGATAGTTCTGTGAATTGTACGAAATGTTGAGGTCCAAGGTGAAGACTGTGAATTGTTGGAGTGAGGTACTCATCTTCAGATTCAAAATGTAATTGAACCTGAATTGATGGATACTCTGCGGCGTCAATGAGAACTGGAAGAGGCAATGTTCGACCTACATAGTCTGGAATCTGTTGTCCTTGATGGTCGAGGAGTGTAACCGAGATAGCTGTCCCTGCTGGGATATCATACCAACCGTCGAGGAGACCATAGCCATAATGTGGATCTGGAGAAATAGATGTTGAAGTCCATTGGCCAGTTTGTTGGAATACTTCAACTTCAAAATCGATGTCATCGACATACCATCCATCGTACTCAAGGTATTGGTCAGAGAAAAACGAAAACCTGGCACGAATATGTTGACCTGAAACATTGTTGAGTTCAAATGATTTTGGAATAAATTGTTGTGGTCGATTCTGGATGCAACTGCCTCCTTGAACATTGGAACCATCGATGATGCCGAGCATGTAATGAGGAGAATATGGATTCACGGTGGAGATTTGGTCATGGAAATCCGGTATTGAATCCGGAATGTACCACCAAGATGCCCCGTTATCTGTCGAAATTGAAACCGTTCCACCATCCCAATTTGCCTCAGCACACATCCATGAATTGAATTGTAGTCGCGCTGAAGCATTTTCTGGAACTGAAAATTCGGGACTGATGAGGTGTGTGTAGAGATTATTTGTATAGCGAGTCACGAGGTTGATAGCAGCTCCATTTGAACCGGAAGAGAAGACACCAGGGCCGTATCCAGATGTATTTGCTGTAACGCCAATCTCCCAACCTGTTTTGCCATTCGATAGAATTGACCAGCCCGCAGGTGCAACAACTGGGTTTTCAAACGAAAATTGACGAGTTGTTGGACCGTTGTTTCCCAAAGAATTTGTCCATTGCCATTCATTCGTAAGAGAAGTCGATGTGTTTTTCCAACCACTTGGGTCTCCAATCGTTTGGCTAGGCTGACTTGAGAAATTACTGACAACTCTTCGTACTGGAGATTGTGAATTTCTACCGGCCCAAATGGATACGTCGTCAATGACCATGCCTTCCCAATCCTCTGAAAAGGAACCTCCGAAATTCTTTACAGCATCAGTATTAACTTGGAATGAAAACAAAATTTGGCTAGCGTTCTGATGTGTGGACAAATTTGTAGGCAACCCATATCGAACCGGAATCCACCCGTAGGATTCCATTCTGTAGGTTACACCTTGGTACGTAAATCCCCATCCTGGCAGACCTGGTACCGGAGAGATGACTTGCCAACTCGACCCATTATCTACACTATACCATATCGATAATTCATCACTCGATGCCCCTTCAATATCCCAATTCGCCCAAAATTCAAATTCGAGTTGACCGGATAATCCTGAAAGGTCTGCTTCAAGATACATGATTCCATACGCGTTTGGTGCATAATCACCTGATAGATTTCCGTGAATCCATGCACCTCCTGCATCGCCTTCGTTGTCCAATGAAATATTATCGATGAACCAACCGCCTCGTTGGCCAGACTGTGCTGAGGTTTCAATACAAAACCGCATTTGAAAATCAGAAGATGTGGGTACGAGGACATCGTCGAGGAGGAACGAGTGTCGAAGCCATTGTTCCGATTGCCCAGAAAATGATGTTGATGGTGCATAGACTAATCCATTTGTAATATTTTGATAGCCCCCTTGCGGAGAAACGACTTGCCATGTTGAAGTGTTCCGAAATTCTACCCAGACCGCATCAGAATCAAGAAGAGACGTCCATGAATCAAATGAAAACGAATAATTTTGAAACATGTTCGGTGTTGAAAGTATTGGAGACTGAATGCATGTGTACATAGTTGAGGAAAGGTTTCCTGAAGATGTCGTTGACAGAGAATACTTTCCATCCGATCCTTGTGATGGATGGGCCATAGCAGTTTGCAATGTATTGTTTGCAAGGTCGACGACTTCCCAAATAGTGTGATTCTGCCCTATGGAAAACCAGTCTTCCGGCTGCAATGTCAAAGACTCAAAATCGGTTGTGTTGCCTCTGATTTCTTTGACTGACAATCTTAATTCTCCGGTAGAATTTGAAACTTCAACATCGTCAAATGTTCCATTCCACGAAACATTTGCTGCTAATCCAAATGCTGTCGTATCCATTGTGTAGAGTTCTGGAGTCGGTTCAACATGCATTGTTCCATTCATAAACGTATGATTTGCAGGTATGGTGATAAGGTTTGAATCAAGCACATCGACCGAAGATGTCGTCGAGTTTGTGTTGTATGTCACAGAGGCTTGGTGTGGCGAGTTCTTTTCACTCGACAATGAAATCAATGCATTCGAGAACACTGAAAGACACATGAGAAGAACTAGAAAAAGAGCATTCAATCTCAAGGATTTTGAATGATTTTTTGGGTTACATGCCCTCAATACGCTCCCTCCTCAGAGATGGAGACGAGGTCTTCCATTTCAATGACTGTGTTTATCGCATCAAATTCCCGTTGAAACAAAGCCGAGAATTCAAATCCTGTGGGGAGCAGCGGTTATCATGGCGTCGAAACGTTCCTTGACGGATGAACAGGCGCATGAAATTGAAGAACAATTATTTTCAACAAACCGCCTACAATCGGACAGAAAACTACCAGTGGCACTTCCTCGACCTGATTTTTGGCAAATGATTCGGAAGTTGCTAACTGACCTCGACCTAGAGATTCAAGAATTACTACGAAAAGGTAGTCGGGATATGCGATTGCAGAATCGTCAGAGAAAACAATCCAATATTCGACGTATTGCTTCTGACCTCGCTCGTCGGAGAATGGTTGCAATGATGCAATATGTTGCGTCGCAATCCATTCGAAGTACTGACCTTCGGGAAGATGTTAATGCCCTTCCACCAATGGATTGGCAACGACATGACCCTGCTGAAAAGGCCTTTTTCCTTGCGATTCAAAACGAAATTGATAGATTCAAGAAAGAGATTGACTGGTTAAGCATCCAGCAAGGTATCGAGGGTGAAATTTTTTTGGATGAACAAGCCTCGACAGTCGCTCGGGGCACCATGCAACTTGATGCATATATGGAGCAAGGTAAGCAGTTAACAAATCAACCACCTCCAGTCCTTGCCTTTGAAGATCATGAACCTGAAATCATCGAATTTGATGTAGATGAAGAAGACAGAATTTTAGAAGAGCCTGAATGGCCTGAATTCAACGAATATGACATTGAAGAAACTCAGCAAAGAACGGAAATGAATGTAGAATCCAAGGCGAGTCAAATAGCACCTGAACTTGCTCCTTCAGTTTCATCAAAAGGAATTCCTGAATCTGTTCAAGAACCTGTGGTTGAACCACATCATGACGATGTTGTTCGAATTCGCATCCTTGAATCAAGCGACGACCCAATCATGGATGAACACGGTAACGAGATTGAATTGCAAGTCGGTGATGTTCACATGCTTGACGCTGATACTGCACAATGGCTTATTGATACAGGCCTTGCAGAAAATGCACAACTCTGATTCAGGCAAACTGAAGGTATTCAATTTGCACTTCGCATTGAGATTTCAATACTCACTGTGTCAGGGATTGGCACTCGAGCAATACGTCGGAGTGCTGCCTCATCTTTATTCGATGTAAGGTCCATTTCCAAAAGTCGCTTGTGAACTCTCATTTCCCAATGGTCATAGGTTTCGCTACCCTCACCATCTGGTGCTTTTCGTACTGGGACGACGAGTCGACGTGTTGGAAGAGGGATTGGTCCACGGAGTTTGATACCGTCTGCATCGCAAATCATCTTGATTTGACTTGCAACAAGGTCAATGTCACTGTGATTCTCACCAGTTAATTTGATGACTGTCACAGCTGCCATGTAGTTTTCCCTTCCTCTCCACGTGTACTTGTTATGTGATTGAATCACTTCTTTTCGATCTTCAAACAAACGCCAGCAGCGACGGTCTTACCCATGTCTCGAATAGCGAATCGAGAAAGTTCTGGGAAGGTATCCATCTGTTCAATAGCCATTGGCTTGGTTGGTTGGAATCGAATCAAACAAGCATCACCTGTCTTGAGGAATGATGGGTTTGGTTCTTTACCCGCTTTGCTGGTCTTTTCAAGGAGTTCCATGAATTTCACAGCAACTTGAGCAGTGTGTGCGTGGAATACAGGTGTGTATCCTACGGAAACGACCTTTGGAATGTCCATAAGTTGAATTTGTCCTACGAAGCATTCGTCGTGTCGAACGAATGTTGGAGCATTGTCAGCGTATCCTGCAACGTCACCACGTCGGATGTCAGTGGTAGCAAGACCACGAACGTTGAATCCAACGTTGTCGCCTGGGCCAGCACTTGGCACGATTGTGTGGTGCATTTCAATGGACTTCACTTCAGCAGACTTTTGTGACGGGTTGAAAACAACGGTCTTGCCTGTGTTGAGTGTACCAGTTTCAATCTTACCGACTGGAACTGTTCCGATACCGCCAATTTTGTACACATCTTGAATTGGTAGTCGAAGTGGCTTGTCAACTGGCTTGTTTGGTTCTGCCATTGCATCGATTGCTTCGAACAATGTTGGTCCGTTGTACCATGGGCACTTGTCGGACTTGTTGAACACATTGTCACCGTTGAGGGATGATGCAGGGATCATTGGAACATCGTCAGGCTTGAACCCAGCTCGCTTGAGAAGTTGGGAAACTTCGTCACATGCGGATTTGTACTTGTCTTCGCTCCAGTCAACACCGGAAATATCCATCTTGTTGACGTGGACGATTAGACCGCTGACACCGAGAACCTTTGCGAGGAATGCGTGTTCTCGGGTTTGAGCGTTCACACCGTCGTTTGCTGCACAGAGAAGAACTGCTGTGTCGGCTTGGGAAGCACCGGTAATCATGTTCTTCACGAAGTCTCGGTGACCTGGTGCGTCGATGATTGTCCAGTACCACTTTGGGGTGAAGAACTCTTTGTGTGCAACGTCGATTGTAATTCCACGCTCACGCTCTTCTTTTAGACCGTCCATAACGTATGCAAGTCCGAAACCAGCTTTACCTGATTCCGCTGCAAGTTTTTCGTTCTTTTCGATAACGTGTGCTTCAATGTGGCCTGAATCGAGGAGAAGTCGACCGACTGTGGTTGACTTACCGTGATCAACGTGACCAATGAACACAATGTTACGATGTGGCTTACTCTTGTCTTCCCATTCTGATGGCATAATAATCGCTCCTTAGCAGACCATCCGAAATACAACCCCTATTTGAATACCGCGATTGAACAAATGAGGATTCTTGGGCTAAAAACAAGGTTCTACTCATCGCTTTTAACCGTTCCATCTTCTGAGATTCGGTACAATCGAAGCGTGCTCGTGCTTCCTGTAATGGCTTTGGGGCTACCCGATATTGCAATGACCTTGTCGCCTGCATGAAGACGACCGTCCGAGAAAAGCGATTCAATGGCTTTTTTCATGGTTGCAGAACCTCGCTCGTCTTCTTCGACTTGAACTGTGTCAACACCCGATAACATACACGTCCTCCTCAAGGCTCGAATTCTATTGCTGACCGCAGTGACGGGGACATCTGGACGATATCCTGCTACGAGACGGGGCGCATTACCGTGTTCGGTTGCAACGACAATGCGTGAAGCACCAGAAATGTCCGCAAGCAAAACTCCAGCATGTGCAATCGCTCTTGTGCTTCGGAATCGAGCAAGTGCTGTTGGCCGGTTTCCTGTTGTTGCAAATGATTGCTCTGTGGAGGTTGCAATTCGAGCCATCGTCTCCACGGCAAGTTCAGGATATGAGCCCACAGCCGTCTCTCCTGAGAGCATGACGCATGAGGCCCCTTGACGGATTGCTGAGGATACATCGGTGACTTCAGCACGAGTGGGCCGCGGGTTCTGTGTCATTGTTTCGAGCATTTGCGTTGCGACGATAGACACCATCCCCCGCTCGATGGCCTTGGAAATGATGAGTTCTTGAGCTATGGGAACATTCTCGAGTGGAATTTCCACACCCAAATCACCTCGTGCAACCATGACTGCTTGGCAATGATCAAGGATGTCGTCGAGATTATCGAGGGCAAGTGGGTGTTCGATTTTGGCTATTATTGGTGTGTGGAGACCCGATTTTGCGATAAATTCTTTCACGGGCACAACATCATTTGCAGTCCGCACATAACTCACTGCCACATAATCTGCTTCGCAACGTAGAGCATGTTCAAGGGCCTTTTCATCCTTAGGACCGAAGGCGGGTACATTGAGCAACGTACCGGGGAAATTCAGGCCCTTGCCGGAACTCACTTCTCCACCGTTCTTTACCGTGCATGAAATGACCTTACCATCGATTGAATCAGCAATAATCTCAACAAGCCCGTCTGCGATAAGAATCGAAGCACCTGGCTTGATTTGGCTTTCAATACCATCGATTTCCACAGGAAGTGTGCCATCAAATTCACCCGTGCGTTTTGATTGACCAATGTGCAGGCTGACGCTTGAACCATTTTCAAGATGGGCTGGTTGGTCGATGCTTCCCAAACGAATCTTTGGACCCGGAAGGTCAGCCAAAATACATGTTGGCCGCCCTAGTTCGCTTTCGAGCGAACGAATTGTCGAATAGAGTTCGGTTTTATCTTCCGGTTCGCCATGCGAATAATTGAGGCGAAAAACATCTGCACCTGCTTGGAGGAGGTTGAGAATGTTCTCTCTTGACGACGATGCTGGACCGAGCGTGGAAACGATTCGAGTTTTCTTCACGATCTCACCGTTCTTACTTGTAATAGAGTCGAAGAACAAAGGATTCGACGGCTAAATCGTTCAACTTATCGTTTTGGATGGTAATCGTCCATTCGCCGTCCCCGAAGGTTGAGTCTGAATCGGTGAAGAGGTACGATGAAAGGGTTAGATGGATACAATCGTTCGTATCTTCATCGCAATCGCCGTCAGTCCTTTGATCAACTCCTGTCCCTGATGTGTTTGCCGCTTCATCATCGTCTTCATTGTAAGCGTAAATGTCCAATTTCGCCCTGCAGTTATTGGTTCCAAAAACAGGAGTACAATCGTTGTCTTCTTTGGGGTACGTGAGTTCTGCAACTGCCTTTCGAATTGTGTTACCACCGTCTTTGTCGTACACAATTTTTACGTCGAATTCCTTTTCAGCAGCGTTGTTTGAAGTGTTGCCATCCATTTCGAAATCGAGCCAATAGCCTGCGTACGATACATACACTCGAATCGTATCAGTGTCGACAAATCCAACATCGTTTGTCACCGTTAGGGCAATTTCGTATTCGCCTGGTTCAACGTTCTCCCATTGAATCGTCTCACCTGACAAGTCAGCATCGTTCTCATTATCTCCATCGGAATCTGCGTCATCATTGAGGTCAAGGTCCCAATGCCATGATGTAATGTACTGGGATGGGTCACCAGAATCTGAATTAGAACCATCGAGTTCAATGTTAATTGTTGCATCGATTGAACGGTCAGACAGTTCTTTATCTCGTTCACAAATCCAAACAACGATGTGTGTGTTTTCACTTATCGCCTCATCTTCACAGTCTTCAGCATCGCTGTATTGTGTGATGGTCGCAACTGGTGGTTCAGCACCAGCCTCACCAATGGTGATTGATTTTGAGGTTTCTTGTGACCTTGAACCATCTGAAATCGTCAATGTGACTTCAAAAGTTCCTGCGGTTTGAAATGTCCATTCCGCTGTTCGACCAGTTTCATCGATGGAGTCATCTGAATCAAAGTCCCACCTGTAGGTCAATGACCCGTCAGAAGGTGTAGAACTTGAGGCATCGAAGTAGACAAGGTCGCCGACTCGGATGTTTGAATTCGGTGAGAATTTAATGACCGGGAATAATTCTTCTTGGGCATTGTCATCTTCACCTGAAAACAAGCAACCTGAAAGTGAACTCATGACAAGTAGTAAACCAAGAAAGACCGTGGGCAACCTTCGCATTGTAGTGATGGTCGTAAGGACTTCATCAAAATACCTTTTGCTCACCGTATCTAAAACGAGAAGAGGGAAGACTGCCGACTCCCTTGCATGAGGTCTTTTGCAGTCCACCCAAATGCCTCGGTGATTCGACCTAAAGCAGTGGCTAATCGCTCTGCGTAATAGACACCGTCATAGGAAAGCGATTCTTCCTCATCCCACCATGGTTTCACAGTAACTGGGCTTTTCGAACCGTCCTCGACAATAAACGATACTTTCATGCCAGAAGTGAATCCGAGGCCCCGCTCGATCACTTGCCTTGCGACTCGTACTTGGGCCATGCTATCGGGGTTTGCGTATTCTGCAGCAAAATCAACATCTCGTAAACTCGTCACAGGGGTCTTCAGCACCTTGCCTTTGCAGGATTTCGATAAGACGAGTTGTGCCACGTCAACTTCATTTTTCTTGAGGGCATGGACTCGGTCGATGGCAAACGCTACCAACTCATCTCGCTGGTCTTTGAGAACGAACTGGAATAATATGTTCATCGAATCGATCAAAAATTGGAATGAATCTGTTCGTTGAGTTTCATATCCTCGGACCAACATCTCCTCATTTGGCCAAATGACCTGCCCGAGGTAGCGTTTCTTTGCTCCGTGGCTAAAGAAGACTGAAAGCCCCTTTTCGAATTCAAGAACTGCAGAATCTTTTGAAAATCGTTGAGCTAATTGTGTCCCAAATTCAAACATCGTCGATGTATGCTGGTTCAAATCGACGCTTTCGGCATCATCTGATGAAAAATAAGCAACTCCTTGGAGTTCAGGCACTTGAACAAAGATCGAATCTGTATCTGAATACACCACATTGAGGCCTTCTTGTTCAAGTGAAGTGATGACGCCTTTGATGTTCTGACGTGCCCATGCGGTGATTGACGAACCCAAATCTCGATGTGTGAAGCGATAAAAACCACTTGCAAAAACCCCGTAAAACGAGTTCATGAGGATCTTGACAGCGTATTGCATCGCATCGTGAAAGCCAATTGCTGCTGCGTCATCCTGCTGTTTTGCGATGCCTAACGATCGCTTGTGTTCATCTCTTTTGTCCATCAAACCTTCGAGCAGGAAGGGTACGAGTCCCTTCTTTTCTTCAGAGGTCAAGAACATTGCTCCAGTGGGTGCTTTGTGATGAGGAGGTAGTGAAGATTCCGAAGGCTCTATTCTCGTTGTGTAGCAAATATTTTTTCCAATCATAATCGAAGGATACATGCTCTTGAAATCGAGGACGGCTACCCATGGATAGAGCCCTGCATCAACGTCATGAACATAGCCTCCAGTGATTTGCCCTTCTTTCGGTTCGGCTGAACCTGTTCGAGGTACTGCAACCATTTCTTTGTCAGCGAGACGAATAACGAGCGAATCGATGAGCTGACTTGTGCTTCCATTTGTTGCAGTATCCATAACCACTCGGGCAACCGAAGCAACTGCTTCTGTCCTACGAACAGCCTGAATTTCGTGTAAAATATCGAGGGGGAGTTCAGCATCTCGTACACAGTACTCGATGACCTCTTCGCGACGATGAGCCCATTCCACATCCATATTCGATGCATCAATATCCATTTTGTGTTTTCCTTCTTGGTCCGGAAAAAGCAATTGGGCGACAAAGGAAAGGGTTTCTCGTTTCGGCCGGAGTGCTTGCCTTGCCTGCCACCATGCATCCATAAAAATACGGCCACAGACAGTCCATGACCGATTTGAAAGTCGTTGTGGAATGAGACCGTCTCTGTTTCTGCTCGATTCTTGTTCGGTTTGAGCACATCTGCCCCAGCCAAAATATTCAGATTGACGCTGCCAATCTCCTTTCCTCGAATGGCGTATCATTCGTTCTTTCATTCTTGGAAGGTCGAAATTATCAATGTTGTATCCAGTGATGATATCGGGGTCATGTTCATGAATATACGATGTCATGCTTGCCAAGATATCTGTCTCTTCTCCGACGAAAACCTTGTGCGTTCGTTTAGAGCTATCATTTTTCTCAATCCAAGCCGCACCACATAAAATTGAATTATTCTCGATGCTTGTTTCCAAGTCAAAAGAACAAATAGTGAATGGTACAGGAAATGGTTCACAGGTTGTTATTTGCTCGAGTCCGATTTCAAAAGCGAGGTCAACTCGAAATTCATGCTCAGGAATAGGCTCTGCATGTATTTCGACGTGCATGGCAAGGTCAAGGTCGAGAAAGAGTCGATTCACGAAGGGTATATCAGCAGAATACAATGTGAAGTTCATTGACTCCAATTTTTTCCGCAGTGATGGCACATGAAACGGTTGTGTTGCCCTGACAGTCCATACAGGTCTTGGCCCAAAATGTGTCGACTTCATCACAGGACCGGTGACTTCTTCAACGTGTTCAAGGACATTAACGGAATCGATCAGTTGTTGATGTTCTGGAGAAATTTCGTCGATTGAGTCAAGATGAACTGAAGAAAATTCGAATGTGGGATGTAATCCTGACACGCTCACAACAACCGATTTTCCTTCGCTTGAACGACCAAAAAGGTCGATGATTGTCGAGGAATCGACCCCCTCGCCAACCGCTCGATAACGACCCGTTAAAATTCCAATCTTCGTTGACGACATGCTCAAATGAAGGCATGAGCCCATTGTCTTAGAACTCACCGATGTGCTTTCATGAAGTGAAAAAAGTGGAATTATTTTCAATTCTTTGACCCGAAATCATTGAAAGCCGAACCTTTATGGGAAAAAACGAGGAGGTCTTTGGTGACGATTGAAATCGATTGGGATTCTCTCACTTTTTCGATGACGCCGACTGAGTTCATGTACATCACGACCATTGATGCCGATGAACCATGGAAACCTGGCCAAATCATCCCCTATGGGCCAATTCAAATGTCACCGGCTGCGGGAGTTTTGAACTACGGCCAAGGCCTTTTCGAAGGTATGAAGGTCTTTCGAACATCAAAGGACAGAATTGTCTTTTTTCGCCCAGAGGAAAATGCTCGAAGGATGCAACGGGGGGCCGACCGACTCAAAATTCCTCCAGTGCCTGAATCCATCTTTATCGACGCAGTTGAACAAGTCGTTGCTGCAAATAAAAAATTCATTCCTCCAGTCGGCCGGGGTGCGTTGTATATCCGCCCACTGTTGATGGGAAGCGGGCCAATTCTTGGCGTTGCACCAGCCCCATCATACACATTTTTGGTGTATGTCACACCAGTGGGGCCATATTTCAAAGGTGGCGTTCAAGCCATTGACCTCCTCATTTCCGACCATCACCACAGGGCTGCACCGGGAGGTTCAGGCGGCGTGAAAGCAATTGGTAACTATGCACCGGGTATGAAACCAAGCAAAGAGGCGAAGGCTCAAGGCTACGCTGAAATCATTTACCTCGACGCTGAAACCCACACCTATATCGAAGAAGTCGGGGCTGCAAACTACTTTTGCGTCAAAGATGATGTCCTCTACACACCTCTGCTCACAGGTACAATTCTCCCGGGTATCACGCGAGATTCAACAATTCAATTGGCACGTTCGCTTGGTTACACTGTTAATGAAACAAAGGTTCGTGCAGATTTTGCAATGGCTGCAGATGAAGCATTTTGCTGCGGAACAGCCGCTGTGATTTCACCCATCGGCTCAATCACCCATGAGGGTGTCAAATCGGTCTATGGAAACGGAACACCTGGGCCGGTGACTCAATTATTGTATGACCGCCTGACTGACATCCAAAAAGAGTATGGTGAGGATACTTTTTCTTGGCTCCATGAACTCCCCGAGAATGTTTGATTTTTTCACGACAGCGTTGATGAGGGGGTCAAAAAATGCCAGAATACGTCTGGGCAATTATTCTCGGATGTTATGTTGTTGCCATCCTTTATGCAACAAAAATTCCCTACAACATGATGGTTGGAAGGGGCGTAGAACATATTCGTGCTGTGTATTATAATCGAAAGATCGTCCACGTTTTTGCTGGGGGAATAATCTCGCTCGCCATTCCATATGTCTTTACATCACCCGTGTATCCATTTTTCTGCGGCCTGGCTTTCACCATGTTAATCGGAAGCTTCCACTGGTTTGGTGCTCGTCTGACATGGTTCCAAACTGAAGAAAATCAGAACGATGTAAAATTTGCATTGATGTGGTTTCTATCCATATCGGTCTTATGGCAACTCTTCGATGACCCATGGTTAGCAATTATGCCATCATTGTTCATGGCATTTGGCGATGGAATCACCGGCGTAGTACGAAACAGAGTGGTTCGCCATCGTTCAAAACACCCGATTGGAAATGTCTTCATGTTCATTATTAGCGCCCCACTCGGCTATCTTTGTGGCCTCTTGGCAGATGGTACATTTCAGTGGTGGGGCGTATTCGCCGCACTGATTGCCACATTGGTTGAACGCTATGAGTTCGGTCCTATCGATGACAATATCCTCATCACGCTCGCAGCTTCATCCATTCTCTTCATTGCAGTTACTTTGGGATAGGCATCATTGTCGTCACATCGCCCCATAACGAATAAAAACCGTTTTCTTGAGGGGATGGTATGACTAGTGTTGTATCCATGCTTGAAGACATGATTGCTACTTTAAACGAAACGATGAAAGATGCCACGAAATCCGACAAAGGGAACAAAACGGCAGGAACAAGGGTTCGAAAAGTTATGCAAGACATCAAGCGCTCAGCACAAGATGTTCGAAATCAAATCCAAGAAAATCGAGCAGAATAACCCTCAATGACATGAGAATGACTTTGGGGCGAATTCCAGAGTCCTCCTCATGTTTCAACCACTTCGTGGCATAAAAGTTCTTGATTTGTCTCGAATTCTCGCTGGCCCATATTGTGGGCAACAATTGGCTGATTTGGGTGCGGATGTCCTGAAAATCGAAGCGCCATGGGGTGATGACACAAGGAAATGGGGCCCTCCATTTACAACTGGTTTTGATGGCTCCGAAGTTGCAGCATACTTCTTGTCTTGCAACAAAGGGAAGAACATCATAAATGCACACATCATCAACGATTGGCAATTCATTCAAAAACACATAGAAGAAAGCGATGTCATTATTGAAAATTTCAAACCTGGAACCTTAGAAAAACACATTGATGCATGGCCAAAAGGAGCGATTGTTTGCCGAATTACTGGCTATGGTCAACATGGACCAAGAATGCATCAACCAGCATATGACCTCACAATGCAAGCAAGATCTGGTATTATGTCTATGACCGGTGAACAGGGTCGCCCTCCTGTCAAGATTGGTGTAGCATGGATTGATGTGATGACGGGTATGACGGCTACTTCGGCGATTCTGGCCGCACTCTTCGAACGGCAAAAATCTGGCCAGGGTTCAATTCTCGACATCTCCTTGTGGGATGTTGCTCTTGCTTCAATGGTGAATCAAGCGCATAATGTGTTCTGCGGGCAAGAGCCTGTCCCCATGGGGTCTTCACACCCAAATCTCGTTCCATACAGGGTCTTTGAGTCGAAAGATGGATGGTTTGCCTTAGGCATTGGTTCTGACGAACAGTGGAACACATTATGCCAAAGAATCGATGTACCCTCACATCCAACGTATGCCACAAACAAAGGAAGAATTTTACATCGAGATGATGTTGAGAAATTAGTACAGGACACTCTTGAAAAATTCACTCGTGCTGAATTGGAACATATGCTCGAAGGTCTTCCTTGCGCTCCCGTCAATTCTCTGCATGAGGCTCTATCGGATGAACATTCAGCATCAAGACGGGTTACAGAAAGTGTCGAAGGTGTCCAAACATTGAGTTCAGTGTTTCGGCATTGCTTGGTTCAAAATGAAAAGAGCGATGTTTGACCAGAGGAACGTAACCTTCCTCCCTCTTCGAGTTTCTCAAAGGCTTGATCCATTCGACGTTGACTAAATTCTCGTTCCTCTTGTAAAAATTGCACAAGACCTTGACGGTCAACTTCCTTCAATTGTAGGTCTTGAGTGTGAACTTCATTGTTCGGATGATGAAGGAAGATGTCTCGAATCTCAGCAAGATTTTCTGGAATGTCATGACCTTTCAATTCACATATCGCCTCCATCGTTTTATGCTCTCGAATAAGTTTGAGACCTGTCTTCGGGCCAATACCTTTCAAACCTGGATAGAAATCGGTTCCAATCATAATGCCGAGGTCGACGAGTTGTTCTCTCGAAATCGCCAATGCCTCAAGCATAGTCTGGAGATGAATTTCTTGAGCGTGAACAATTCTGCCGTGGGATTTTGAACCATCATTCATGAGATTTCGTACAAGGAGCGGCGACCCATAGAGGAGGGCATCCCAATCTTGTGTTGCTACAACATCAAGTTGGCCTTTCATTGCCATCACGGCTGCTTGTGCCTCTCC
>CAZWXR010000022.1:0-19238 GCA_964637985.1 uncultured Candidatus Poseidoniales archaeon
CTACAGTATTGTATATTGTCTTCCATACATTATTAAGTATTCGTTTCTAATGTTCGGAATTTTGGCCCCATAGGTAATCTCAAGAAGCAGTCATATGAGCGGGACAACATGGCCGAGGGGGAGGATGTACTTCAATTTCTTGACCTTGAAACAATGGAGGGGGCAACGGATATTGCCATTTTACAACTTCCGTACGAACTTACAACCTCGTACGGTACTGGCACCGCAAAAGGCCCTCGAGCATGTGTTCAAGCGAGCGCTCAAGTTGAATTGTTCGAACCTCTCTTGAACGATGACCTTCCTGGTGACCTCGTCCTTCATACGCCGAAAGCATGGGAGGGAACTGCAGGAACTCTTCGAGGACAGTTGGATGAAATCGTCGATTATGCTTCTACGTACACAAATGGCTCTCTCTTTCCGTTATTCTTAGGCGGGGAACATAGCATATTACCACCTATTGTGCAAGCACTGAAATCGCATCCGAGTATTGCTGGAGACCTATCAAAACTCACCATCGTACAAATCGATGCTCACGCTGACTTGAGATCGGAACTTGATGGAGAAATTTTTTCTCACGCATGTGCGGCTTCTCGCAGCGTTGACATGGGTATCGGTAAACTCCTCCAGGTTGGCATTCGTGCATTCTCTAAGGAAGAGTTCGCTATGAGTCAATCGAATGATACAATTACAACGTTCTTCGCTCGTGATACACAACATCCTTGCACTGGTGCTCAACAATGGACGGCGTGGATCAATGAACTAAGGGCAATACACGGCCCTGTTCACCTGACCATCGATATTGATGGATTGGATGGAGCCCTTGTTCCTTCGACAGGAACACCTGTCCCGGGTGGTTTACAATTTTGGCAAGCGATTGAAACCATTGAAGTACTGTTCGCTAACCCAAATGCACAGGTGATTAGTGCGGATGTCAACGAAATCGTCCCTCAATCAGAAACGCCCCTGACCCAATTCACTGCTGCGATGCTTGCAACGAAGGTCATTGGCGGGCATTGTTATGCAAGAAAAATGGGATTCTGGAAGAAAGATTCACAAAATGTTAATTTTCATAAAAATAGAACGCAGTCATCATTTTTTAGCAATTGGACTATGAAGTGATTCATCGGCATATTAAAATCCGTATCGCGCTCGCCCCTCGCAAGGCTGTGTGGTGGTTTGCGTGGAAAATCAAGGGTCGCATGTATTCATCGATTACACTGAATTTTTTGTTGAAGAACACAAAACGGGTCAATTTATCCTCAATGTCCTGAAAAATGCGGTGGCGAAAAGTCCAGCAAGGGAAGTTCATTCGCACGTCGAAGAATTTGATGGTACAGTTTCGCCCCCTGGATTTGCAGCAGTCGTTCTTCTCGATGAGAGCCATGTTTCCGCACACTGCTATTCCGACAGAGGATTGCTTGCCATTGATTGCTTCACCTGTGGAAAGACCGACCCGAACATTATCGCAGATTTCATTCACGCTTCATTATCAGAACTCATTCCATCAATCAAATTGATGAATAGGGAATACCACAAGCGTTTCCTCAACGGTGAGTGATCACATGGGTGTTCGTCGCTTTGTGGACGAACATTATTTTCACTTCAATGCAGGTACCCTCAAACGAACTGCACAATCACTCCAAGAATTCCTTAGCAACGGCGGGAAAATATTTCTCACCCTCGCTGGTGCAATGAGTACAGCTCAAATTGGTCGAAGTTTAGCACAAATGATTCGAAATGGCCACATTGCTGGCATTTCTTGCACTGGGGCAAACTTAGAGGAAGACCTGTTTTATTTGGTTGCAAAAAATAGTTACAAGTCTATTCCCGATTATGCAAATCTCTCGCCTGAACAAGAACTTGAACTGCTTCGTTCAAAATACAACAGAGTCACAGATGTATGTATACCCGAAGAAGAAGCCTTCAGGAAGTTGGAACATCATCTCGTGCAAGGTTGGTCCAAACACTCAGACCTTGGTACATCTCAACTCCCTCACAAATATTTCTACGACCTTCTCCTGTCCGGAGCGTTGAACGAAAGTTATGAGGCGGACCCTGAGCAATCATGGTTGCTTGCTGCCGCCGAGTGTGACATCCCGCTTTTTGTTCCAGGCTGGGAAGACTCAACTATGGGCAACATATTCGCGGCGAGATGCTTGGAAGGGAAGGTCAAACAGGCTTCTGTTCAAAGCGGCATTGGATACATGATTTCACTTGTAGAATTCTATGAAAGCCATACATCCTCACTTGGTTTTCTTCAATCAGGAGGAGGTATTGCTGGTGATTTTCCAATTTGCGTCGTCCCTTTGCTTCATCAAGACCTTGAACGCAATGTCCCACTCTGGTCGTGGTTTGCACAGATTACTGATGCCTCTGCCTCCTATGGAGGATACTCTGGTGCACCGCCCAATGAAAAAATTACATGGGGAAAATTAGGTATTGATACACCAAGATTTAGCATTCAAAGTGATGCGACAATCGTTCTTCCACTGATTTTCGGATACATCCTCGATTTTTGACACAGAGATACAAAACTTTTGAAGAGGACCAACCCAACTACATGTTATGGGAAGCAAGAAAGTCGTGGTTTTGGGACTTTTGATGCTCATTTTTTCAAGTTTCCCGGTCGTTTCGGAAAATCATGATGTCGAAGCACCGAGAATACTTGTAGCATGGGGCCATGGAGGTGAGCAAGGCTATGTCTTTGTGTTTAATGACAACGCAAATTATGAACTCGGGATCAACTTTTCAATCAATTCCGATTCAAGTATTGTTTATCCTGAATTCGATATCGAATGGCAAAGCATTGACAACCAAAAGCATGCAATTTTGAGTACCTCGGCGACATTGAATTGGTCCGACATTGTTCAAATTGCCGTTCATATCAATTCTAAGAATGACATAGCCATCGACCCTCCTGTGCAAACTACAAGAATGTTCAACGTTGGTATTTGGAATCAGCCCATTGATGACCATGAAATAACCCTATCAACAACATGGTCAATGCAACAAAACTACTCGGACGAATATGGGCCCCAAGTCTTCGAACTCATATTCGAAGGACAAGGTTGGCAAGAAAGAGTGGGACAAACCCTTCAATCTTGGGAATTGGGCTCCGGTGAACTATGGAGTATTGAAAATACAGAAACTGATTCAACCACCCTCGACCTCAATTTTTCATCGATTTGGAAAAATGAAACCACAGTCAATGGTACGTTGACATCACAAATTTTTGAAGCAAATGGTGATGGGTCGATTTGGTTTCACAACAATGACTCTGGCTTGGAAACCGATGTCTTTGCAAATGTCTCTTCTGCATACCTCAAACGAGAACTCAAAGATGAACAAATCGATGAATATCTTCGTTTAGAAGCGTTGGGGACGCTTGATGTTCACCAAATAGACGACGAAAGTGAACTCAATATCGAGGGTGAGATTTCAGTCTTTGTTCTCGAATACCTCGATGAAGGTGGCCAACGAACAATGCAGCACAATCAAATTGAAGCGATGGCAGATTTTATTCTCATCGATGACGGAGCGAGACTCGATGTTGAACTCAACAAATTCATAGCAATCGAACGTTGGATTGATGGGGTGAGAGTCTTGCATTTGGAAGAAATCCAAGGCGATGGAACATTTGGGCTTGAAGATCAAGATGACAACGCAAGCCTTGTTCTGAACGGCACCATTCTTGACCTTCACCAAAAGAATATCAATGGAACAACCACAATCGATGACCTCCATGTCGATGGAATTTTATCAGGTGATGTCGAGGGGACATTTGGTATCGTTCGAGGAATTGAAGCAGTTCGAAATCAATCGAATGCAACTGGAGAATTTTTCATCGTCAATGTGATTCATCAAGAATCGTGGTTCAACCTTACTGGTATTGGAGGCGGTTCTTGGTTTGGTTCATCAGATATTGGCCAGATATACAACAATACATACGAATTTCAAGTTCTTCAATCCGATTGGGACAACAGAACCGTCCGTCTAAAGTGGGATGAGACCGGACCCGACCCATCGAGCGGAGATGAATACCCAGAACGAAGTCCAATTCAAAAAGACCCTGTCGAACCTGAACCTGCTGAAGGTCTTGGAAATCTTTCCGTTCAAAGAGAAACTGGCCTGATGCCAATCCCTCTCGCCCCCGGGGATTCGTTTGTTCTCGATGGCCAGTCTGGTGCTGAACTCCATGTCCATGTGAATGGTATCCGAGGCGAGACATGGGATACACACAATGTATCAGTTATCGATTGGAATGGCACTTATGGGGACGGGGTATCTGTTAACGGCAATGCTCATGGCTCAATCATCGTCGAAGGGCCCCTCAATGGCTTACTTGTCAACACAACAAGAGAAATCTATTTGTCTGATTTTGAAAATGGAAACAATGTATTTACCGAAACCCAAGCCCTGGACAAAATCATTTCTCCATCAATCGTAGGAAGTGACCGTAACACACCACCCGTAATTGATTCCGTTCAACTTCGAGAAGGCTTGGTCCTTGGCGAAGGTGGTTCAATGGCACATCTCGAAGTGGAGGTCAACGATTTAACTTGGAATTTGAGGCAAGTCACCGCTGATTTGAGCAGTATTGGCCTTGGAACCGTTCAACTCAATGACCGCGGTCTTGAGGGTGACCAGAAAATTGGCGATAATGTGTTCACAACAAAGATTGTTGTGAAAGGTCTTGAAACAGGTGAGATTCCTTTAGAGATTCTTGCTACGGATTCATTTGGTGCGACGGATAACGAACAACATTCAATTCTCATTCAAAATCAAGGTCCACGAATAACCGACATTGAAATCTTGCCCACATCCTTAGAACGAGGTCAATCAGCAGTCATGAACGTCGTCGTTTATGATGGTCACGGTGTAGAAAATGTAACACTTGACCTTAGAGCATTTGGCGGTGAACTCATCCCATTCACTGCGAGTGGAGCGATGTGGACTGCTATGGTCGAAATGCCGTTTTCGATGAGTCCTGGCGAACAAATGTTAATCTTCATTCTAAGCGATGAACTTGGTGGGCAAAGCATTGTTTCTACATGGTACCCACTGGGTATTTCAGAATCAGAAACAAATGGCCCTCACACAGTCAACACATCAAAGGAAGAGCCTATTTTCATCACCATCAACAATGAGCCGCCTCAGATTAATGCTACGACGGTGAACATAGAAAAGCAAACGAATGAACCTACAACACTTGAAATTCGAGTATTCGATCCTGACGGGATTTCAGCAGTTATGATTGAACTTGGCGTATTTACACCTCTCGGGGCAAATGAATTGACACCGATGTATGATGATGGATTGCGTGGTGGCGATAAAATCGCTGGAGATGGCATTTACACAGTCGAACTTTCAGTTCGAGATGCAACACCTCTTGGAACATTTGAGATGATGATCTACTCGACGGATCTATATGGCTCTCAAATTTCCACTTCTGCATTTGTTGTTTTGGAAGAAGCGAAAGATGATGCCAATCAATCGGAATCGAATCCTATTGCATTCATATTTGGCCTTGTGATATTCTTGGCTGTGCTTGTTCTCGTGTTCCTTCTTGTTAAGGGAAAAAATGGCGAAACGAACTTCTCTGATCGGTTTGGCGAGCATTGACACAACGGCCTTGTGAAATTCTTTTCTATCTCATCACCTTTGATTTGGCGAAGATTAGTGCTGAACACCATGGCATACGGTTTGGCCGACAATGGTTTAAACCACATCGAAATCCGAGGTTTGATAGCGAGCGTAGTGTAGTGGTTATCACTGGGCGTTGCCAACGCCTAAACCCGGGTTCGAGTCCCGGCGCTCGCACTCTCTGAAGCAAGAATTGCCAAATTGAATTTAGATCAATGATGCATTGACGCTTAAACTTATATCCTATCAAATGCCCATAAGGTTGCGAGGGACTTTCAATGACGAGACGCATCATCTATGTTGGGAAAAAACCGCTTCATACATACATTCGTGCGGTCTTAATGGCGATGCAATCTGGGGAGTTAGAGATTGATATCGTTGCAAGAGGTGGCAACATTAGCCGAGCGATTGATGTTGTTGAACTGTGCAAAAGAAAACATGGAATTATTGCACAACAACTCCCTGAAACCGTTGAGATTACGGACATTCAATCAAACTCCGAAACTGTAACAAGTGAGCAAGGGCATGAACGAATGATAAGTGTCATCACAATCTCCATTCAAGGCTCTGGGGGATTTCCTCCATCCGATGACGCTTGACTGATTCTTTCTAGATTTGAAATGATGGTTTTCGCAACATCTCTGTACACATCGAGGGGATGGCCAACAGGATCATCAAGTCCCCAATCTTCATCGATCGGAAGATTTGGACAGGACACCCCACAGCCCATCGAAACGATACGGTCGAAACCACTTGTATCGATTGAATTTACAGATTTTGGTTTCATGTTTGAAGCATCAATACCCATTTCCTCAAGAATCGTTAATGCATGTTCTGCAACAGCATTTCCTGGATGCGTTCCTGCAGAGACTGCCTCATGGCCCATGGAACGAGCAATGCCTTCAGCTAATTGAGAGCGGCATGTATTGCCAACGCAAACAAACAAAAAACGCATGCTAAGTGCAGGTTGCTACACCTTATCAAGTTTAACACATTAGAGTATTGTGTTGGTTTGACCGTGCACCCTATCCTCATGTTTTGTTTGGTTTATGCCACTGGTTTTGTGCTACATATCGTGTTTGCAATGTATGACTTGTGGGTTTTATTCAACATCGATGCATTTCTCTTAGTTTTCATGACGTATTTTTGTGGACCGATATTGATGACAAAAGAGTCAACAATGAAGAATTTTCAGCATGGATATCTTTTGAGTGTACCTCTCGCTGTTGGCATAGCATACGCATACACCGACATGGTCTTTGTTCCACAAGCGACGCTGCTTTCTTTATTCATCACAACCTTAACGCACGGATGTTGGTACCGATTTGTTTTGGTCAAGCATAAGATTGTCGTGCGAGAAGGGAAAACGAACGCATTGAAGTAGGCAGAGTTGGTGGAAAGGCTATGTCCGATTCACCAGTTTCCATACACACGCCAGGTCAATCGAGCGAAAACCAAGAAGCAACTGCTCAGCAGCAACAGCAGATGGAACAAGCGTATGCTCAAATGAAACGAAAAATGGCGATGGAAGAAATTAGCCGGAATATCAAGCACAAAATCATGGTTCTAAGTGGCAAAGGAGGTGTTGGTAAATCCACTGTATCGACTGGACTTGCACTCTCACTAGCCCAACAAGGATTCAAAGTTGGCATTCTTGACATCGACATCACTGGCCCAAATGTACCGAAGATGATGGGCCTTGATGGAAAACAATTGCAAGTTGAGAATAAACGCATATTGCCTGCTGAAGGGCATCTCGGTGTCAAGGTCATTAGTATGGCCTTCCTGCTTGAAAGCGAGGATACGCCAGTCGTTTGGCGTGGACCAATCAAACTTGGTGCAATTCAACAATTCATTGGTGATGTGGACTGGGGAGAACTGGATTATCTCATCATTGACTTTCCTCCTGGCACCTCTGACGAGCCTTTGACCGTGGCTCAATCGTTACCAAACATCGATGGCATGGTCATTGTGACTACACCGCAACAGGTCGCCCTCTTGGACAGCAGGAAATCGATTTCATTTTCTCAATCGCTCAAAGTTCCCGTCATCGGCATCGTAGAAAATATGAGCGGTTATACCATTCAAGGCAAAACTCAACCCGGTTCAGAAGTTGAAATTTTTGGCCCTGCAGGTAAGATGTTCAAAGCGATATCAAACGATGAAGGAATGTTTTCTGTGACTCTTGACATCTTCAAGGAGGGGGGAGGGAAATCAACTGCCGAGGAATTCGGCGTTCCATTCCTCGGGGCACTTCCATTTGATCCTGGCTTTGTTCGAGGAGGAGATGATGGAGTGCATCGAATCGTTTCTGACCCTGATGGTGCATCAAGCAAAGCATTTGCAAAAGTTGTCCAAGCCATACAGGAGCACTTGCAATCTAGAGACCAACAAGGATTAGAAATCATTTGAGGGATTGTATGGAAGACCTGCCAACCATGATTCGTCTTGAACGAAAGAAAACCAAGATGATTGTTACATATGACTCAGATGAATCGTTCAAAATCTCCTACGATGACCTTCGACATTCATGCCCTTGTGCAAAATGTTCACCGATGAGGAATGAAGACGAAACCAGCATGGAACTGCGACGTGAAGTTGAGAAACTTCGTCCAGAGAAACCATCGGTAAAAACCGTCGGAAATTACGCTCTATCGTTTGAATGGACGAAAGGGTGTTCAAGTGGAATTTATCGTTTTGAACGAATTTGGGACCTCGCACATGGTCGCGACCCTGATAGAGGAAAACCGTATGTCCACGGTGCCTGGTAAAACGATTCGAATCACCAAAATATCGTCGTCGCATTGATGAAGACAAACTCATACGACAAAATTGGGAGGAGGCAAGATGCAAAACATCTACCTGACTTGGCTCATTTCTGCGTTGGCCATGGGCGTATTGCTTTTGCCAGTGTATCGGCCAAAGTGGATGCGGTTGACATTGCATTCATTCGTTGATTTCTTTCGAAGATACTGGATTCATATTCTTATGACGTTTATCATTTACAACGCAAAAGACGCTTTGGATCAGATTGACCGCATCCTCATGGCAAGCGCTGGTTTCGACATGACGCCATACATCTGGGCAATCGAGGGCAATCTTGTTTTGTGGGTTCAACAAACATTTCAAGCGGACTGGCTGAGCCATGTCCTCACACATTTCTACGTTGTTGGATTTATGTTCATTTGCTATGTTTCAATCTTTTATTTTGCTTATTTTGATGACCGATGGATGGCAGACCGTATTGCATTATCAATCACGTATGTCTACCTTTTTGCCGTTCCATTTTACCTCTTTTTCAATGTGCAGGTCACGGGAAAAACCATCCCAGGTATGGAAACAATCGCCTATTCTCTTACACCAGAAATTGCTGATTGGTTCAGACGAATTGACCCCTTTAGCAATGGCATGCCATCCCTCCACATCGGCATCCCATTCTCTGTGTGGCTCTGCTTGGTTCGTTTTGACCACGACAACAGATGGAAACGGTACAGGCTGACTGTTTTTGCGTACATTGTTCTAACTGCATTTACTATCGTGTACCTTGGAATTCATTGGTTCCTCGATATCATTGGAGGAATGTTGGTTGCTGCAGTTGCGGTTCATTACGCCGATAAAACTGCAAATGGATGGTGGAAATTCTTTGATGAAAGAACAATCAATTCTCGAATTGTCACTGTCATGACCCAACCAAAAAAGGCAATCGGCTTCACGAAAAGTAAAATGAAATCAATTGCGTTTCGGTTCAAACACCCTACTTCAAATGAAACCGGGCAAATCGCTGTTGTCATTTTGATTTTGATCGCTGCTGTTGTCACATATGATTTGACGCATCAAGCATTGCCGGCTGAGGGAGTACAAGCACCAGAAGCAGTTGTCGCAGCCGACGGCTGGCTCGCAACGCTTGACAATCGTAGTGGGGCTGCAACACTCGTCGTACACAATCTTTCAAATTTGGACGTCGAGCCAATGTTGTTTGAAAATACTGGACAAGAGATGAATACATCATTCAGTATTAAGGACAATTTTTTAGGCATTTCAAACGGTGAAAATATCACAATTTTTGACCTTGAAAATAATGGTTCCATTGTCAATATCTTTGATGTACATCATGCAGATAGCATCCACATCATCAAATTGGAATCCGCCTATGCAATAACGTATATGCAAGATGGTCGAGTCAATGGTTCTACGTTTGAAGGGGGCAAAATCACTGGAGATTTTTCCGAAGTTGATGATATTATCGTCTATGCACCAAACGGAAATGAGATAGCATATGTAACTTCAAATCAGCCCACGACTGTCTCGATTTCACAGATTGGAGTTGAAGGCCATCTTGAATTTTCGATGAATGCAAGTGCTTCTGTTTTGGAAGATGAGGTTCTTGAATCGTGGGGAACACCGGTCGATATACAAAACGCATCCATAATTGATATTGCTTTTGACAAGTACCACCTTGCCGTTACGATGAACGTTTCTGCAACAGACCGTCTAGTTTTACTTGAACGAAACACATCTGAACAGTGGCTTGTTAGTAATCCGAAATATCAAGCAGCAGAACCATCAATCGGATTTGGCCGTCTAGCGTGGGTTGCAAAAGACCACCTGAACCCAACAACTCCACAAGAACAATACTTGGATTTTGAGTTATACTACCTTGATTTTGAGTTGAATCGGTCAAATGTGTTGACTGTTGACACATTAAATCAACACTCGCCTCAAGTCCTTGAACAACACATTGTGTATGTTGAGTCCGACGAAGACGGCACCTCTACGGTGCGTGTCCACACATGGGAGCCAACATTACAAACATACTCAAGTTTGGTCTTACAAATTGGAATTGTTTTAGCCGTGTTTGTGGTTTTCATCCATATATTGCAGCGTCAAAAGGAATATCGTGATCGATAATTATCCGTGATATCGAACTCTTGCACGAATTTCATTTAACCTGTCAATGACTTCTTTTGCTGTGGGTACTCGACCACCCTCAAGTTCAATATCTTCACCGTGTTCAACATCGTACGACAAATATCCAGCAATGACCTGTTCCATTGCTTCGAGAAGATGAGGGTGAGAGGCTCCGAGAATCTCATCAAGCACATGAAGGTCAATCCCAAACCGTTCTACTTCATACTCAATCGCTGCAAGGCCAAAATCAATGAAGACGATGGAATTATTCTGAACAATCATGTTGTTTGTCGATAAGTCTCCGTGCGTAATTGCAAAACGATGCAAACAACGAATCATTCGTCCAGTTTCAAAGAGGATGTTCATTGTGGATTCATCCAGTTCTTCTACCGCATTTAGTACCTCAATAAGAGTCGTTCCATCAATCAATTCCATGACCATTCGCTGCCCTTCAACATCGACATCGTAAAGACGGGGGACTGGGAAATGATGCTGATTGAGCTTGAGCAAAATTCTACATTCGCTGATGAGTCTTCGTACCCCTAATTGATAATCGAGGTCGGGGTGACGCCAGCTTCTATTCCTCCTTTGCTTTCGTATCGCATCGTTGCCATACCACGAACCTCGCCAAACCTCAGCCTCTGCACCGAGATGAAGGCGTTCGTGCTCTTGAAAGGGCATGGTACACGCTTCCAAGAATTCTTTTTCAATTGTGTGTTTAAATATCGTCGTTGGTGCATATGATTGAACAGAGAATTGTGAAGGTGTTTGCTTCAAAAAGGGGAACTGTCTCGGAGAGATGAGTAAGATGACCGTTTCGCTGCCAATGTGTGCTGTTGATTTTTCATCGACGCAAATGTCTGATGAGGAACGGGCGATATCTGAGCGAATTCAAGAAATCAAAACCCAGCTAGGTGACAAATTGCTTATTTTGGGACACCACTATCAACGGGATAGCATCGTCATGCACGCTGACTTTTTGGGTGATTCATTTATGCTCAGTCAAAAAGCTGCAGATTCAAATGCACAATACATCGTCTTTTGTGGCGTTCACTTCATGGCGGAATCGGCTGATATTCTCACTTCCGATGAACAACATGTAATTCTTCCAAATTTGAGGGCTGGATGTTCAATGGCCGATATGGCGACACTGGAAGATGTTCAAATTGCCTGGGATGCCATCCTCTCGGACACAGGCTTGCTTGATCCAATCGCTAAAGCCGACCCAGCGAGCGTTGCAAAGGAGGGTGAGGCCTTCCTCGTTCCAGTCACATACATGAATTCAAGTGCTGATTTGAAGGACTTTGTGGGCAGACATGGTGGTATCGTTTGCACATCATCGAACGCAGAAGGTGTGCTTAAATGGGCATTTGAGCGTTCAGGAACAAATGGTTCAGTGTTGTTCTTTCCTGACCAACATCTTGGGCGAAATACCGGTCGAGCAATGGGCGTCTCTGAGGATGCTATGCCAACCTGGACACCGGGCATCGGCTGGGGGCATGAATGCGATCGTCCAAGAATAATTCTTTGGCACGGCTTTTGTTCCGTTCACAAACGGTTCACGCCTGCACAAATTGATGATTTCCGTTCTCGACATCCAAAAGGTACCGTCATCGTCCATCCAGAATGTCCGAAAGAAACGGTCGAACTCGCCGATGCATATGGTTCAACGCAATACATTCGCTCATTTGTACAACAATTAGAATCAGGTGCTGAGGTCGCTATTGGAACTGAAATCAATATGGTAGCTCGTTTGGCTGATGAACATCCAGACAAACATATCGAATGTCTTGATAGCGAAATTTGCCCATGCTCCACAATGTATATGATTCATCCAGCCTATTTGATGGACGTCCTAGAGCGAATTGTCGAAGGTGAGGTCCCAAATCAAATCGTTGTTCCAAAAGAAATTCAGCATGGCTCTATGCTCGCTCTCGAACGAATGCTGGCTGTTCCAAAATAATCAGGACGACGTGATCAATCTCAAGTCTTCAATCGAGCGTAACTCAGCAAGGTAGATTTGTTCGATAGCGTCGTACAATTCTCCGTCATCATAGTCTTCGAGCATGTCGAGGAGTGTACCATACACCTCAGCTGCTTTTGTTTCGGTTTCCAACGCACTTTGAAGCATATCTTCGTAAGAGGTGCTGTTCGATATAGGTGTGCTGTTTCGTTCTGTGACTGGCATGCCGTCCAACTTTACGATTGCTCGTCGAACAACATCAGCATGAGCGAGAGATTCTGTTGCTTCACCTTGGAACATTGGAGCAAATTGAATTCTATGAATTCCACGAACAATGGCTGCAAAGTGGGCGTACATGTTGATGGCTCTCAATTCCCATCCTAATGCTTCGTTGAGGGTTGCGATAAGATTCTGTGTCATCTCAATCAGATATGCTAAACATCGAACCTAAAAAGATATGACGCTAACTTGGGAGAATATTACCGCCCAGTTTCAACCCAATCAATGCCATCAGTGGACAACACAACATTGTGATAAGGACATATGGAACAACACTGGACCACAAATTTTGTTCGATGAGTTGAATTGTTTCCAAAGAAAACGCAGACATTGTTGTGAATGCGCCAAGAATGCCCGTGATAAGAAACAACGAGGCCTCAAACCCGAGAGAAGACTGAGCCGTTGCTGCGAAACATACACCAATGAGGAAAGAGCCAATCAGATTGACCAATAATGTTGCCTGAGGGAAGGGTTCATTTTCTAAGAATTCGGAGACTCCGAACCTCATCATGGCTCCAATTGCTCCACCGATTGCAACCAAAATGTACGAATTCATACCCTCTCGGAGCCAAGGGAAGATTTTCAAACATATGGAAGAATTTAGGTTACCAATTCAAAAACATCTTACTTCCAGCGAACCTCATGACCGATACAATTTGGTTTGTTACTGGCAATGAAGGTAAATTCGTAGAAGCCTCTCTTGCATTTGCTAAATTGGATATTGAACTCAAACAATTTCATCCTTCTTCATTTGAATTTATTGAACCTCAACATGTTGATTTAAATGAAATTTCTTTAGCAAAATTGAATCAAGCGGTTTCTCATCTTCGTGATATTGGAGAAGAGCCAAATGTTCTTGTCGAGGATGCTGGGTTGTTCATTGATGCACTCAATGGATTCCCCGGAGTGTATTCATCTTTTGTTTTTGATACGATAGGTCTCGATGGCATTCTTAGGTTATTGTCACACCTCACATCAGAAAATCCAATTCAATTGAGGTCGTTAAGGGGTGCTACATTTGAAGCCGTTGCCATGCTCCATTTTAAAGAAAAACATTACACGGGAAGGGGAGCGTGTAAGGGATACATCTCAACGGTCATCAAAGGAGAGCAAGGTTTTGGTTACGACCCACTTTTTATTCCGAATGATGTCGATTTGATAGGTGAATCTTTGGCTCCTGGTGAATCGGGATTAAGGAGCACACATGGTGCAACATTCGGAGAAATTTCTTCCGATGATAAAAATGAATTTAGTCATAGAAAGAAGGCAATTTCACAAATTCTCGAAAATATCGACTTGGGGTGAACAATAAATAAAGACACACTCTCGGAGTAATTGCATAAGGAAGGTCATCAGATGGGAGCAGTTCGAAATGTCATCGCTGTGACCTTTATTGGCGTGTTTTTTTATTATTTGAGTGCGGGACATCTCACCGATAATGACAAATGGGTTCTCATCTCAATTTTAGGCGGTCTCGCATTTTTTTGGGTCTTACTCGGTAATCAACCAAAGCAAGCACAAAGGCAACAGCCTGAAACTCAACCAAAACCGTTGGTCGAAACCGTTCTTGAAGAGGAAGACGATGAAGAAGTCCCAGAACCAATCACAAGTTCAAATGAATCTCAACAAACCCTCCGAGAAAGGAAAATGGCGAAGATTGCTGCGATCGAAGCAAGAGTCGAGGACATTGAACCTGACGATGAGGTTGTCGTTGAAGTAGAAGAGGTTCACGTCGCAGAAGAATTTGTCGTCGAGGTGAGCCCGGAAACATTCGAAGAGGCTGATATCCAGGTGACCGTTACCGAAAGAAAAGTTCGCCACGATAAAATCCGAGAGCGAATCGAAGTCCGAAGAAGAAACCAACTTGCAGATATACGCACTGTCGCCTCTCAAAAATATCAGGAGGCAGACCCAAGAGAGGACATCATTGCGTTGCTCAAGCAACCGAATCACGGATTGACTGTTCACCTCGAGCCAGAAAATCTTGAACCTGGACGCACTTATGGTAGCACTTTTGTGCGCTTGGACGAGCAAAACATTCTCCGAATCCGAGTCCCTCTAGATGTTGGTTTCGAGTCAGTTGCCAGTCTTTCAAAGGAAGAAGAGGCTGAACCTGCACCGATTATCGGTCCAGATGGAAAAATACTGCCTCCGCTTCTTGGCCCAGATGGAAAACCACTTCCATTGCCGCCGTTACCATCTGCCTCAGGACAACTTGCCGCTCTAAAAGACGACATGATGAATGATTAAGCGATTGGAACTCAACAACAGTTGACCTTCATTTGTGCTTCCAATTCGGCTCGGTTCGACTTAGAAACGCTTGAACACCAATGTTCTTATCTTCTGTGTCAAATAGAAGAGCGAATTCATCCTCCTCGATTTTTATTCCTTGGGATATGCTCTCATCGAGGGCAGCACGAATCACTTTCTTTGCGATTGAAAGTGTATGAGACGATTTACTAGCAATCGTTGAAGCGATAGAGAAGGTAAATTCCTCCAAGTCATCTGGTTCAAGAACATGATTGACAAGGCCGATTGCCTTCGCTTCTTCAGCACCAATCATCTCGCCTGTGTACACCATTTCCATTGTCTTTCCATACCCGATAAGAGATGCCAATCGTTGCGTTCCCCCGCCACCAGGGATAAGACCCAAATTAATTTCAGGTGTACCGAACTTTGAACGGGTTGAAGCAATTCGTAGGTCACAAGAACATGCTATCTCACAACCACCTCCAAGGGCAAAGCCATCGACCATAGCAATTGTTGGTTTTGAAAGATTCCACAATGCTTCCCAACCATTCATGGGGAAAATTGGTCGGTCTTGACTTGTTTTGTCAACGAATTCGGTGATATCTGCACCAGCAACAAATGCGTTTGGTTTTGCCCTCTTACCCTCTTCTGCGGGAAGTGGTTTCGCGCCGGTCACGACAACACAACGAATATCATCACGATGCTCGATAAATTGAGTATAATCAACAAGTGCAGCCATGACATCTTGGTTGAGCGCGTTCAATTTCTCTGGTCGATTGATGGTCAACACTGCAAAGTTGGATGATTCATTCACCCGATGCACATCAATTGTAACCGATTCATGTTGTGGAGTCTCCATGATTGAAGCGACGACGATGTAGTTCATCATGCCACCGATTTATTGAGATGAAGAAATGCGAGAAATCAAAACCTCGTGTTCCCTCGTCGCTTCATGCCTGAACCTTCGCTTCCCCTTGTCAAAGCCAAGGATATGGCGAAAAAATATGGGGACTTTATCGCCCTTCATCCATTGAATGTTGAAGTTCACCCAGGTGAATTTTTTGGGGTCTTTGGTCCCAACGGGGCTGGTAAATCAACGTTCATCAAATTGCTAACAGGTCAACTTCGACCGAGCAAGGGCCAAATCGATGTCCTCGGTATCGATGCTGTGAACGACCCTCAAAAAGTCAAAGCCAACATCGGTATCGTTCCTGAATCTGAATCGCCTCCCTCTTTCCTCACACCTGTTGAATTTTTGGAATTCGTTGCAAGGCTTCGTGGTGTTGGCGATTTGCAGGAAACAGTTTCAGGTTGGATTTCTTGGTTTGGACTTGAAGATAAGCAGGACACAATGTGCAAAGACCTCTCCAAAGGCCAACGACAAAAAGTAATGCTCGCAAGTGCATTCATCCATAAGCCAAAACTCCTTTTCTTGGATGAACCATTTGCAAATTTGGACCCAATCTATCAACGAAAGTGCCGAGAATGGCTCCTTGATCATGTAAAAGAAGGCGGAACCATATTTCTATGCTCACACGTTCTTGAAATGGCTGAACGACTTTGCAATCGTATGGCGATTATCAACGATGGAAAAGTGCTTGCTGCAGGAACGGTCAAGGGTATGAAACTTACACCTGAAGAAACCTTGGAGGATGTCTTCATACGCCTTGTGGGTAAATCGATTGAAGACGTGGAGCGAAGTCAAGAAACAGATGATTCGGAGGAATGAACTTGACTATGACCTATATCGAATCTCGCGATTGGTCGGAAGTTTCAGAAGATATTGCAAAATCTGTATCGATTGAAACGAGCAATGGTGGACAAATCATTCGTGAACCCTTACGAGGGTTGAATGCATTCCGTGCAACATTCAAAGTCATGTTTCATGAAGAACGACGAAAAAGTCTTGAGTTCGCAAAAAAACGTCACATGGTTTTATTTCCACTCATGCTCACATTTGTAACAGCGATAGCAACCATTGGTTTGCAATTCTTAGTTGGCGATTCGGCTGCCCAAACAAGTGATATCGAATCGAAAACGTTTACCTGGAATGAACTTCGTTTCGGCTTGCATGCACCATTGCTCATGTTTAGCTTAGGTATGGGGACCTTCGCATTCATGGGGCGAGATGCGATTGTTCAGCGAACTGCATCCAAAAACTACCTCTTGGCTTCACCCGCTCTTCTTCCACTACCAAACTCCATAGCACATTTTGCATATTTCATCAAAGACCTCGTCTTTTACGTCATGCTCATCCTCAGCCCAATCATCTTAGGAATGGCCATAGGAATTCTACTCGATGGGATTGGAGGTGTGAACACCCCGCTGTTGTGGTCCTCTCTACCTTGGACATGGGTGGCGATGGTTGCAACACTCGCTCAAGGTCTTGCACTTTCATTTTTGATTTCTGCACTCTGGATGCTTGGTCGACCATTCACCTTTTTTACGCCACTTGCAGTTGTTGCATTTGCGTTGAGTGTGGGAACTGGTGTGTTCAACCTCAATCATGCTTTGTGGGGAATGTACATTCAAGAAAATCAATTCGTTGGCCCATTGATCGTAGCCCTTGGAGCATCCGTCGTCATCGGTGCATTTGCTTCAATTTTGATTCGAGATGACTTTGATGTGCATGTTGTCCAGAAAGGTGATTTGCTCACGCCTGCCTACAATCGATTAGGCTTCCTTGGAAAAGGTACGATTCGACTTCTGGTTGCAAAGGAATTTGTCGACTTGTTTCGTAGTGGGTCAATTAAAAAAATGACTGTTTCATACTCAATACCACTTTTGGTTCTTCTCGGCATGGCATGGCTCATCGACTTTGCAGAAGCCCCTATTCCCATCAACCTTCTTTCCTATGCACCTTTTTTGGGCTTTTTTGGCTTTAATTTCTATTCCTGGCTCACCATTCTTGATTCCCCTGATTTCATGAATGGTTTACCCATGAAAGTCCCAGACCTCATACGGGCAAAGGTTGTGGTGTACTTCCTTGCTACATCGTGGATTTCACTCATTTTCATCATCCTCATGGCTTGGCGACTTGACGAGTGGGTTTCGCTTCCAACAAGCATCATTGTCATGCTTGCGAATTCGATTTACATCGTAGCCCTCACTGCATTTTTGATGGGGCTGAGGCCAAATCGAGCTATTTTTGATGCTTCAATTATGATTTGGTTTTGGATAGGTACGGTTCTTCCACTCCTAGGTTTGTTTTTGCTTTCGTTCACACAAGGCGATGTATCCCTTTACGGTAATTGGTGGGAAAGAACCTCTGAGGGTGGCCTAGCCGCAACTGCTCAAATGTATGACGAAACAATGGTTCAGCAAGGATACATTGGGATGATCGGTATCTCAATTTTCTTATTGTTCGCTTCTGCATTTTTATGGAAATTGATGGACCGACGTTGGGGCAAAGCAGAATTTTCAAATTGATAAGAAGACACATTGGAACCCGCATTCGATGGGATATTTCAAAGGCTATCGACATTAGGGAATTCCATGGGCAAGGTGGTTGCAGTATGCGGCATGCCTGGCTCAGGCAAAGGAGAGTTTGCAGCAATATTGGCTGAACACCACATTCCAATCCTTTCGATGGGTGATATGGTTCGAAGAGAAGTTCAAATTAGAGGCCTAGAAGAATCCCCTTCAATTTTCGGAGAGGTCGCCCACGACATGCGAATGAAATTCGGAAAAAATGTACTCGCAGTGAGGCTCGTTGAAGCGATTAACGAACTGCTCAAAAGTCACAACGTCGTTCTCATCGAAGGCATGCGAGGAACTGATGAATTTGATGTATTTCAAAATGAATGGGGTGAGGATTTTATTTCCGTAGCAATCGACACACACGAAGACATTCGATTCGCACGAATCCAGAAAAGAGGTAGGTCTGAAGACGGAAGTAGAGAAGAGTTTGAACAGCGAAACCGACGTGAAATAGGATGGGGGCTTGACATCTTGCTCAAGAATGCTGATGAAACCATTGGAAACGATGGGTCTCTCGAAGAATTTTCGGACCTCGTTTTCGATTGGCTGAATTCAATTGGAGTGAATGTTGAAAACTGAAAGAAGGACCAATTTCAGCCCGACTTTCTTAAGTTCAACACCTAAGTGTTATAGTCGGGTATTGAGTGAACCTGTATGGGTAGGGCGTCAGCATGGCAAGGAAAAAAGGTGAAGGTCAACAACGACGCAAAAAGCC
>CAZWXR010000023.1:0-18450 GCA_964637985.1 uncultured Candidatus Poseidoniales archaeon
GCTCTTCGTATTTCCATTGCAATGCGTCGTCCACTGGACATTGGCTTTCGCCAAAGTGCATTTCCATATGGGTGACCAACATTGACATGGACATTTGTTCCACCACCTAAACGTGGAGCGACATCATAGATGTAGTAATTCATGTCCTTGTCAATACAGGTTTGGAGACAAAATGGTCCGATGATGCCAGGGTCATAGTGCTCTTTACTTGCTTCAACGAACTTCTCTCCGAGGTCAAAAGCACGTTCCAAAAGCGATTCACGAATTGTGGCTGTGTTGTGACCTACAACGGTCATCTCTGGTATTTGTTGGTGAGGTGGAAGTGTCATTTGTTGTGGTGCAGGTAGTCGAACATGACCATCAAGTGATGATTCAAAGCGCCAATCAACGCCGAGCAACTCAAGTTGTTGCCCTTTTGGAGATAACGGGCTGTAAAAGAAATTGAGATTGAACACAGGACCAATGACATATCGTTCGATGCGAGCACCATCGAGTGATGCTTGGTCAATCACGCCTTGTGCCAGGAGGTCGCTGGATTTTTCCTCAAATTCTTGGTGTGAGCCACAGGTGAAGAAACCACGTTCAAGTTTTTTCTGTGCATGATGCAATTTGACAATCGATAAACAGTCAATATCCTCGGGGGACTGAATCGCTTCTGGAAATGGTAATCCGGCCTTTTCGAGAATCCAATAGTAATCTTTCTCTTCAGTTCGTTCTTCCATTCGAAGCATGTTGCGAGAACCGAACATCGGAACTTTGAATTTGTTTTCAATATCATCAATCGAGGAGTATGACGTCATTGAACGATTCGGAATATAGATGACGTTACGTTTTCTCATCTCTTCTTGCATTTTTTCGCCCATAATATCGTTAAAATCATCCATCACGATTGCTTTATCAACCATGCCTCTGACCACACGGCCTGAACTCGAGCGGTGGGTTTTGAAGTAATTTGCATAGGTTTGGTGGCGTCCTTGTTTACAGTATGCAACGGTCGGAAATCCTTCCTCGATTGCACCATCACATATGTCAAGAGCAGAATGCGATGCCGTCATTCCGATTCGGAGTTTCAAAGAGTCATAGTCGGACACGATGTCATGTATCTCACCTCTTGAAATCATCTAAGCCCTCCAAATGTGTTGCATCGATGAGGTCTTATTGCTTTGTTGGTGCAGTTGGATGATTAATCGTACCGCTGTAGTTGCATAAGTTCGTCGGTTGAGAGTGTGTCACCAGCAAGTAATTTGCTCATAAGGTCTTGAACTTCTTCCCTTGCTTGCGGTCGTTGAGTCTCTCCTGATTCTGCTGCTCGAATTGCTCGAATCATCTCTTGGATGGAGTGCAAACATCGAAGAGACACAATGTACAAATGATGTTGATTATCTGCTTCACGCTGACATTTTCGAAGTTTTCTGTGGGCCTGTTCAGCTTCAGATCTTTGAGCTTCAACCTCGTTACTCCACTGAATCATATTGTCGTGAGCAAGTTGTGCTTTATCAGCAGACTCTTGCAACTCTTCGAAGGCTTTGTTGTTTTTATCCATTGCTGCACGAAGTTCATCTGAATCCTCTAGATTCTTTTGTTCGTTTTCAAATTGCTTGATTTTCTTTGCAATTTGTCGCATTTCTTCCTGTGCTTTCTTTTCAGCCTTTGGGCCCTTGGCTTGAGTTTCGAACTCACGCTCAAGACGTTGCAGTTTTTTCTTTAACCCGATGAGTGTTTCTGGACGGCCTTTCTTTCTTTGTCGTCCCTTGTCTTCTCCTGCGTCTTCTGCAGGTTGAATTGCACTTCGAATTTTCTTAACTTCATCGCTTGTTTTTTGTCGAATGGCCTTTTTCTCTCTCACGACTTCATTGAGCTGGTCACGAAGTGCTTTTTGTTCTTGAACTTGAACGAGGAGTTCACGAGTACCAGCGTTTAATTCATTTCTTTTTGATGCGGAATCTCTGCTCTTTTCATGCCATGAATCTCGTTCTTCACGGTGTTTTGTTGCTTTTTTGTCCATGATTTTCCTCTTTGTGTCTAGAAAATCCTTGAACTCAGACATTCACATCGCATCCTTGGGAGGTTTGTTTCCACTTACCCGCCGAGCAAATCCACTTGGCTTTCCCATTTAAGGCTTGATGAACAACGAACTTATTGGATTTTTTCAAGAAATTTTCGAATTTCACCTAAGTTGCTGTTTTCGTGACAGAGAATGCATGTGAGGTCATGTTCTGAAATTCGTAAGATAGCAAATTTGTCAACATACCGAATTGTTGTCATCGATGGCTTTGACATAGATGTTCTCCATTGGAAAATTTTCCGTTTCAGACGCTCATCGCATTTCGTCGGGTATGAAAAAAGTTCAACTTCTTCATGACTAAATTGGAAAATGTTTGAAACCCCTTCAATATTTTGGATATCCCGCAACACTTGCCCTCACCATGTTTCTCTTATTCCGTTGATACATTTAGCATCGATGGCAACCTGCCTGTCATGAGATAGCCCGGACCCGCAGCGTAGTATCCAGTGAGCGTTTCAGAAATAATCAATCCTCTGTGCTGATAAAATGATAGTGCTCGCTCATTATCACTTCGAACTTCGAGTCGTAATGTTTGGTATCCTTGTTCCAAAAATAAATTCACACAATGACTCCAGATACTCGTGCCAATCCCTTGGTTTTGTGTTTCGTTGGAGAGAACAAAAGCTGCGATTCGAACAGATTCATGACCTACAGGATGACTCCAGAAAACACCCTTGATTGTCTTCGTTATCGAATCCCTAAGAAGTAGATTTCCATACCACTCTGGTATGTTTAAAGAATTGAGTGAATGAATTGTATATTGCTCACCTGTTTGTTTTTCAAACAGGTCTATCACTTGCATTTTTTCATGTGGTGAAAGTTCTGAAGGTCGACAACCAATGGTCCATTCAAGGTTCATGTCAATCTTTGATTCCTTTACTCGATTTGGCTGGTTTACCACGGGCAACTTGAACCGAAGGCTTTTGTTTCTTTTTCTTCCGTTGAACTGAAGCACTTCCAGATGTATTTGATTCCAAGTCTTTCAAACCCCCAGATTTCAAGAACACATCTAACTCTTGTAGTGATAAAGAACTTCCAGAAGAAACCTTTTGTTTTACTTCAGCAGATGAGGGCCCCTTTCTTCGATCTTTTCTTGGTTTTTGCCTTGGTTTTTCACTATGTTGAATATATGCATGAAGGCGTCCACGTTCTCTTCTCGCCTTCTTTCGAATTCGAAATGATTTCGAGCGCAGTTTTTTCAAATTGAATATTGATTTTCGAATTTCCATTAAACTACTGTAATTTAATTCGACACCCTCTAATGCTTTGTCATCATCAATTGCAGAATCAAATGATGCAGAGATTTCAGAATTCAATGACTTCATTTTTTTCAGATTATCTTGTTGTTTTTTGAACAGCTCTTCTGCCTGTTTGTGTGCTTCATCTGCCTCCAGCATACGCTTGTACATCTCTTGTAATTCAAAGAAATAAGAAAACAATTGTTCCTCCCTTTGAATTGATGGCACCTTGAATACATCCACCTCTCCTGTTAATCGTTGATAGACTCTGAGCAACTCATCTTCACATCTGTGAGATGGTAAGCCAACATGTTCGTTGATTTGATTTCTAATTCGATGAAATTCAGAAATCTCGCCATGTGTTGTTTTCAATTCTTTTGCAATTTGCTTTGCTTCTTTGCTCTTCGACTTGTACTGCTCATTATCCATGATGTCTGAAAGGAGTGATTCAAGTTCTGCAGCGTTATTTAATTCATTGCCAAGGGCGTCAAATCTCTGTGTGAGGTCATCAATTTCCCTATCGAGAAGGCCAATTTCTTTCTTAATTTCAGAGATGTTACGACTTCTCAAATCTTCAAACAGGTCCTTTTTGACAGAGGATTGAGGTGCTTCATCCGATGATGTAGTCATTCTTCTTCACCTCCAGTTTGTTTCGCCTCAGACAATTTCTTTCGTTGGATGTTCTGTGCTACAGTTGAGGTGCCACCATCACGAACACGTTCTGCGTGAACAAGGAGTCTTTTGAATTCGCCATCGCAAATTCTCTGCCAATGTTCAATACCTATTTCGCTACTCTGCAAAGCCTTCGATAGTTGCTTTGTTTTTGAATCGATATTTCTTCGTTTGAATTCTTTGTCAAGATATTCAGAATGAAATTTTTCGTTCTCCTGAACAATGATGAGCATTTCTTGATGAAATTGCTCAGCCTGATTAATGAGATCAACAGCTTCTTGGTTTAATTTTCTAAACTCAGAAATGAGTGGCTGAGAAGCAGAACGATCTTCAACCCATTGCTCATGTTGTCGAATGAGGCGTTTCATTTCATCGTGAATTCGTCCTTCGGTTTTGTGATCGCCCCAGTTGGTTTCAAGTGTGAATTCGAGTTGTTCCAATTTTTGTTGTAATTTTTCCTTCTTCCATTCAGGTTCAGGATTTTTGTATCCTCCGGCTTCGTCGATTTGCTCCCGGAGCGAATTCGCTTGTTCAAATAACGCTTTTGCTTTGGCTTGAGCATTGTTTCTCGATGATTTTATTCGTGCAACTTTCTCGTTGAGTTCGTCTCTCTGCAATTTTGCATCTCGTGCGAACTCCTCTGCAATCGATTTTTCATCAATCTTGGCTTCGAGTTGTTCAGGTATGACTTCTGCGAGTCGTTCGCGACGATGCAATATTGCTTTCGCTAGAGCCTCAGGGGTGATGGCGAGGAGTTTGTCAACTTCCATAGCAACCCGCCGACCCGTCAATGTTCAATAAAGGTGGCGTAGTCATTCAAATAAGGGTGAAAGTGAAGAACTTCAAATTTAGTGGTCCTCCATGGCGGAGAAAACGGCCAAATCCTATGTGGTAGTTTTCTTTTTATTCATGACTCTTTTTCCGCTTCCATTTGTAGGATTCGCTCAGGCTCAAAATGGAACAGCGTTCATCGATTCGACCACGATTAACCTGTCAACATTTGAGCAAATTGAACGTGATTATGTTCATCTCAATTTTACAATCGCTGAAGACTCAGGGTATGGTTCGAATGTGACCATTGAATATGAAGTTCGGTCAATTGAAGGTCAAGTGATTCAGAATTTTTCTCAACATGTTTCTGTTGACGCATCAGGTATCGAACAAATTTCGACAAACCTAACTTCCCTAGCTTACGGTTACAATATCCTCAATGTGTCAATATTTGGTGATGTTGGTGTCAATCTCAGCTCGTCAAACCCAGGAATCTTAACCTTCGAAAGAATTGTACAGAGGTTACGTCCAAGCAATATCTCGATTGCGTCTGTTTCTGGAATTTACTTTGAATCTATCGATGAATCCCTTAACGCAACTGGAAATATAAGTCTTTCAGATGGCGATTTTTTCCGAATGGAAATACCTCTGATCAATGATGGTGATTTCGACTGGCGGGGGACGTTGATAGTTTCATTTTTTGACGCTTTGGATTGGAATTACACTTCGAATGAAATTGAGGTCAATGCCTCTTCAACAAAAATCATCCAAATACATTCACCGAGTAGACTCATCGAAGGTGTGTTGAATTGGACCATCGTCATAGAAAACGTATCTGGTACTCAAGGCGTTCATACCAGGTCCGGTGAGATTCAAATCGGTCCACCACCACTTCCTTTCTTGGTAATAGAATCTCTTTCACCGACCTCTAATTTATCCGCTGGAACTCTTTCAAATCACTCGTTTGGAATATGGAACAATGGCACTATACCGTATACAGGAGTGTTTTCATGTTCATTGGACGGCGAAAATATTTCATTTCAAAGCATAGGAATTGAACCAGCATCAAATGTTGAAGTCGTTGTTGAACACCAAGTCCGACCTGGCCTTCTTGCCTGTTCAGTTTCCGGTCAGCGTATCGATGACGAATCCGTGCCTCAAATCACAATTTTATACAACATGCCATCGGCGGTTTTTGAGATTGTTGGTCAATATGAACCAACTGCGATGACAGGTCCGTGGAATGCAGGCGACCGCTATCATGCATCAATGTTGATTCGAAACACGGGAACCGAAACAGGACATGTGAGACTTATCATGAGCTATGATGAGACGCAACATAGTGGTGAATATCTTGAATTGCCTCCGAATTCTGCTGGTGAAGTGAGCATTTCTTTTGAATTACCTCGTTCAGGTTTGTATGAATTTGATTGGAAGGCAATGTCGTTTGATGGAGCGTTTTCAACTGATTCCGCAGGGATTGTTTCAATCAATGTTAGCGAATCCCAATCGCTTAACACTGAAATTACTGATATTGTTTGGAGTGAAGAAGATGGATTGTCCTTTGATGTAAAGGTTTCAATGAGTGAGGGTTCGAAAAGAGATGTCCATATTTCATACGGAACATTTACTGGCACACAGGAAGAACAAGTTGGTGAATTTGAAATTGAATTATCGACAGGTTCAGTTGTTCTACCACTCTACGTTGGCCAAGGAACATGTGAAGGAGTTTTTGTGTACATTACCCCGATTGATTGGGTGGCAAATCCTTCACGCTCTGTTGCAATGGAGGAATTTGAAATCAAGGAGCCCATCTATCTCGTTGAATTGAATCCACTTCTTACTCCAAGACGTCCAATTGAAGGTGAACGAACAGAAGTTGAAATTTCATTTCAAGTCACTGGATATTTTATCGATCGAAATAGTGAATATTCAATCCTCGGCACTGATGGGGAGGTTTTGTTTTCAGGCCCAGCACCAAAAATCCAAGGAACATCACAATCAGTAACCGTGACGCCAGAAATCACATGGCCTTCAAATGATGAGGTTCAGTTGAAGGTTGCTTGGTTGATTGGAGGTCAACGCATTGAATCAACAGCGCTCTATCAATCAGGAGAACTCGTCGTCGAAGAATCTTCGCTCGATATTCCGATGCTCGAGGTATTTTACGGCATGATCTTGGGAGGCGTCATCATTTTCGTTTTGAGGTTGAAACAAAATAAGTCGGAGATGCCTTTAGCGAACACGGAGAAAAAAGAGTCCCAAAGCAAAAAGAAACGAGATAGCCAATTTTCAGATGAAGAAAAGAAAAGAATTGACTGTCCTGAATGTGCGAGGCAACTTCGCATACCACACAGCTATGAAGGGAAAGTTCGCTGCCCTGATTGCGAACACAGTTTTGAAGTCGCTGAAAAATTATCTGAGCAGACAGATTCAACTCTAAAGAAAGAAGATGAGATTAAAGAAGAACCGAATCCTACGGCGAATGATGGCAAGAAAGAGATATCATGTCCAGATTGCGAGCGCTCTTTACGAGTACCTGAATCCTATGATGGTTCGGTTCGATGTCCTGCATGTAAATGTGTTTTTAAAGCGTCATGAGGTAGAAAAATGGTAGGCCATTTTCAAGAGTTTGAAGATGAATATCTTGAAATGATGTATGAATGTTATGAGGATGATCCAACAGCACATGTTCGAACTGGTGAATTAGCCGATAAATTGAGTGTGTCTCCTGCATCTGTCACTGAAATGCTCCGCCGATTAGCGAGTAAAGACTTGGTGATCTACACGCCGTATAAAGGAGCAAAACTGACAGATGCTGGTCTTGAGCATGGTCAACGGATGAAACGCCGCCACAGACTTGCAGAACTTTTACTAAATATTCTTCCATTCGACGGAAATGCTCATGAAACAGCTTGTCGATTAGAACACGCCATTGATGATGATTTGGAAGTATCATTGTCTCTTCTTTTTTCAAATGCATCCGAAGACCCGAGCGGAAGAGAAATACCTGAAGCTGATGCGCACATCAAAAGTAAACTGAAGAGGATGAAAAGTGAGTACGCGCTCCTTTCTGACATGCCAGACAATACGACATGTCGTGTATCAGCGTTGTTTTTTTCACAAAAAGAAAAAACAATTCTTTCAAAACAAGGCATTGAATTGGGAACCCATCTTGTTCGCCGAGAACAGCAAGTTCATCTCGACGACGCTTCAATTTGTCAATTGGACGAGGAATTAATGTCTAAAATCATGGTCAAACTCGTCGGTTAAAGGTGGAATGCTTTTGACTCATTTCGTAGTGGTTGATACATGAGCGATGAAGATGAAGTCGTAGATGCGACCTCAGGAAACATGCCTGAATCTTCTCCGAGTTTCCGGTTATCTGAGCAGGTCCTCCACGCCATCGACCGCCAAATAATCAGTTCAGGCTTACGATTGATCATCCTCATACCGAGTGTGTCAATCCTTGTCTATTTCATGGCCTGGGCTTTCGAGGGGTCATCACCAGATTGGTGGATTGATAGTATTCAACCTACAGTCAACCTCTCTTTTTCTCTAACAAACTCACTCTTTTGTGCAGTTCTACTCATTGGTTACATTTTTTCGATTGGGTTTCATCGATTTCGTGTTCGAATGTCGCTTCTTACTTTTCACAACCGAGTTGATTTCTACAAAAATCAACATCGTTCAGTTGAATCCCTACACGGATTCGATGGATTGGAATACTACTTGCAAAAATCAATGTCAGGACATACTTGGACATTGCTCTATGCTTTCATGGCCCTCATCTTTCTTGTCGTATCAATTTTGATTAAAGCAGGAAATGAATTTGGTAACCTTGCCCTTTTTGCGTCTTTCTCTTTTACACTTTTATCGATTGGGCAACATCTGACAACCCGAAATTCAAGTTTTAACATGGTTGAAAAAACAGGTCTCTTGATGGCGTATGACCCACCCGTACACCCTTCAACATTACAGATGGTATTCAACGATTTACTTCGCACACATATGGACCCCCTCTTAAGGGCGAGTTATGATGAATACATCAAAGAAGTCGAAACAGGGTTTTTGAAAAAAATAGACCGTATGTATGCAAGAGAGAAATTCCTCATTACTATCTATCGACATGCAAATGGATTAGATCGGAAAACAATGCGAGAAGAACTCGGGGAGGTCTTTTCCAAAGATGGTTTGGACTTTGTTCTCGACAACGAGTCTTTTTCACTTGAGGTATGGTTAGCATTGTTCCAAAAAGTTAACCAATCATGTCCTGCATTTTTCCGAATGATTGACAGACTTAAACAAGATTTAGAATCCGGGCGCTCGTCAGCCTTCCCCGACTTAATCTTCGAAGTAGATATGGAGAATGTTGTCACATCGAGAGCGAATTTATTCACAATGATGCACAATTTATCCGATCAGCCTAGGACAATCGTATATCGAATTCAAACGCCGAATTTTGAGCCTCGTGATATCGCTTTAAAGTACAAACTTGCACCAGGTGAGAAATTTTGGTGGAGCGATTCACCGCTACCATTAGCAGCAGAAGGTGACGACGACGTTCTCGGAATCATGTCAGGGTTGCTGAAAGATGGAACGGTTGGTTGGCAAACATTGTTGCCAAAGTCAAAAGGTGATGCAACAGTATCAATTCGTTTAGAAGAAGAAGACGGTGAACTCATTCTCGGCCGTCAAATCAATGTTCGAGTACGAACAGAGTTCCGGCAGTGGTTGCGACAGTCATCATCAATATTCACGTTCATTATCGGCGGCACTGGTGTTCTTTCGAGTATCATTATGAGTTTGTACTATCTTTTTGGCCAAATTTGAATTCAAATCGAATCCATAGAATTGATAATGGAGGAATCATGGAATGGACATGGCCCGTGATGAGCGTTTTGAGCCAGAGAGCGAAAAGGCACTTCGAGAGAATCTCTATTCGATGGAATCAAGAGTTCGAAAACTACGTGATACTCGGAATAATTTCAATTCCGAAGCAAAGGCTGTTGCAGAACAACGAAACACTGTTCAAAAACAATACAAAGAACATCGAGAGAAGCATACGTTGCTTTTAGCGGAAATGAAAGCTCTTCGTGCCGAAATTAGTGTACACAAAGAGAAAAGGAACGCTCTCCAAGCACAGCGAAAAGACCTCATCAATCAATCACAAGGTCGACGTAAAGAAAAAGGTGAGAAACAAACTGCATCGGCAGAATACATTCGTTTGAAAGGTGAAATTGCAAACCTCGAGTCCATCTTTGAGACGACCGCAATTGGGAAAAAGAGGGAGGATAAAATCATGTCAGACCTCAAAAGAATGAACCAACGCGTCGAGGAGCTTGAACCAGAAGTAGGTCAATTTGAGATGGTAAAACTCGACTTGTCTGACCTTGATGTTGCTATCAAAACATTGACCGCAGAGGCTGATGCATCCCATCAGTTAATGCTTGAAGTCATCGCTAAGGCTGATGAACTCAAAGTTGAGCTCGATGAATCATTTTCTCACAGAGATTTTCTCAAAGCTGAAGGCGATAAACTTCACGAGGAATCGGTCGCATTGAGGGAAAAAGCCAACCAAGTTCACGAGAAAATAGAAGCGATGATGGTTGAGGTTAATGAGACAAGAGAACAACTCAATTTATCGAAGCAAGAGCGTGAATCTTGGATGACAGACCACAATAAACAAGTCAAGACTGAAATGAAAACAGGTGCTGAATCTGAAGAAGTGGCTTCAAATCTCATTGATACTTTGCTTTCAGAAGGTCAATTGATGATGGGCGGTTTGGGAATGAGTGATTACGGTGAACAGCCTCAACGAAAAAAGAAAGTTAAAAAATCCAAGGTCAATGTTGGCGTTATGAAGAGAAAGTGAGGCTGAGGTATGCACGGCATCATCATGGCCGGCGGTGAGGGAACTCGCCTACGGCCGCTAACTCTGACGAAACCGAAACCAATGGTCTCCTTACTCGGTCGTCCGGTGATTGATTTTGTAGCTCATTGTCTTGCCAAGGCTGGTGTCGATGAACTTGTCGTTACAACCGGCTACCGAGGAGAGCAGTTGAAGTCACATATTCAAAATTGGAATTCTTTGTTTTCTATTCCTTCTCGAGTCAATCAAGAATCCAGCCCAATGGGTACAGCAGGTAGTGTACGATTGTTGAGAAATGAACTCGAGGAAACATGTATCGTTGGTTCTGGTGATTCTGTTGCCTCATACGATCTCGAACCATTGCTCGAAGCCCACAAACTCCATCAGGCAAAAGTTACGATGGCATTATGGGAAGTTGATGACCCATCTCAATATGGAATTGTGGGGCTATCGACACATCATCAAGGTGAGGTGAACGAAGGTCTTGATGAGGGTTATATTGCAAGGTTTGCGGAAAAACCAAATCCTGAGGATGCATTTTCAAACTTGATTAATGCAGGTTTATACATCATCGAACCAGAAGTGTTTGACCATATACCTGAAAACACAAAATTTGATTTTAGCAAGGAACTATTCCCTCTTTTGCTTGAGATGGGTTGGCCAATGTATGCCAAAAAAGTTCAAGGGCTGTGGTTTGATGTTGGCCATCCACAAGAATTGCTCAACGCCCAAAGTGCTCTGTTGCAAAATCAACATTTTTTGCCGTTCCCTCTACATGTAGGGGAATATAATCATTCAAATTCTTTCCAACGTTCAACAGCTCCATCGCTACACAATGATTCTTTTGTCGACGAAGATTGTCGTATAGGGCAAGGAGCCACCCTCAAAAATTCGTACGTCATGAAAGGAAGTACACTTGGCTCGGATTGTGGTCTTGACTCATCTATTATTGGCGAAAGTTGTACAATAGAAGATGGCGTTCAACTCATTAATTGCATTGTGGGTGATGATGTCACAATTCCAAATGGTTCCCATCTTGAAAATAAACGGATACCAAGTTGAATTTTTGAGAACGACATCGTTACAATAATAAAACATCGGCAAACGGCCGAGAATGACCACTATGTCTGCACAACGACGTTACGATAGAACTTGGGAAGAGATTGAGGCAATGCTCGAGAGGGCAGAAGAAAAAATGCATCAATGGAAAGAATGGTACGATGCTTGTAAACGTGAAAAAGATGGCGAAGGTATGAAGGAAGCCGCAAGAAATCACAAAGCGCTTGAAGGTGTTGTTAAAACACTAAAGTGGACACTCGGTGAAGTAGGCATATCTGACCCACTCAGTTGATTACCAACCACGTTCTTCCAATCGAACCTCAAGAGTTTCAAGTTCATCACCACGCATTGGGTCGCCTTGCATCATTGCCATGGCTTCAGCTACTTTCCTTGCATCATTGTAATGAGCAGTTGCTAGAACAATTGCGTCTGCCATTGTTTTAGGGTCGCTTGACTTGAAAATACCCGAACCGACAAACACGCCATCCATACCCATGTTCATCATGAGTGCTGCATCGGCAGGTGTAGCAATCCCTCCTGCCGAGAATGTCACAACAGGTAGTCTCCCCATAGAATGAACTTCGTCTAAGATTGTTCGTACCTCTTTCGACATTTCATCATCGATTGGTCCAAATGGACTCATCATATGTGTGCCGGGTAGATCAGAATGTTTTGCCAGGACTTCAAATCGTTGCATTATTTGACCCGTTGCGATATCAAGTCCATCGTCATCAAGTGACTGAATTTGTTGAACCTCTTGGTCGATGATGCGTGCATGAGTAACTGCAGCGACCACATTACCAGTTCCTGCTTCACCTTTTGTTCGAATCATTGCAGCACCTTCGTAGATTCTTCGAACCGCTTCACCAAGGTGGGTTGCTCCGCAGACGAAGGGAATGTCGAAGTCTTTTTTGTTAATATGAAAGAAAGGGTCAGCTGGAGTGAGAACTTCTGATTCGTCAATCATATCAACACCCATCGATTCAAGAATTCTCGCCTCGGATTCGTGACCGATTCTTGCTTTGGCCATGACTGGAATTGAAGTTGTATCAATGATGCCTTGAATCATATCAGGGTGGCTCATTCTTGCCACACCGCCTGCCTTACGTATGTCCGCAGGAACTCGTTCAAGAGCCATGACGGCAACGGCACCAGCATCCTCGGCAACAGCAGCTTGCTCTGGGTCGACAACATCCATGATGACACCACCTTGCTGCATTCGAGCAAAGCCTCTCTTGAGCAAGTCACTTCCTTTTCGAAATTGTTCGAATTCTGGCATCATCTCATCTCTCATTATGTTAGAACACCCTTCGATTTATGGTCGTAGGTGTCTTGAAAACTTAGTCATCGGCTAATACCGGTGAATCTCCTTCAGCGATTGGAGCGTCTGCTGCTTCTGATGCGTTTCTATCAATCCATTCTTCTTCATCTGCAGGAACATCGGTGTCTGCGAAGATTGCATCGACTGGGCATTCTGGAATGCATGCACCACAATCGATACATTCGTCAGGGTCGATGACAAGGTAGGTGTCAAGTTCACGAAATGCTTCAACTGGACATACAGCAACGCATTCTTGATATTTATGATTAACGCAAGGTGATGTAACTACATGTGGCATGATTCTTCCTCAAACTTCGGGAAGTGTAATCATACATCAATGCTTGCTTTTCATAGGTTCACAAGAAGGGTTCAAATTGTATTCATGTAATTATGAAATATACTGATTGGTGTTTGGTGGGGATACACCTCGAGTTTTGCTTCACATTTGATGACATGATGTTCCTTCACACTGTGCAAAGCAACTTTTTTCTCAATGAGAGCATCTGCATCTAGGCGGAAATGAACAACATGTGCATCATCTATCCTTTGGTCAAGCCCTTGAAGGAATTTTTCGTCAAAAATAGGTTTGATCAATGAAAAGAAGTTCAAAATGTCTTTTTTTCTTTTCAATTCTGCTGAAAGAACGTATAAAATGGCACCGTGATAGGATGTTGTTCGGTCTTGAACCAACTCGGTATCTGTACCAAGTAACCATTCAAGTGACTGTTTTGTGACCTTTTCATCCATCAGTGAACTCACACTCGTGCGAATGTTCACTCGGTGGAATGACATACCCTGACCACAAGAGACTCAATTTTGAATCTGTTGCACGACGCTCTTGTGGTGAAGGGCTTTCTTCAAATAGAAGATGTCTGTCGGCAATCTGCTAGTGGGGTAGCCCCCATAGGACTTACTGAGTGATTGTCATGGCCAATAAAGTATCAGCGAAAGCACGTGCAGCAGCAAGAAAACAAAGAGACAAGTGGAAGAACAAGCGATGGTACACTATTCGAGCACCTCGACATCCATGGGATTTCAAGAAAATTGGCGAAACACTCGGTGAATCCGACGAATTCATTCTCGGTAGAATCTATACGCTCACACAACAAGAGTTTAGCGGTGATTTCACTAAATTACACGTGCTATTGAAATTCAAGGTCACAGAATGTGTTGGTCAAGACGCACTCACTATGTTTATCGGCCATGAGCATCAATCTGACCACGTTCGACGACAAATTAGGAGATACCGTGGGAAGATTGAGGACGTTGTTGATGTCGTCACCAACGATGGGTACCTGGTTCGACTAAAACCACTCATCATCACTCAGCAACGAGTCCAAACCTCAATCAAGCACGCCCTTCGACTCAAGTGTAGAGAAATTATTCTCGGTTACAGTGCAAAAAACACTTTTGCACAACTCCAAGAAGGCATAATGAATGGTAAATTGGAAGAAGAGATTGAGAAGGTTGCAAAAACCATCTATCCTCTTCGATCTGTGGCCATACGCAAGAGTCAATTGCTCCAAGAAGGTGTCGTGGTCGATAAAGGTCCAACCCTTGATGAAATTCATGCTGAAGAAGCAAGAGTAGCATCTGAAATGAAAGCGAAGAAAGCAGCACTTCTTGCACAAGCAATGGAGGAAGAAGCCTTGGATAGCGAAGAATCTGAAGAAGATGAGTCCGAAGTAGACGCTTCCGATGAATCTGCTGAAATGGAATCCGAAGCTGTGCCTGAGCCTGAGAACGATGATGATTCGAATGAAGAGGTCACCGAAGAAGCTGCCGTCGTTTCAGCGTCTGTTGATTATTCCTCAATGACCGTGGCCGAACTCAAGGACCTACTCAAGGCTGCAGGTAAACCTGTTAGCGGCAAGAAAGACGAATTAATTGCCCGATTGCAAGAATAAACTTGACAACCTAAGCCCCATCGGTAATCCATGGACAGGCTTGGATTGATAGGAGGAACGGGTCTCGTTACCTTGTCAGGTCAAGACCAACCACTCAAAGCCTATGGATTCGAGGTCATCTCGAGTGAACAAATCCAATGTGAAACGCCATATGGCACAGTGCCTCTCAACGTGCAAGAATTTTCAACACCACATGGAATCAAAACTCTGGTTTTTCTTCAACGACATCACCATGATGGCAAGGCAAATCGCCAGCCTCATATGATTGAACATAAGGCAAATATTTGGGCTATATTGCATTCTAAGGTCGATGCTTTGGTTTCCGTTTGCTCTGTTGGAGCCATCCACCCCGCATTCATACCCGGAAGAATTGGCATTACTGAGCAATACATTGATTTTACAGGTGTTGCTATGTCGTTTCATGATTCTACCTCTAAATTCACTTCAATGACGACACCATTTGATGAATCACTCAATTCGCAGTTAGAAGAGCATCTTCGTTCTGCCCAGGGTATTGCTTCCGAGGAACAACTCCGATTCACCTATTGGCTCACACAAGGTCCGCAGTTTGAGACGCCAGCTGAAATTCAAGCGATTGAAACGCTGGGTGGAGATGTCGTGGGGATGACTATGCCGAGGGAAGCAAAATTATGTGCAGAAGTTGAACTTCCATACGCAGCCATTCTCATCAGTTCCAATTGGGCTGCAGGTCGGATGCCAGGTAACCAAAAAGCACAATTAAACCATGAAGAGGTATCAAAAGAGGCAAATAAGCATCTAGATACCATATGGTCCTCACTTGCATTTCTCATGAATCGTTAAAGCAATCTTGATGTTGCTGTTTGTATTGTTCGAGACATGGAAGGGAAATCTGTTGAGCAATGGATTGAGCACAGCCCAGAGAATGAATGGGAACGAATGATGCGAAAAGTAGCAATTTTCCACGACAAACATGATTTTGCCTCAAAGAACGGGCATGATATGGGCTACAGATTGGCCCTAACCATCGAAGAGTTAGGTGAACTTGCAGCCGCCATCACAAAAGGGAAGCCCCTCGTAGAATGTGCTGAGGAGATGGCAGATGTCCTCATTCTCCTCATGGGGCATAGTCTTGCAATGGAGGTCGATCTCAAAGCAGCGTTCGAAAAGAAATACGAACGAATTATGCAAAGAGATGCCTTGACTGGAAGATTAGGCGTTCGAGTGACAGAATACAAGCCCGAATCACCGTAGCCAATGCTCAAACGTCATGTCAAACATGTCGCGTTCGGTTGCTTGTTGAAATGTAGAACTCAAGAGGTGGTACCCGAAGTCGACAGGGTCGGGAGCGTACGTATCTGGTTGATCAACTCTAGTGTGGATGATGGTTCTGAAGATTTCTTTTGCGTCATCGATAAACATTCTATAGATTTCTCCTCCGCCAATGATGATGATGTTCTCGTCTTCTGCTCGTTGCATCACATCCTCTTGAGAAACAACTTGAACATCGTCCCGTGGGCTACGGGACATCACAAGATGTGTGCGGTTGGGGAGTTTTCCTGGTAAACTATCCCAGGTTTTCCTACCCATGACAATTGTTTTGTTTAATGTCAATCGCTTGAAATGTTGTAAGTCAGATGACTGTTTCCAAGGCAAATCACCATCTTTTCCGATGGCGTTTTCTTCGTCGCATGCGAAGATGAGTGTAAGCATATTCATCCCTTAAACTGAAATTGGTGCTGATATGTGGGGGTGGTGTTGATAATCAAGGATTTCAATATCTTCATAGGTGAAGTCATCAATGTCGTCAATGTCCATGTTTAATCGCAATTTAGGCAATGGATACGGCTCTCGTTCGAGTTGAAGTTTTGCTTGCTCTAAATGGTTCAGGTATAAATGAGCATCACCGAGTGTGTGAACAAATTCTCCTGCTTTAAGTCCACAAATTTGAGCCATCATATGTGTGAGTAATGCATACGATGCGATGTTAAATGGAACACCAAGAAAAACGTCAGCACTTCGTTGATAAAGTTGGCAACTCAGGTGACCATCTGCAACATAAAATTGGAAAAAAGCATGGCAAGGCATGAGAGCCATTTGTTTCAATTCACCAACATTCCATGCCGAAACAATGATTCTTCGGCTGTTTGGGCTTTCTTGAATCATTTGAATTGCATCCCGGATTTGGTCGATAACTTCACCGGAAGTCGAAGCCCATGTCCGCCATTGTTTTCCATACACGGGTCCTAAATTCCCATCATCATCTGCCCATTCATTCCAAATGCGTACGCCATTTTCCTGCAAATACTGAACATTCGTTTCTCCTTTGAGAAACCAAAGCAATTCATGAACAATTGATTTCATGTGGGTTTTCTTTGTGGTGACAAGGGGAAAACCCTCCCTCAAATCATATCGCATTTGATACCCAAAGACAGAAATCGTTCCGGTCCCTGTTCTATCTTCTTTCTTCACACCGTGATCGATAATGTGCTGAATCAAGTCAAGGTATGTTCGCATGCTCTAGCCCAACATGAAAGGAACTCAAGGCGGCTTTTGATAATTTCAATGGAAATTTTTCGTCACGGTGCTCCAAGTTGCTGGAGAGACCCCATTAATTGATTGGTGAACAAACGATACATCTTTGCGAGTTCAGATTTGATTTCTTCTGGTGACTTCGATGCTAGGTGATGTAAACTTTCAATGGTATGATTTCCTCCTTCGCTATGGCCCAACCATTCAATCCAGGTGATTGATTGCCCAGCCCGAACATGCACTGGCCGCCAAAAACGAGGAAATTTATGCAATTTCGGGGCCATGACATTCCTTGTTCCATTCAATGCAATTGGAACAACATTGGCATACGGAAAAGCTGCGGATAACCTTGCTACACCGGTTTTCCCTTCCAACAAGAACGGTGGCTCAGTTTTTCGAGACCGTGTTCCTTCAGGGAATATTCCAAGAGCACGGTTATTCGATAAAACGGTGGCTGCACTTGATAATGCATCAGCACCTCCGCTCTCTCTTTTTGTTTCGATTTGGCCTGTCGCAGTCATAACAAAACGTGTGATTGGATTCGAAAAATGACCATCTTTTGCAAGATAGTGCGTCGTTCTTCTTGAGGAAGCAATTACGATAATTGGGTCAACATGAGATAAGTGATTTGCTGCAAGAATCGTAGCCCCTTTTCGAGGAATGTGATCTAAACCTCTGAATCGAAGACGGAGCATTGTTCGAAGAAATGGTGCAAGTGTTAAACGTAAGAAACTGTAGATTGGTTTTGAAGATAGGTTTTCATCTTGGCTCGAAATCTCCCAATACAATTTCAATTTTGACCACGCATCTATGAGATGTTCGTTCTTGGTCATATGAAGAGAATTGGTGGATTGGTTTTATGTTTTTATTGAAGAATAACCAAAACATCGAGATTTCATCTTTTATTGTGTAATGTCGAACAAAGAATCCATGACGAAATAACTTTATCATCATGCCACAACCTTCAACCATGACTGACTCAGATGAGTGGGATATTCAATCCTCGATGAAAGCATTTATTTTGGCAATTGAAG